>DATJOY010000036.1:0-5932 GCA_035506695.1 Dissulfurispiraceae bacterium
GCATGCAGGAGGGCCTGAAGTTCCGCGGGGCATTGCCTGGAGGCGCTTCGAGCAACTTCGTGACAGAAGAGCATCTTGATACTAGGATGGACTTTGCCTCTATGAAAAAAGTCCGCAGTCACCTCGGCACAGGGACGGTCATCGTCCTTGACGACGGCAATTGTCCAGTCGGGATGCTGCTGAACCTGCAGAGGTTCTTTTCCCGCGAGTCTTGCGGCTGGTGCACTCCCTGCCGCGAAGGACTACCCTGGATTGTACAGATGCTCGAAGCCCTGGAAGAAGGTAGCGGCACTGCGCAGGACATCGAATTGCTCGAAACCCATACGAAGCTTCTCGATACCGGCAATACTTTCTGCACGCTCGCACCCGCCGCGATGTTTTCGCTCGAAAGCGCCCTGCGCCACTTCAGGGAGGATTTCGGGGAGCATGTAAAACTGAAACGTTGCAAATTTAAGAGTTCAGGAGTTGGAGAGTCAAGACACTTCTGACATACGCGACTTCGCGAGGATTCGGTTATTGTTCTTAGCGAAATGGCGCGTTAAACAGCCGCAACTGTCTGAGCACCGAAGGTGCGAGTTTTGTGGCTGTAGCAGAATGAGTTTAGAACAGTCGAACCGAAGCGCAGGAGCCAATGGCAGAAGTGTCAGGAACAGGTATTGGCGATTTTGAATCATGGCGACGATATACATAGAAAATAAACCGTACAAAGTCGGGGACGGACGTAACCTCCTTGAGGCCTGCCTCGATCTCGGCTTCGACATTCCATATTTCTGCTGGCATCCGGTCCTCGGCTCCGTAGGCGCATGCAGGCAGTGCGCGGTGAAACTGTTCAGGGACGACAAGGACACGAGTGGCAGGATAATCATGTCCTGCATGACAGAGGTAAAAGACGGCATGAGACTGTCCGTCGACGACCCTGAAGTTCTTGCTTTCAGAAAGAGCGTGATTGAATGGCTCATGCTCAACCATCCTCATGACTGTCCGGTATGCGACGAAGGCGGAGAATGCCACTTACAGGATATGACTGTAATGACCGGACATGTGTACCGAAAGACACGCTTCAGGAAACGCACTTTTCAAAACCAGTATCTCGGGCCCTTCGTGAACCACGAGATGAACCGCTGCATTCAGTGCTACCGGTGCGTGAGGTTCTACCGCGATTACGCCGGCGGCCGCGACCTGAACGTTTTTTCTGCCCATGACCATGTCTACTTTGGACGTTATCGCGACGGCATTCTCCGGAGCGAGTTCAGCGGCAACCTCGTGGAGATATGCCCTACAGGCGTCTTCACCGACAAGACGCTTAAAAAGCATTACACCCGGAAATGGGACCTTCAGACCGCACCCTCGGTATGCGTGCATTGCGGTTTGGGATGCAATACAATACCGGGCGAGCGCTACGGCTCGCTCAGGCGCATAATGAACAGGTTCAACGCCCAGGTGAACTCTTATTTCCTTTGCGACAGGGGCCGGTACGGCTGCGCCTTCGTCAACAGCCCTGACAGAATCAGGACGCCGCTCATCCGAACCGAGACAGGCGAAATGCAACCGGCATCCCCGGAGAAGCTGCAAGACTATTTCAGGGGCCTGTTCCATTTCGGGACACGGGCCATCGGCATAGGTTCTCCAACGGCCTCGCTCGAGGCCAACTATGCGCTGAGAACACTTGTCGGCAGTGATTCCTTTTTCCTCGGTCTTTCCATGACGGATTACCGCCTGTTATCGCTTGTGACGGACATACTGAAAAAAGGACCGGCCTGCATCCCTTCACTTGAGGACATGAGGAATTCAGATGCCGTCCTGATACTGGGTGAAGATGTCACCAATACGGCACCTCTTGCGGACCTGGCGGTGCGTTGCGCCGTGCGTCAGCAGCCGCTGAAGAAGATGGACGCAGCAGGCATCCCCCGCTGGAATGAACTTGGCGCAGGTTATCTGCTCCAGGATGAAAAGGGTCCTCTCTTCATTGCCTCACCGGCCCGGTCAAAACTTGACGATATTGCAACCGCAGCGTATCGGGCAACTCCCGATGATATAGCGCGGCTCGGCTTTGCAATCGCTCATGAGTTGCATAGCGAATCGCCGCAGCCCGGGGGACTTTCAGACCGTGAGCGGTCCTTTGCCGTCAATGCAGCAAATGCCCTCAGCGGTGCTGAAAAGCCCCTTATCATCTCCGGCACCGGGTGCAAAAGTGAAGCGGTTATCCAGGCGGCGGCCAATATCGCATGGGCGGTGGCCGCATCCGGACGCGTGGTGGGCCTTAGCTATATGGTGCATGACTGCAATAGCCTCGGCCTTGCTCTCATGGGAGGAGGCAGCATCGAAGACGCCTTCTCTGCGATTAACAAGTCGAATGCCGAAACAGTCGTAATACTTGAACGGGACATTTACAGACTTACGGATAAAGCATCTGCGGATTACTTCCTGTCGAAGATAAAACATGTCATCCTTCTGGACAGCCTGCCGTCCGAAACAGCAGACAAAGCTGAACTCGTGCTGCCGGCTGCGACCTTCGCGGAAAGCGACGGCATTTTCGTGAACAATGAAGGCCGCGCACAGCGCTTCTGCAAAGTATTTGATCCGACCCACGAAGTCCGCGAAAGCTTCAGCTGGCTGACCGACATGCTGAAGGCCGCTGGGAATGTCCCGGCCGGCAAATGGAATGCGATAGACGACATCGATAAATCCATGGCGGAAACACTTCCGCCATTCCGGATGATTTGCGGAACAGGGCCTGCGGCTGATTTCAGGATAAACGGGATGAAGGTGCCGCGCCGGCCGCACCGCTACAGCGGACGCACGGCAATGCATGCGGATATCAGCATTCATGAGCCGCGGCCTGCGGACGACCCTGATTCAGCGCTCGCTTTTTCAATGGAGGGCTATGAAAATATGCCTCCGCCTTCGCTCGTTGTGCGCTATTGGGCACCCGGCTGGAACTCGGTCCAGGCCCTGAACAGGTTTCAGGATGAAGTCGGCGGGCCCTTGCGCGGCGGAGATCCGGGCATGCGGTTGATAGAGCCGCGTGAAATGGTTCCGCAATTTTTTCTGAAGCTACCGGGCGCGCATGTGCGCAAAGCACACTCGGCAAAGGAATGGTTAATCGTCCCGCTCCACCATATCTTCGGATCCGGGGAACTGAGTATGCGTACTCCGGAAATTGCGGGACTTGCACCGGCCCCCTATCTGGCACTGAACGCCGACGACATCAAACATCTGAAAGTTGCAGAAGGAGAGATGGTGACCCTGATTGCAAAAGGGATCAGTAGTGCCCTGCCGGTCAGGCTCGAAGAATCCCTGCCGGATGGGGTTGCGGGAGTACCTTTTGCTCTGCCCGCATTGGGATGGTTCGATTATTCCGTGCGGTACAGAATCGCACGTACGGAGCAGCAGGCATCATGAGCACGATTGCGGGCATACTCATACCCATGGGCGTACTGTTTGCCGTCCTGACGATAGCGGCAGGCCTTATCTGGGTCGAGCGGCGGCTTCTCGCCTTTTTTCAGGACCGCCTGGGGCCCAACCGGGTCGGGCCTTACGGACTGCTGCAGCCGCTTGCTGATGCGATCAAACTGATGTTCAAGGAAGACTGGATTCCGCCTTTTTCGGACAGACCCGTCTTCATACTCGCTCCGGTTGTGATAGTCATAACGGTCGTTCTCGGGTTCGCGGTTATACCCTTTGCACCGGGGATAGTTGTTTCGGACCTCAACATCGGCCTTCTCTTTTTCCTCGGCATGTCTTCACTGGGCGTTTATAGCGTAGTGCTGGGCGGCTGGGCATCCAACAGCAAATACTCACTGCTGGGCGGCCTGAGGGCCTCGGCCCAGATGCTCAGCTACGAGGTCTTCATGGGCATCTCCGTCATGGGAGTTGTGATGATGGCGGGTTCATTCAGCCTGGTCGATATCGTCGAGGCACAGAGGATCGGTTGGTTCTGGGTACCCCAGTTTTTGGGAATGGCGATCTTCATTGTCGCCGCGCTTGCCGAGACGCGCCGCCTTCCCTTCGACCTGCCCGAGGCCGAGAGCGAGCTTGTTGCAGGGTTCCATTCCGAATATTCAGGTATGAAGTTCGGGCTCTTCTTCGTCGGGGAGTACATCGGGATAACCTTGGTGTCGGCTATGATTGTTACACTCTATTTCGGCGGCTGGCTCGGACCCTTTCTGCCTCCGATCGTCTGGTTTTCGATTAAGACTTTTCTGTTCATTTGCGCATTTATCCTTTTGCGGGCATCCTTGCCGAGACCGCGCTATGATCAGCTCATGTCCTACGGATGGAAAATATTGCTGCCGCTTTCGATGGCGAACCTCCTCATAACAGGCGCATTGCTGTTGGGGGCATGAAGGAGATTATGTTCGACACTCTTAAAAGCATCTGGAATGTTTTTCTTCATCTCTTCAGGAAAAAGGAGACGGTGTCCTATCCCGAAGTGAAACCTTACCTGCCTCCGCGCTGGAGGGGACGCATAATCCTTTCCCGCGACCCGGACGGCGGTGAACGCTGCGTAGCCTGCTACCTATGCGCTGTCGCCTGCCCGGTGGATTGCATCGCGCTGCAGGCTGCCGAGGACGAGTATGGACGGCGGTACCCGGAGTTTTTTCGCATAAACTTTTCACGATGCATCTTCTGCGGCTTTTGCGAGGAGGCCTGCCCAACCTACGCGATACAGCTGACGCCGGATTTCGAGATGGGAGAATACAGACGCGAGAATCTCGTATACGAAAAAGAGGACCTTATGATCAGCGGGCCGGGCAAATACTCCGGATATAATTTCTATAAGGTTGCCGGCATATCCATATCGGGCAAAAACAAGGGCGAAGGTGAAAATGAAAACCCGCCTGTGGATGTTAGGACATTGATGCCATGATACTATCTAAACTTAATCCCGGCCTGAAGCATCCGTATCGAAAGGCGGTGCCTGAGTTTTCAGGGCTGCCATTCTGCCGCAGGCTCACCATGAAACGGCATGATTGTTTCGTGTCAGGGCGTTTTGCCAGCTCCCAAGGGCCAATCATCGCGCGAGATACGGATGCTTCGGACGGGGCTTCTCAGCACAGAAAATTATGATGACCCTATTTTATATATCGGCTGCGGTGGCGCTCATATCTTCGGTCCTGGCTATCAGCAGGGCAAACGCCGTCCATGCGCTGCTATACACCATCGTCTCGCTCCTATCGGTTGCGTTGGTATTCTTCATCCTCGGCGCGCCTTTTGCCGCAGCGCTTGAAGTGGTCATTTATGCGGGGGCAATCATGGTGCTCTTCGTCTTCGTAGTCATGATGATCAGCTCCGGACCCGGCGCAGCCCGGCAGGAGCAGCAGTGGATGAATTTCAGGTTATGGACCGGGCCGTCAGTCCTCGTCATTGTCCTTATTTGCGAACTTTTTTACATTGTCTCACTGCCGCCTGTTACCGGACCTATTAATATGGTTGTAGAATCTAAACAGGTGGGCATGGCACTTCTCGGACCGTACGTGCTGGGAGTCGAACTGGCGTCCCTGCTGCTGACCGCCGGTCTTGTGGGTGCCTACCATCTCGGGAAGAAAGAGCCAAGAGAGGACACGGACAAATGACAAACGCGACATCGGATTACGGACTGGTACTGGCTGCAGGGCTTTTCGCAATCGGCCTTGCAGGCGTTCTCGGACGCCGCAACATTATCTTCATCCTTCTTTCGATCGAGATAATGCTGAATGCAGCCGGTCTTGCGTTCGTCTCCGCGGGCGCGCGGTGGGGACAGCCGGACGGACAGATCATGTTCATATTTATACTCGTTATGGCTGCAGCGGAGGTTTCGGTGGGACTGGCGCTTGTTCTGCAAATGTTCCATCGCATCAAGACCGTCAACAGCGATGCGGCAAACAGCATGAAGGGGTGACATGGCGGAAGTTCACTTAAAAGACCTGATCTGGCTGATTCCGGCACTTCC
>DATJOY010000037.1:0-5153 GCA_035506695.1 Dissulfurispiraceae bacterium
TTATATGCCGGGGTATCTTCAATGGGCGCAATAACCGTCAAAATGTTGTCCTTCATACCAATCTGGATGCCGAGTCCGCCGAATTCACCCTTCGTCTCGACCTGGAATTCCTTGAAGGCCTCGGGGCTCATATACCCTGAATGGGGATCGAGGGACGACAGCATCCCCTTTATAGCACCGCTTACGAGGTCTTTTGTCTTTACTTCGTCAACATAATTCTTTTTGATGACATTCATCACATCAACGAAGGTCCTCAAGTCTTCATATGTGCTCTGGGCGTTTACGATCCTTGTGCTCACCACGCCGATCGTAATAGCAGCCAAAACTACGCCGACAAGGGCACATGAAATTATCAGTGCTTTTTTCCTGGAATTCATTATGTCATCCTCCGTATATCGTCAGTTGTTGCCGGCGGACCTGTTCAGCCATTGCTGAGGGTCAAGCGGCTTTCCTTTGTACCGTATCTCAAAATAAAGACCGCTTGCTCCGAGTGTGGCGGATTCCCCGACCTCGCCTATTGCCTCATTCTCTTTTATTATAGCGTCATTTGCCGAAAAAATCTTGGAAAGGTTCCCGTAGAGGGTGTGGTAACCGCCTCCATGGCTGATAACGACGAGTTGTCCATAGCCCTTGAACTCTCCGGCATAAACGACCTTTCCGCCCGCAACAGCAGTAACAGTCGAGCCCAGGGCCGTTCTGATATGTACGCCACTCCTGAAGACGGGCAGGTTGAAAAGAGGGTCCACCTGCGATCCGTACCTGATTGCGAGTTTTCCCGTCACAGGCCATGGAAGACGTCCCTTCAGCCTTGTGAATGCATTGTCCTCCGGAAGCTCCGGGGCTGCGGTTCTTGTACCCCTCGTCCCTTTTTTCCCGGATGGTCTTTCCCTCTTTTCGGACTCCCGGATGATCTTCTGAAGCCTCTCCGAGTCTGATTTCATTTGCTCGATCATCCGCTGATATGTATCTTTTTCTTTCCTGACACTCACCAGAAGTGTTTCCTTCTCTTTCTTCTTGCCCATAACAGCAACTTCGATCCTTGACAGGTTCTGTTCTTCGGCCTTAAGGTCTCTTGCGAGCCCGTCCAGTTTCCGTTTTTTCCCATTGAGCCGCGACAATTCCTCCTGATAATCTTTGATGGATTCGTTGTAACGGTTCGATATTTCGCTGAGGGAACGCGAAATCCTCAATACCGTTGCCGGGTCCTCGTCGCTCAGGAGCATCAGGATTACCTCTTTTTCGTTGTTGATCCGCTGAAGGGTTCGGAGTCTTGTCTTGAGGCGTTCTTTCTGGGACTCAAGGTCCCTGGAATTCGCTGCTATTTCCGTTTCAAGGACTGCTATGTTTCCCTTGAGTGATTTTATCTGGTCTCTCTTTGCCGTCATCTGATCCTGCAGATCGCTCAGCTGGGAATCGACCTTACGCAAATCGGTTATGACCGATTTCTCCGTCTTCGTGGCTTCTGCAAGCTTTTTTTTCTGCTTCCTGAGGTCCCGTTGGACCTTCTGGTATTGCTCCTTCGCATTTTGTGACTCAGAAGGGGAAATGTGACCTGAAACAAGGAGCAATGCACTCGCAAGAAATAGAACTGCGAAACCGGCAAAAAGTTGGCGGTATTTTATCTGCATTTTTTAAAGCCTGAGTCTGCCCACGGAGATGAGGGCCCCGGCCACTCCTATTGCAACTCCCACGAGCGGCATCAGGATGATGATTTCCGCAGGCATGACCATGGTCCTGAGTATGGGCATAAAGGCGCTGAATTTGGTAGTCAGGATAAAATAAAAGGCCGCGGCACCGAAAGCGGCAAAGAGCCCTCCCAGAAAGCCGATGGCGCCTCCTTCGATAAGAAAGGGCAACCTTATAAAGCCGCCCGTTGCACCGAGAAGTTTGATGATCTCGATCTCGGCCTTTCTGCGATAGAAAAGTATTTTCACCGTGCTTGAGATCACGAAAAGGACCACGAAAATAATCATGCACAGGACTATCAGGCTCAGGTTTTCGACCGAGGTCTTAAGAAGGGAAACCGTTTCCGCTATTCGTGCTTCGTAATAAACATCTTCGACACCCGGCAGTTTCCTGATGTCTCCGGAAATAATCTTGACAGAGGATGCGTTAACACGCTCCTTTTTCAGCTTGAGTTCGATGGCTGAAGACAGCGGGTTTTCATCGAGCCCCTCGATAATGTTACTTATGCCTTTGAGGGTGCGCTTCAGTTCGGCGAGGGCAGCATCACTCGATATGAATTTTGCTCCGGCTGCATAATCCTTTGCCTTGAGCTGCGCCATGAGCTTGCCGACATCGTCCTGCGAAATCTTGTCGTTAAGATACACGACCATGGTAAATTTTTCGGGCAGGTTCCGGGTAAATATCTCCACGTTATAAATAGTGATGACAGCCATGACACTGACAAGGAGGCTCGCAGCAACAGTTAGACTCGAAAGCAGGTTGATCCACTTCTCCTTCACAAGGCTCTGAATCGCGGTCCTGGTCGAATAGGAAAGATGTTCCATCAGCCGATCTCCTGCCCCAGAAGCATGCCGCTGTCGAGCCTTATAACCCGCCTGCCCGTATTCCTGTACAGGTCCCTGTTGTGAGTAGCTATAAGGACAGTAGTGCCGTGAATATTGGCCTCGTAAAAAAGCTTTGCTATGTGACTGGATGTATCCGGATCGAGGTTGCCGGTGGGTTCGTCTGCCAGCAGCACGGAAGGCTCAGAGACCAGTGCCCTCGCTATCACAACCCTCTGCTGTTCACCACCTGAGAGAGTGGGCGGAAAGTTGTCGGCCTTGTGCCGGAGATGGACGTTTCTCAGCGCTTCAAGGACACTCCCCTTGATTTCCTTTTCCTTCCTGCCCCTGACCCTGAGCGCCAGGGCTATATTGTCATACACCGTAAGGTTGTCTAGGAGCTTGAAGTCCTGGAATACCACGCCCATGCTCCGCCTGAGCATCGGGATCTCCGAGGGGCTGAGATTGCCGATGTGCCAGTCCCCCACCAGAAGTTCGCCCTCATCGGGCAGCTCAGCTGCATACAGGAGTTTCAGGAGCGTCGATTTACCCGCCCCGGTAGGGCCGGTCAGAAATACCATCTCGCCCTTCGTAACCGAAAGGTCTATGTTCTTCAGGACAGGCTGATCGTCATAATATTTCGTGACGTTTTTAAAAAATATCATTTCAAATTATTCTTGATCGTGTCGGCAATGTTTCCGGCTGTCAGGCCGTATAGCTGTATGAGCTCCTTGGGCGAACCGGAGCAGCCGAAGGTATCCATAACGCCGAGTTTCAGGACCCTGACCGGGTGGTGCTCGGAAAGGAATTCCGAGACCGCGCTGCCGAGTCCGCCGATTATCGAATGTTCTTCGGCAGTCAGTATAATCTTTGACCTTCCTGCTGCGGCCAGCAGCGCCTCTCCGTCCAGTGGTTTTATAGTCGACATATTTATTACACCGGCGTCGATACCTTCCTTCGCAAGAATCTCTTTGGCTTCGAGTGCAGGTGCGACCATGATGCCCGCAGCTACAATCGTAGCATCTTTACCGACCGAATAGGTATATGCCTTGCCGATCTGAAACTTGTATCCTGCGGGCATTACGGCAGGGACTTTCGACCTGCCGAGCCTTATGTAGACGGGGCCGCTGAATTCGGCGGCTGTGTCGATCGCCTGTTTCGTCTCGAACCCGTCGGCAGGGACGATCACCGTCATGCCCGGAAGGACGCGCATAAGGGCGACATCTTCAAGGGCCTGATGGGAGGCGCCGTCCTCCCCCACAGTAATGCCACTATGGGTAGCTGCAAGTTTTACGTTCAGATGCGAGTAGCAGAGGGTCTGCCTGATCTGCTCCCACGCCCTGCCGGTCTCGAAGACCGCAAAGGTGGAGGCAAACGGTATCTTGCCGGTAAGCGAAAGCCCGCCGGCCGTGCCGATCATGTCCTGTTCCGAGATGCCCATATTGAAAAACCTTTCCGGAAAGGCCTTCGAAAACCCCTTTGTCTTTGTCGAGCCGGAAAGGTCCGCATCGAGCACCACTATGTTCTCATTCCGCTTGCCGAGCTCCAGTAGAGCGGCGCCGTATGCATCCCTTGTGGCAACGGCCTGCCCGGCAAAATCCGTACTCTGCGTCTTCTTTTCCTGATCTCTGCTTCCCATATCAGCCCAGTTCCTTTATTGCAATTTCGAGCTCCTCTGTTGTCGGAGTGATCCCATGGTACTCCGCCTTGCCTTCAAATATGGAAACTCCCTTGCCCTTTACAGTTTTCGCGAGGACCATGCATGGCTTTCCCTTGACCTTTTCCGCCTCATCGAGGGCATCGACGATTGCCTGCATGTCATGGCCGTCGATCGGGATCGTATGCCAGCCGAAGGCCTTCCATTTGTCATTGACAGGCTCGATGTTCATTACGTCGCAGCACCTGCCGTCGATCTGAAGCCCGTTCATATCTACAAACGCGCATAGGTTGTCGAGGCCGTAATGGCTTGCGGACATTGCCGCTTCCCATATCTGACCTTCCTGGATCTCCCCGTCCCCCAGAAGGCAGTAAACACGCGACGGGCTTTTGTCGAGCCGCAACCCGAGGGCGATACCATTGGCAATGGATAATCCCTGGCCGAGAGAGCCGGTGGATATCTCTACGCCCGCTAACAATTTTGAAGAAGGATGCCCCTGGAGCGGACAACCGACACGTCTTAATGAGTCGAGAAGTGATTTGTCGAAATAACCTGTAAGCGCAAGGGCGGCATAAAGCACCGGGGCGGCGTGGCCTTTGGAGAGCACGAAACGGTCCCTGCCCGGCCAGTCCGGGTCAGCGGGCCTGTGTTTCATCTTGTAAAAATACAGGGCCGCAATAATGTCGGCAGCCGAAAGCGACCCTCCGGTGTGTCCGGAACCGGACTTTTCGAGCATCGTGACGATCTCGATCCGAATCTCTCGGGCTCTCTGCCTGAGATAGGCGATATCGCGCGAATTAAGTATTGTTTGCATGCTGAAATCCTTTCCTGTAAAGAATCACCTTATTATATATCAAGCAAATTAAAAAATGCTTTGAGATGCGCTGCCGGGTAGTGGGTCACTTTCAGACGGAAGGGTCTGAGTGATCCGGTTCGCAGCATCCTTTTGAAAAATAAAGCAAGCATATCGCAAAAAAAAGTTTGAGTAA
>DATJOY010000038.1:0-3454 GCA_035506695.1 Dissulfurispiraceae bacterium
GAGAAGACGACGCAGGCGACTTCTCAAATAAACGCGATGATATCCTCTATACAAACAGAGGTGGTAAGTGCAAATGCGGCACTGGACAATGCCACATTACGAGTCGAGAGCGGACTGGAATTCAGCCGGAAGGCCGGTGATTCGCTCGATAAAATTGTGAACAGTTCCGGTATGCTTCAATCCATGGTGCAGCAGATTGCTTCAGCCACAGAGGAGATGTCTACGGTCTCCGAGACTATAAGCTCCGATATCCAGGGCAATGCCGAAGGCCAGAAAGAGATATCCGCCGGATCTGAGCAAATTGCTCAGGCTTCATCCGGTCTTGCCAGGCTGGCGACGGAACTTAAGAGTGCTGCAGGACAGTTCAAGCTCTCGGAACAGTCTTCCGGGGTTTGAGAAAGGCATTCACAAGAGCCTGTTTGCTGCAGCGGACGACGGTCCCGATTGTGCTCCACTTGCCCACGAGGAATTAAATGGCCAACGTTTTATGGTATGAAGTCGTGAGGTGTCATCTGCAAACCCTGATCAGGGCTTTTACAGCCTCAACAACTAAATGGAGCAGATATGTTCCGACCTGGGCAAATGTGTTGGTGTTCACATGTCTGTTTCTGGTCCTGATAATTAGTACTGCATGCTGCGATACCATAAAGATCGGGGTGCTTGCCAATCGGGGCGATGAAAAATGCCTCCAGATGTGGGGCCCGACCGCAGAATATCTGTCGAATAGATTGCCCGGCCACAAATTCGAAATAGTTCCCCTGTCGTTTGATAAGATATCCGCTGCAGTTAGAAATGAAGAAGTGGACTTTCTCCTTGCCAACCCTTCCATCTACGTGGATATGGAGACGGAGTACGCCATTTCGGGCATTGCCACTTTAAGAAGCAAATATTCAAACGTCTACCCGTTGTTCGGAGGGGTCATTTTTACGCGAGCGGACAATCCCGGAATATTCAAATTGCGGGACCTGACCGGCAGGACCTTCATGGCAGTCCATGAAACATCGCTGGGGGGCTGGGAAGTTGCATTGAGGGAGTTTAAGAAAAGCGGGATAGATCCGCGGAAAGATTTTGCAAGCCTGCTCTTTTCCGACAATCATGAAACGGTCATCCATGCCGTTCTTGACGGTAAGGTAGACGCAGGAACCGCCAATACGGATGTCTTCGGCTCGCTTATGCAAAATGGCACCGTTCATCCCGGTGATTTCCGTATTTTGGCACCGGAAGGACTGAATATCAACAGGGACGATTTCCCCTACCCTGTCAGCACCAGGCTTTATCCCAACTGGCCTTTTTCAAAACTGCGAAAGACACCGGAGGATCTGGCAGTTCAGGTAGCGATTTCCCTTCTGGCAATGACCGGTGACACGGAGGCCGCAAAAGCCGGCGATTACAAGGGCTGGTCTTATCCTCTGAATTACAAAGACATTCGTGACCTAAAGAAAGAGCTCGGACTGGGGATTTACAAGGACTTTGAAAAGGCATCGGTAGCGATTTTTTTGCAGAAGAACAGGGGCGAGGTTATTCTCGTTCTTGTAATAATGCTGATTTCGTTGTCGGCGTCCATTGTTCTCACATACCTGTACCGTCGCTCGAAACGGGGCGAGAGTGTTTTGAGAGAGACGCAGGAAGCGCTGAGGCAATCAGAAGTATGGTATCGCAGTGTAATAGACTACACATACAACTGGGAGTACTGGATGGACGAAGACGGCAATTTCCTGTATGTTTCTCCGTCGTGCAGGCGGATCACTGGATATGGACCGAAGGATTTTATAAATGACAAAGAACTGCTTTATAAAATCATTCATCCCGACGATTTGAAACTGTTCAGGGACCACCTGCACACGATAACCGAGGGTGGGGAAGTAATACCCATAGAATTCAGGATCATTACAGCCGAAGGCGTGGAAAAGTGGATAGGGCATGTATGTCAGAGTGTTTCGAGCGGAGACGGCAAAATCCGCGGCCGGAGGGTAAGCAACCGGGACATTACCGACAGGAAGAGGATCGAGAAGGAAAGGGAGCATCTGGGCATGCAACTTCTGCAAGCCCAGAAGATGGAGGCGGTAGGGCAGCTTGCAAGCGGCATAGCCCATGACTTTAATAATGTCATCAATGCGATAACGGGCTATTCGCATTTACTGGCCGACTCGCTGAGCAGGGACCACCCGGTGAGGAGCTACGTGGTGGAAATAATCGAGGCGACCGAAAGGGCAGCGGAAGTGACGGGCAGCCTGTTGGCGTTCGGCAGGAAACAGGCGATGAATGTCAAACCTCTCGATATGAATGAAGTGCTGAGAAAGTTTAACAAGCTGATACCGAGGATAATCGGCGACGATATAGAAGTAAGCATATTCTCAAAAGACAAAGAGGTCTTATGTATGGCTGATGCCGGACGGATAGACCAGGTACTGCTTAATCTGGTGAACAATGCCCGGGATGCCATGCCAAAGGGCGGTCATCTGACTTTGGGTGCCGAAATCGCAGAGATGGATGAATCTTTTATCAAAGTCCATGGATACGGGCTGCCGGGTGCATATGCACTCGTTACTTTGTCGGACACCGGAATCGGGATGAATAAAGATGTTATGGAAAAAATATTCGAGCCTTTCTTTACTACCAAAGAGGCTGGAAAAGGAACAGGCCTTGGGCTGGCAATGGTATACGGCATTATAAAGCAGCATGGCGGATTCATAAACGTCTACAGCGAACCCGGTGAGGGAACAACCTTCAGGATATACCTTCCGTCGGTTCAGTCGAATATAGAAATACTGTCGCGGGAAATTGAACAAAATCCCAGGCCTGGGACAGAGGCAATACTTGTGGCGGAAGATGACAATGCCTTGCGGAAACTGACCGATATCGTCCTTACTCAACACGGGTATCAGGTAGTCCTGACGTGCAACGGGCAGGAGGCGATAGACAAGTTCATTGAAAACAAAGATGCACTACGGCTGGTTGTCCTTGACATGATAATGCCTCAGAAGAGCGGGAAAGAGGCATTTGATGAAATGAGAAATGTCAAGCCGGATATCAAATGCATATTCCTGAGCGGACATACCGCCGACAGAATCGATAAACAGAGCCTTGAAGATAAAAATATTAAATTACTGCTCAAACCGGTATCTCCGAAAGAGCTTTTGAAGCAGGTCAGAGATCTTCTGGATAAAGAAAACAGAGGGCCGCAAGAGAGCCCCTCATGCGCCCCTTGAAACTTATTTATATCTGCACAACTCACGGAATACATTTACCGACAATGTAATTACAGTTATTGACATCTTAACCTCTTCCGGAGCAGGCGCTTTTGCATATCCATAATGTTGCATTTACATGCAACTGATATTCGGAAATCCGAGAAAATACTATATAATTGACACTATGGATATATTCAGCAGATTGGAACGTATCAAAAGTTGGCATATCATCCTTGGCACGGTGCTGTTTGCCGAAACCTTCA
>DATJOY010000039.1:0-7955 GCA_035506695.1 Dissulfurispiraceae bacterium
ATCCGTGTGGGGGGGCTGCACTCGGCGGTGTAATAAATGTCATTACCAAAGGTCCTTTTGATAAAGGAATTCACGGCACTGCATCTGCATCCTATGGATCAAACAGTACGGAAGACCTTCGCGCGGAAGTCAGCGCTAACACGGGCTATGCAGGAATCTATCTGACCGCAGGGCAACTTCACTCTAATGGGTTCATTCCCGGAACGGATGTGATCAATCATAATTTATATTCAAAGATGGCATATAACCTGGCTAATGGCACAGATATCAATCTAAGTCTTTCATATATAGGCGCCAAGCGCGGGAATGGCGACTTTGGTGAACTATTTAATGAGAAAATCCGGGACAGAGATGAACTATATTTCGGCACCCTGACCATAAATTCAAGGCTGTCGAGTAGTCTGACCTTGGACGTAACGGGTAATGTTCAAAGAAACAGGAAGGTTCGCATTGCAAATGACCTTACCGACGGCGCGTTTGTCCCTGGTGATAGCGGAGTTTGGGATGACAGAAGATATGGCGGAACCGCAAAACTCATTTGGAAACCGGATAATCAGATAATAGTTCTCGGGTCGGACTACGATAATGGTACTGAGAAATCCGACAATTTGCTTGGAGGGAAACAGAATCTGACGAGATTGGCATTTTTTGCCAATGACACTATCAGTATCGGGGATTTTGCGATCACTCCAGGTTTGCGTTATGAAGACACAAATCAGAACGGGGACTTCATCAGTCCCAGTCTCGGCGCCACATATATATTGACGAAAAAGACCATCCTAAGGGCCACAATAGCCAGAGGTTTCAATGTTCCGGCACTTGGAGACACGTTCGGAACCGGCGGTGGTTTCCCGAATCCAGCCCTTAAAGTCGAAAAGGTAATGTCTTACCAGGCGGGTGCTGAATGCTCAGAGCTGCAATATGTCTGGGTAAAGGTTTCGCTCTTCAGGCATGACGTTAAGGACATTATTGAAAATGATCCGACTAACACAATATCGATCAATGCCGGCCGGCAGAGGCGCCAGGGATTTGAAGTTGAAATGAGGACTGTTCCTGTTTACAATACATCGCTCTCAGGGGGAACGACCTATGTCTATGCAAAGGACCGTGATACCAACCAGATTATCATGCAAATACCCAAATATACTTACGATGTGGCGCTGAACTATGACGACAAGAAATCATTCCGGGCGCGCTTGCAGGGTCGCTATGTGTGGTGGAATGACGATTCGGGGCTCTCCAAGTATTCTGATTTGATTGTTGACTTAAACATGGTTAAGACCATATACAAGAATTCTTCTCAAAGCCTTGAAACCTTCCTGACTGTCCATAATCTCTTTGATGGGTCGCAATATCTATATTCGTTTTATCGGAATGCCGGCAGGTGGGCCGAGGTGGGGGTAAGGTACAAATTCTGAGCTGGTTCGTAATAATTGTTGATAACAGCTACGAAATGTAATATTATTTAGTATCGATATAATCTCTCAAAAGGGGGTCTGCATGGGAAAAGGGATCGTAGTTCTAAAGAAGGGTGTTGCTAAGAAAGAGGTTCTTATGGCGACATGCTGCAAGACCGGAACTGCTAACGTTAAGGTTTAATTACCTTATATTTCAGCCGCGCTGATTTCAAGGCTTTGGGGAGGAATTGATCCTCCCTTTTTTTGGAATGCACCGGTAACCTTATGAAATTATCGAAATATTGTCTTCTTTATCCCAATGGTGACGAGCCTGATTCTGTCATCCTATTTTCAACCAAGAAGGCATCCGCAGTTCTTGTCGACAAAACTATTCTCACCGATATTGAAAATGGAGTAATTGACTCAGAGGAAAGGGAAAGTCTTACAGACCTGGGCTTTCTGGTTGATAATTATGATGAAGAGCGGCAAGAAGTGCTTCATTATATCGATGAGCTGAACGAGATTGATACGAAGTTGTCCGTCATTGTTGCAGTGAATCTCGACTGCAATCTTGCCTGTACATACTGCTTCGAGGGGAGCAGGAAGGGCAAGCATTACATGAGTCCTGAGACCGCCCGGCATGTAATAGATTTCATCGAAAAGAACCTGAATGACGGCATGGAGTTGCTGAATGTAACTTTCTATGGCGGAGAACCGTTGCTGAGCGCGGAGCTTATAGTCTCCATGGCCCGGCAACTGAAAGGTGCAGCTGAAAAGAAAGGAATCGAATTCAGCTTCCAATTCGTAACTAATGGCACACTTCTGAATCCATCCATCGTCAACAAACTGAAGCCTCTCGGGCTGAAAGAGGCCAGCATCACTCTCGACGGTCCGGCAGTTATACATAATCTTTCACGGCCCTTTAAATCAGGAGCAGGGAGCTTTGATAATATCCTTGGGAACATCAAAGCGGTATGCAGAATGATACATATCAACATCGGCGGCAATTTCACGGAGGCGAATTACCGTGAATTTCCGAAGCTGCTGGATTACCTGATAGCAGAAGGAATCACACCGGAAAAAATTACGAGCGTGAAGTTCGATCCGGTCTTCGGTGAGACGGCTGAATACGCGCCGCCTGAAATGACAGGGGCATGCCTGACGCCCAATGAACCGTGGATTTTCGATGCCGGAATATTCCTCCGTGGCGAGATAATGAAGCGCGGGTTCAGGACCGGCGGTATCCAGCCTGTCGTCTGCGCAATCGACCTTAAAAACAGGCATGTCATCAACTACGATGGAAATATCTATAAATGCACCGGCTTTTTCGACAGAACGGATTTCCTGACGGGTAACGTAAAAAACGGGCTGCATGATAACGGCAACATATACAACCTGGACAACTGGAAAAACGAAGACTGCCTCTCGTGCAAATATCTGCCGCTTTGCTTTGGAGGATGCCGCTACATGAAGCTTGTGCGCGAAGGCGATGTCAAAGGGGTTGACTGTAAAAAGCCCTATTATGACGCATGCCTCCATGCCCTTGTGATGCAAGACCTGTCTATGGCCGGTTGAGACCCTCCTTGATATCGCCATAATAAAAAAAAGATGACAAGTAGCGTGCAAAGTGGTATAAATGAATACCGGCTTTTGTACCTGCTTTGTAACGGTAAGGGTAAGCATATACATGGTAACAACTGGGAAAATGTCATTGGCAGGCTCGGGAAACTTATCAGGAAACCCATATGATGCAATTGTTTCATAGTATCGGCCGAACCGCAGCGCTCGTTTACCTGGCTTCTGCAGTGGTGGCCGGCACAGCCTGCACCATATGTTCGGCGGCTCCGGCAGAGATAGTGGTCGTCCAGGGCGCTGACATCAAACCCTTTGACGATGCCCTTGAAGGGTTTGAGAGTACCTGTGAATGCACGATCAGCGAAGTGATAATTTCAGGGTCGGAAACGTCCGATATTGCGGGCAGGGCGCGCAGGCTGCACCCTGACGCGGTACTGGCTCTGGGCGCGGATGCGCTGGCAAAGGTACGGACGATCAGGGACATCCCGATTTTTTATACCATGACGGCCGGTGCGCGTCATCCATTTGGGGAATTGTCGAATCTTTCAGGCGTGAGCATGTTTATCTCTGCCGAACGGCAGATTGACGCCATTAGAGAGCTGTTCCCCGGCGCCAGGCGGATAGGGATTATTTATGATGCCAGGAATACGGCTGCGCTTATCGAACGGACCATCCAGTACGGCAGGTCTAATTCGGTCGAGGTTGTAGCAAAGCAGACGAGCAGCGCCCGTGATGTCCAGTCCCTTCTGGAAGGCATGAAAGGGCAGATAGATGTCCTGATGATGGTCCCGGATGTTACCGTTACAACTCCCGAAACGTTAGACTCCATGCTGCTTTTTTCGTTCAGGAACAGGGTCCCGATATTTACCTTTTCCGAGAAGTATGTCCAGCAAGGTGCCGTAGCTGCGCTTATAGTTGCGCCTTATGATCTGGGCGCCCAGACCGGTGAAATAGCAAGGAAACTGATGAGAGAGAAAGCAGAAAGAACCGCGGTAAGGTCTTATGCAAAAAAGCAGGTGCTGATGATCAATACGAGGATTGCAAAGAAACTGGGCATAGTCATCAGCGATGCAATCATGAAGAAAAGCGTGAAGGTGAAATAATGGCTACAACCGACCCGAGTAGCAGATTAAGGGAATATTTTAGCCGGCTGAAGAGGAAGAGGTCGCTTACCCTGAGGGTTTTCGAGATATTCTCTCTTTTTATACTGACCATGGCTGCGGTCCTGACCTTTCTCTTCCTGCATTATCAGGTGGAAAGGGTCAGGGAAGACCTGGAAACCAAGGGCAGAACAGTTGCCGCTATGTTGGCAGGCAGTGCACGTGTAGGGGTTTTTGCCGAGAACATTGACTTGCTGAACGATGTTGCAAACGTGGTTATGAACCAGAAAGAGGTCCTCTCTGTTAGCATCTATTCGTCGGACGGGAGAGAACTTTTGAAGAGAGTGAGCCCTGCGGTGAACGGTATGATCCCGGCAGGGTCCGCAGAATTTATCGAGCAGGTTGTGCTCGACCAGGCCCAAACTAACGAAGAGATGCTCTATTTCGGCACGCAGCCCGTAAAAAGCGAGAAGATTGTAATAGGACAGGTGAAGGTTGTGCTCGACTCCTCGATGGTTGCGCGGGGTGCGGGGAGCGTTGTAGCAAGGAATTTCATCATCGCAGCGATCTTCTTTATCATCGGAACTCTGTACCTCGCATTCTCTCTGAAAAGGACGCTTGGGCCGCTTTCACAGCTTACCGAAGAGGTGAGGCTGCTCGGCGAGGGCAAGGAGACCGGAAAGATTTCAGTCTCGTCGGAAGACGAAATAGGCAGACTCGCGACAGCTTTCAACGATATGGCGGAGAACCTGAAGAAAAGGGAAGAAGAGACGGCAACACTTGCAGCCCGTCTCAGGCACGCCGGAAAAATGGAGGCTGTGGGGACGCTTGCACGCGGCATAGCCCACGACTTCAACAACATACTCGCAACGGTGCAGGCATCCCTGTATATAATGGAAAAAAAAATCGACAAGGAAAATTTATTGTACAATCAGGTGCTGAGGATGAACAATTCCATTGCCCGGGCAAAGGAACTGATACAGAGCCTGCTCGCATTCAGCCGGGGGCAGACCGTACTTCTCGCGCCGGTCGAAATCAACCGCTTTATCGAACGCATGGGGCCGACAATCAGGGGATTGACCGGAGATGAAATCAGCTATTCCGCCGTCCTCTGGAAGGGGCCTCTGGTTGTTAATGCCGACATATTGCAACTGCAGAGAGTGATAATAAACCTTGTCGCGAATGCGCGTGACGCCATGCCGGACGGCGGGGCCCTTTCCCTCCGGGCGGAAAGGGCCGCGGTGGCTGAAGGGCGGGGTGCAGCAAGACCGGGCGTCTACGCCGTGATAGCGGTAACGGACAGCGGAGACGGTATTCCGGCTGATATAATAGAACGGATATTCGAGCCTTTCTTTACAACGAAGGCGGTCGGACAGGGCATGGGCCTCGGCCTGTCCATCGTGTACGGCATAATTGAGCAGCATATGGGATTCATAACGGCAGTGTCCGTGCCTGCAGGCGGCGCCGAGTTCAGGATATATCTGCCGCTTTCTGATACAGACGATGAAATAATCAGGGAGGAAAGCGAGGGGAGGACAGATGGGGAAAGTTCTGATAATTGACGACGACGATGATCTCAGGGGTGTCGTCGGAGATATACTTAAAGACGAAGGGTTTGAAACTGCGGAAGCCCGCGATGGGAATACGGCGTTCGCAGTCTTTAAGAAAGAAACGCCGGACGCTGTGCTGCTGGACCTCAGGATGCCCGGGCTTGGCGGGATTGAGGTCATGCAGAAGATGAAGAAGTTGGACCCTCATCTGCCGGTGATCATTATGACAGCGCACGGCGACATACCGACCGCAGTCGATGCCATCAGGAACGGCGCATACGATTTTACCGTCAAGCCGCCGGATTACAACAAGCTCATCATCACGCTGAAGAGGGCTGTCGAGCGTCGCAAACTGGAATGCGATGTGGACCGCATGAGCGCTGCGCTCGATGCGTCACTTGAGCAGATGTTCGGAAGGAGCGCGGGTATGAGGGACGTCATCAGCCAGATAACGCAGGTTGCGGACACCAACCTCTCGGTCGTCATACAGGGGGAAACCGGCACCGGAAAATCGTATATAGCCGGCGCCATTCACAATGTGGGTAAGCGGGCCAAAAAACCTTTCGTCAGGGTAGACATGGGACTGATCCCCGACACCCTTTTTGAGAGCGAACTTTTCGGTTACCGTAAAGGCGCCTTCACCGGAGCTGACAGGAACAAGGCCGGCTATTTCGAAAATGCGAACTCAGGGACTATCTTCATCGACGAGATCGAGAATATCCCTCTTTATATCCAGGGCAAACTGCTGAGCGTGCTCGACGAACGTCAGATATATCCCCTTGGCAGCACAACCCCTGTGAGCATAGATGTCAGGGTTGTTGCAGCGACCAACAGCGATATCAGGGGGTGCGTTATCAGGAACACTTTCCGGCAGGACCTTTTTTACCGGATCGGAGAGTTTATTATCAATGTCCCGCCCCTGCGCGAGCGCGCAGATGACATCCCTTTCTTCGTGGACAAATTTATCATGGAGGCATCCTCGGAACTGGACAGGCAGATAAGCGAGATAACCGGAGAGGCCCTTGATCTTATGATGCGGCATGTATGGTCCGGTAACGTCAGGGAACTGAAAAATGTGGTGAGGAAGGCTGTTCTCATGGCCCCCGGCGACGTCATCGACCGCCGGACGGTTGCGCCGTTGCTTGCCGGCGGAAAAGCTGAGGAAAGGGAATTTCCGCTTTCGATAAAAGAGGCGATGAAGGAGGTCGAGAAGGCCAACATCCGCGAGGCGCTCAGAAGGACCGGCGGCAACAAGACAAAGGCGGCAGAGCTGCTTCAGATCAGCTACAAGAACCTATTCGACAAGATTAAGGTGTACGGGCTGGAGTAGATATCAGGGGCAGGCCTACGTGCCCGCCGGAAAAAAACGGGCTACCACGAAAAAAAACGGGCAACCACACAGGGTTGCCCCTACAGTTTATTTTCCAGCGATTGCCCATCTGATGATTTCTTCCACCATAGCGCTTATTGTAGCTTCTTTCGGCATGATCTCTACTTTAAGGCCCGCTGACTCAATGGCTTTTGCAGTGACCGGACCGATGGCCGCTATGGAGGTCCCGCGCAGGAAGTCAGGCGCCTCGGGCCCCATGATATCCACGAAGTTGGTGAAAGTAGCTGAACTCGTAAAAGTAGCAACAGAAATCCTTCCGGACTTCAGGAACCTGTAAAGGCGCTTGCCGTGCTTCTCGGGCTTAATGGTGCGGTAAGCTGCAGGGCAATCTATCTCGCCGTTCAGCTCCCTGATGCGCTCCGGGAAAATGTCCCTCGCCTTTTCTGCACGCGGCAACAGTATGCGCAGGCCTTCGAGGTTAGAGGTCTTGTATCTTTTGTCCTGCACCGTTTCCCTGGCTTCTTTTATGAATGCTTCTATCAGTCCCTCGGCGTTGAATTCTTCGGGGACGAGATCAACTTTGATCCCGAATCTGGATATGGCCGCTGCCGTCTTGGTGCCTATGGCGCAAACCTTGAGGCCTTTAAGTTCCCGTATGTCTTTGTTCGTTGCAATCAGGCGTTGTATGAAAAAATCAAAGCCCGATGCGCTTGTAAATACGATCCAGTGGTAGGTGCCGACTCTTTCAATGCAACTGTCAAGGTCGGAATAGTCTGCGGGTGCTACTGTCTTGATCGTCGGAAATTCAAACACCTCGGCCCCGAGGTCTTCAAGAGGTTCATAGTCCTGTGTGAATCCGCGGGTGATCAGCACACGGTGTCCAAAGAGTGGCTTCTTTTCATACCACTTCAGTTTCTCCCTGAGCCTGACTACATTCCCAACTATCATAACGGCTGGTGGTTTGATGTTTTCGCTCACGGCCTTGTCTGCGATATCCGCAAGC
>DATJOY010000040.1:0-5691 GCA_035506695.1 Dissulfurispiraceae bacterium
GACAGGATGCAAATCCAGTAAATTACGGTTTGGGGAATCGAGAAGTAAAGGCCGGCAAGATCGATCCCGAACTGTCTGCCGAATACAGGCAGCAGGTCCCCTATATTCGCCAGAAAGTAGTCGAGGCGATAGGCCAATTCCCCGGTAAAGGCCATCGGCACGATAACGGGGATCATCGGGGAGAACTTTCCGAACGAAGGATCTTCCGTTATGCCGAAGAGTTTGGCCCCCACCTTCTGAACGAGTATAAATAAACCGAACCCCATGGCCAGCAAAAGTGTAAAGGTGATGGCGTTTGAATCCAGTAGTGACGCTTCTGCCTCCCTGTACCATGGAGCATGCTGCATGAATCGCGCCAGTTGTGATCCCATTAGAAATGGAATGATGTATGAACATGTCAGATAGCGTCCTTTGTTGCGGATGAGTTCCAAAAAGGGATTCCTGAGATTCATGTGCGGAGAGTCTTTATCACACAAGGATACGCATCGCCCGCACATAAGGCAGTCGACGTTGTTCCTGATGTTGTAGGCACCGAGATAAACAGGACATCCGGGAGCGCCTTCTATGCCTTTCTTGCATGAAAAAGTCCGGCATGTCTTGCATTTTGTGTGGTCGGGCCTCAGTTCGATCATCGAGATGGTAGCCGCAGCACCGATGATCTTGCCGAGAGGGCAAACATGCCGGCACCACGCCTGTCCTTTGTAAATCGCTCCCAGTATGGTGGCTCCCGCGAGTATGCTTAGCAGCAGAAGGGATGTTCCCATCGGCCAGCTTTTCATGTCCGTTACTGATTCAGCCCAAATTATGGCAGCGAAAAGAAAGACCGAAATATGGATGCTGTATTTTCTGACAAACTGGGAAGGTTCGAGATTGAGGCTCAGTCCCATTTTCTGAAGCACGCGACCGATACCCGGAAATGGGCAGATGCCGCACCATAACTTGCCCACGAAGAACCAGCTCATTACGACGCTTGTCCACCATACCCCCCACGCCAGAAAAAGCGAAATATTGCGCGAAGGGTCTTGCGGACCGAAAAGTCCCATGATGATTATGACGCTGAATGCGACATCACCCCCGGTGCGAAGATAGAGCAGGTTGCGGCGGTCAAGAAAAAACCTCTTGAGCGAAGGGAAGGCCTTGAACAGATCAAGGCGCGACTGTTCATCATAGATGAAAAGGACTTTCAAGATATCTTTTAAACGCTGAATTATCGGCATACCGGGCCATTCAGAAGGCAAAGCAGACAGAGAGCGCCTCCATGTTTTCATCTTAGCACAGATGCAACAGCATTGTCGTTTCATTTTGGGCTATAATTATTGATCCCGAGTTTTAAGGAGCTGAATGGAACTGCTGGCCTCTTTTGTCGACCTTTTCATGCATCTGGATAAACATCTCAGTATGATAATCCAGCAATTCGGAGTTTTAACCTATGTCATCCTGTTCCTTGTCATCTTTTGCGAGACCGGCCTCGTCGTCACCCCGATACTGCCCGGCGATTCACTGCTCTTTGTGGTCGGCGCTTTTGCAGCCAGGGGAGATTTCGACCCGGTAACTGTGTATGTCCTTCTGTGCATAGCCGCCGTGGCGGGCAATATGACCAATTACCATATAGGGCGTTTTGTTGGCCCCAAGGTCTTCGATAAGAATGTGAGATTTCTCAAGAAGGAATATCTGGAACGCACCCATGCCTTTTATGAAAAGCACGGGGGGAAAACCATCGTCATCGCAAGGTTCCTTCCTATAATAAGGACATTCGCCCCTTTTGTCGCAGGTATAGGGCGGATGGACTACCGGCGCTTTGTCCTTTACAACTTTGCAGGGTGCATGGCCTGGATCACCTCATTCGTCCTCGGCGGTTATTTGTTCGGCAATATCTCGGTAGTTAAACAGAACCTTACCCTTGTAATATTTGCAATTATAATAATTTCTCTTGTGCCGAGTGTCGTAGAAATTCTGCGGCAGCGGCGGGCGGCGTCGAAATAGGCATGAGTTCAAAAGGGAAAATAGCAAGGGCCGCCGGGGTGATGTCGGTTGCGACTTTTATAAGCCGCGTGCTCGGCTTTATCCGGGACATGATCCTTGCGAGGTTTTTCGGCGCAACCGGCACGTCCGATATCTTCTTCGTCGCATTCCGCATCCCAAACCTGCTGCGCGAGCTGTTCGCAGAAGGTTCGATGTCTTCTGCCTTTGTGCCGGTACTGACCGAGTACCAGACCAAAAAAGGTGATAAAGACGCCAATGATCTTGTCCGCGCTACGTTCCTTTTCCTGCTGTTGGTTGTGGGTGTGCTTTGCGTGCTGGGCATCGTCTTTGCCCCGGCCATCGTCAAGGTGATTGCAATGGGCTGGGACCCCGGCTCCGAAAAGTTTGCGTCGGCGGTCCTTCTCACGCGCATAATGTTCCCGTTCCTGCTCTTCATAAGTCTTGCCTCCATCGTCATGGGTGCGCTCAACACGCGAGGGGTTTTTTTCATCCCGGCATTGGCCCCGGCAGTCCTGAATATAGTCACTATCGTCTGTATAGTGGCGCTTGCAGGCCAATTCACCAATCCGGTTATCGCAGCGGCAATCGGTATCGCTCTCGGCGGACTGGTTCAGTTCCTGTTCCAGGTGCCTGCATTTTTCAGCAGGGGCTTTTCTTTTTCGGACGGCGCCGAGCCGCGATCTTACAGCGGATTTCATCCTGGACTTAAACGCATCGGACTGCTGCTGCTGCCGATGACCGCGGTTCTTGCAGCCAATCAGATCAATATCTTCATCAGCACCATACTTGCATCTTATCTTGCGGACGGCAGCATCAGCTATCTTTACTACAGCATGAGGCTTATTCAATTCCCGGTCGGGATATTCGGCGTGGCGATGGGAATGGCCGTGCTACCCACACTTTCGGAACATGCGGCCAGAAAGGAATTCGGAGTTCTGAAAGACGATTTTTCGTTTGCCCTCAGGCTGCTCTTCTTTATTACAGTGCCGGCTATGGTCGGACTGGTAGCGCTGAGACTGCCGATCGTAAGCGCCCTTTTCCAGCACGGGGAATTCACCTTTGCCGCTACTGTCAGCACAGCGGACTCGCTTATGTATTATTCACTCGGCATATGGGCAATGGTCGGGGTCAGGATCCTGAACTCCACATTTTATTCGATGCAGGATACGGGGACACCGTTCAGAATAATGGTCTGCGGCGTCGCCGTCAACATACTATGCAGCGTTGCACTGATGGGACCTCTCAGGTATAACGGACTCGCATTTGCCAACTCTATTGCAGCGACATTCAACTTTGTCCTGCTCTTCTATTTCCTGCGCAGAAAACTCGGAGGAGTCGGCACTCGCCGCATCCTTGTCTCGTTCTTTAAAATAGTGGTTGCGGCCGCGATCATGGGAATCTGCGGATGGTATGCAACGCAGGGGAGCATATGGGCGTCAGGCGGGCACATACTTCAAAAAGGGGTTTTGCTGTCTGCTGCCATTATCGGTTGTATTAGCATATACCTGCTTGCAGGCCATTTGCTGCGGATTGAAGAAATGGGATACCTGGTGACGAAGATAAAAGAGAGAATGAAAAATAATAAACTATAACATTGATGTCCTGACAGGAGGATCGAATGATTGTAAAAACCGTAGTTGTAGGACCACTTCAGGTAAACTGCCATATTATCGGCTGCGAAAAGACCGGCAGGGCCATGGTCATAGATCCCGGCGACGAACCGGACATGATACTTGATGCCGCGAAGAAGGACAATCTGACCGTTGAATATATTATCTGCACCCACGGGCACTTCGACCATGTCGGCGCCGTTGCAGACATCAAGAAAGAGACCGGGGCCAAAATTGTGTTGCACCGTGAAGACCTGGCAATCTATAGTTCTGCTGCCGAACTGGCCCATTATTTCGGCTTGGAACTCGAGCCCCAGCCCGCTCCGGACATGTTCGTCAACGAAGGTGACAATATACAAATCGGGACATTGAGCTTTACAGTGCAGCAATCTCCCGGCCATAGTCCAGGAGGCATTATTCTCTATGGAGAGGGGGTTGTGATAACCGGAGACACCCTTTTCGCCGGATCAATCGGGAGGACCGATTTCCCAGGTGGAGACGAAAAGAAAATCGCTAAGTCTCTTCGCAGGCTGATGACATTGCCTGAAGATACAACTGTCCTGAGTGGTCACGGCCCTTCTTCGACGATCGGCCGGGAAAAAAGAGAAAATCCGTTTGTAGAGATGTTTTGATTCCGCACGTAAGGACAAGTTGCTGCGTTAAATGAATCTGTTCAGAGCCGGGGGGCTATGACGGTAATATCCTATGGTCAGTTGCTACCATGAGTTTCAGATAAGCCTCCGGGATATGTTGCGTAACGTAATTATCCAAGTCGTCAACATATATCCAGGCCAAAGTATGACTTCCGTATGCAAGCTTAATTTTACCGCCATCCGGAATCATTTTAAAATATTCAAAATACAAATCCAGACCACATTCATATAGCGTCTTCAACTTTACGGAAATGTAAATACTGTCAAACGGCATGGCTTCGCGCAAGTGTGTGACTTCAGAGTTAATACAAGCAAATCTTCCTCGCCGGTCCATCTTCCCGTACACTTCCGCCGAAAGAGAATGCAGATACTTGTCGCGAAGTTGACCTTGCCAGGAGAAATAATTCGAAAAATAAACATTTTGTGCAAGATTGGAATGCTCTCTGGTAGTGTCAATAAAAATATCAGCCAAGACTCTATCAGTCGGTTCCAGGACATTGTACTGCTGGAGAATATTACCTAATTGGTCGTTGCTAAGTGCTGCGTTGTCGGGAAGTTCCAGTGTTGCCGCGTCATAGTTTCCACTCGGAATCAATCTGTTGTCCTTCAGGAAATCTTTAAAGTATTGAGGACACGGGACCGGCTCAACGATGCCGTGTCCTATGACCTTGATCCATGAAGTCTGATGGCGACTGGAAGCTATCGGCTTTGTCGTGCCATCAGGCATCACTTTACCCCAGTCAAAATGTAAGATCAGAGAAGAGTCTTCATACCCGAATATCTTTTCAACCCATACGTGTGCGTCAATCGTTTCATGGTTTGCCGCGTGACCCCATATATCCGTTCTGCTGTAATTGGTGACCATAAAGTTGCCTTTTAAAAAATCGTCAGATATATACTTGCCTATCGGTTTCAGGGCATATTCCCTCATCTTGCCGATCAGATCGAAATAAGTGGCGAAGTATATTCCCCCCCCAACCGCTGCATTGGCTTTAAGCCCCAGGAGGAACCTGTGCGCAAACATACTCTGGCCCTGAGGACCTCCATCCATGAACAATCTTTTATCGTGATCTATTGAGGAGCAAGCATTCTTACATGTTTTCACTGTTTGGATATGATCAGAATTTCTATTTGCAACTGTTACCGCCACCATCCGTTTGTGACCTCTAAGCAGCTTTATCGGGAAGGTCAGGATAGCCAATCTGCCACCGTTGAAAATCACGCAGTCATCTATCTGCCGGTCGTAGGTAAGATTGCTTTCATGCATGTCCGTGGCCTTGCGAAGTGCTTCCAGTGCACACCAGATTCGGCTTCCAGCCACGTCCTCTGATTTGTCTATACCCCTGATGACTTCCAAAAGCTCTCTTCTGACAGTTCCGAGGATATCGCTCCAAGATTCGGGACTGCGTTGCATGATAGGCTCAACGTCGCAACCTTGCGGTCCT
>DATJOY010000041.1:0-5821 GCA_035506695.1 Dissulfurispiraceae bacterium
TTGTGCTCAAATACGGCCTTGCTACGCAGTCCCACATCTACGAGCCGACCGGCCAGTCGTGGAAAAGCATTGATGAACACTCGATACTCAAAATCTGGGAGGACGCCGATTTCCAGTTAAAGGCGATTGCCAATATCACGAACTACTGACAGTCCTAACGCCTGCCGCCGCGCTCGAAGTGTTCACCGTGCTCTCAGCGGAAATAATAATAGTTATTGTGGAAATAATAGTTTTCATAATAACAAGAGCACAAGGCAATACGGGATCTGCAAGTTATTGCGGCTATTTCCTTTCATTGATAGACTTATCTCGTAGAGGAACTTCTTGTTCACAATTATTCATAATGTCTTCATCCCGGTTTCACAATTGTTTGGTAATGTTCATGTTTGAAGAGTTTGATTGTATGGATGGAGCAAAAGAACTAAAGAGAGCGGAATTCACTTGGAGGTAAAGCATGACAACGGGAAAAATACAGCTTTGGGTAGTCAAAGTAAGCGGACTTTTGGGTGTGGCGATAGTGCTTGCAGCATTTGCGGGGTTCGGCTCTCCCGCATATTCTGCCGAGCCCAAAATATCCAAGGAAGCCATCGAGATTCTATCAAAAACGGACCGGGCCATGTCGGAAGTGGCGGCCGCCGTTAAGCCTGCAATTGTAAATATTTCCTCAACACATACAGTCAGATCGGCCGCCATGAACAATCCATTTTTGAATGACCCCTTTTTCAGGCAGTTTTTCGGGGACCAATTCGGCGGCACCGGGAAACCTAAGGAGTTCAAGCAGGCCAGCCTTGGCTCAGGTGTTATCGTTGACAGGGAAGGGTACATACTGACAAACAACCACGTCGTAAAAGATGCCGACGAGATCAAGGTCAAGCTTTCAGATAAGCGGGAATTCGCAGGAAAGGTCATAGGGACCGATCCCAAAACCGATCTGGCGGTAATCAAGATCGACGCCCACAATCTGCCGATCCTGAAACTCGGGGATTCGGACAAGATGAAAGTCGGCCAGACCGTCCTGGCTGTCGGCAACCCGTTCGGGCTGAACCAGACGGTAACATCCGGGATAGTGAGCGCCGTCGGCAGGGCAAATGTCGGCATCGCGGATTATGAGGATTTCATCCAGACGGACGCACCTATCAATCCGGGCAATTCCGGCGGCGGGCTTGTCAATATCCACGGGGAGTTGATAGGCATCAACACGGCCATTTTCAGTACGTCCGGCGGCTATCAGGGGATAGGTTTTGCGATACCGAGCAACATGGCAAAAGTGGTCATGAACAGTCTTATCAAAACCGGCAAGGTCGTCAGGGGATGGCTGGGAGTCTCGATGCAGCCGATGACCCAGGAACTTGCAAAACAATTCGGACTGAAGGAAGAAAATGGAGTACTCGTAGGAGATGTGAACGAGGATGGTCCAGCCGAGAAGGCCGGAATAAAAAGAGGAGATGTCATAGTAGAATATAACGGTACAGCGGTCAACGACCCGGTGGCATTCAGGAACCTGGTTGCAGGTACCGCGCCGAATACGACTGTCCCGGTCCAGCTTATCAGGGATGGGAAAGCAGAAACCGTAAAGGTGACCATTACCGAACTCCCGGTCTCCGTACAAAAAACTGCGAAAGAGTATGACAATCTCCTCAAAGGTATTCAGGTCCAGGGTATTACGCCTGATATAAGGCAGAAACTCAATATCCCCCGGCAGGTTAACGGTGTTGTGATTACAGAGGTGGGCGGAGGCAGCCCTGCCGAGGGTATCCTGGCACAGGGAGATATTATCATCGAGATCGACAGGCAAAAGATCGATTCCCAAAAAGAATATGATAAGGCCGCAGCGGCGATCAAGCCGGGGCAGGACATTCTTCTGCTCATTTACAGAAACGGTTCGACGCTGTACATGACCTTGTCTGCGCATTGAGTCCATATGGGCCGGGGGATGTGCTCCCCCGGCCGCTTCTTGCGTGATATCGTATCAATTAGAACAGCCTGGAGTGGTATGAAGAAAAAAGTTGGGTACTTATTTTTACTTTTATTGTTGTTCGGCCTTATCAGTGCACCTTCCCTTTATGCCGCAACCGAAGTGAATGTTACCCGCGCAGTATTGAAAAATGGACTTCGCGTGGTGATCATCAGGAATACTCTTGCGCCTGTAGCGACGATACATATGAATTATCTTGTCGGTGCAAATGAGGACCCTCCCGGTTTTCCCGGTACCGCACATGCCCAGGAGCATATGATGTTTCGCGGGGGGCCTGGGTTGTCTGCGGAACAGTTGTCCGCAATTACCGCCGCCCTTGGCGGAGAATTCAACGCCGACACCCAGCAGACCATTACGCAATACACCTCCACGGTTCCTAAGAATGATCTGGATATCGCTTTGCATGTCGAAGCAATCCGCATGAAGAATATCGGCGACTCTCAAAAGCTCTGGCGTCGCGAGCGCGGCGCAATAGAGCAGGAGGTCGCTCAGGACCTCTCCAATCCGGAATATGTCTTTTACACGAAACTGCTGGCCGAAATTTTCTCCGACACTCCATATGAGCACGACGCACTCGGCAGCCGGGAGTCATTCGATAAAATGACGGGGCGAATGCTCGGAAAATTCCATCGTGAGTGGTATGTGCCCAACAATGCAATTCTGATAATTGCCGGCGACATCGAACCTCGAAGAACGCTTAAAATGGTGGAACATTTGTTTGGCGGAATTTCGTCGAGGCCTGTGCCGGCCCGGGCGGAGGTAAATCTGAAACCGTTGAAGGCCGCCTCGATAAAGCTTGACACCGATCTTCCGTATGGCATGGCTCTCGTTGCTTACCGTCTGCCGGGCTATGACAGCCCTGACTATGCTGCCGGGCAGATACTCGGCGATATACTCGAAAGCAGGCGGGCCAATATCTACGCTCTTGTGCCACAGGGAAAGGCGCTGTCTGTAGATGTCGGAATCAACGCCCTTCCCAAGGCTGCGATCGGTTATGTTTCAGCGGCTTTTCCGAAAGGTGAGGATGGCGGCAGTCTGATCTCGGCCATGAAAGATGTCATAGCCGGGTATCTTGAAAAAGGGTTCCCTGCAGAACTCGTAGAAGCTGCAAAGCAGAGCGAGATAGCCGATAATGAATTTCAGAAAAATTCCATTGAAGGGCTTGCGGCCGCCTGGTCGCAGGCAGTTGCCAACGAAGGCCGTAATTCCCCGGACGATGACGTCAATGCGATAAGGCGGGTCACGGTCGAGGATGTGAACAGGGTTGCCCACACATACTTGCGGAACGATAGTGCTATTACTGCGCTGCTCGAACCACGCTCGTCAGGACAGGCTGTTGCGAAGAAGAGCACTACTGGTAAGGAATCGTTTGCGGCACGGCAGGTGAAGAATGTAAAGATGCCTGCCTGGGCGAAAAAAGCGGGTTTACTGCCAAAGGTTCGGGCTTCATTCCCCCCGCTTGAAGACATTGTCATGCCCAACGGACTAAGGCTGATAGTTATGCCCGAAAATATCAGCGGTACAGTGAACATTTTCGGAAGAGTCAGGAACAAACCTGAGCTTCAGGTCCCGGAGGGCCGTGAAGGTGTGGAACGTGTCTTGAGCGGCCTTTTTTCATATGGCACTAAAACGCTGGACAGGCTTGCATTTCAAAAGGCACTGGATGATATCGCAGCAAAGGAGTCTGCCGGTACTAGCTTTTCCCTGCAGGTCCTCACGGAACATTTCGACCGCGGCGCGCAGCTGCTGGCCGACAACCTTCTTCATCCTGCACTGCCGGAGGATGCATTTCAAATAGTGCGGCAGCAGACGGAGGGCGAACTGGCGGGACTTCTTCAGAGTCCTTCATATCTTGAGAAACGCGCCCTCCTGACGGCGCTCTATCCGAGGGATGATCCGTCACTGCGCCATGCCACACCGGAAACAGTCGCCCGTCTTACGCTTGATGACGTAACAAGGTTCTATTCAAAGGTATTCAGGCCCGATATGACAACTATTGTAGTTATCGGGAATGTAACACCTGACCATGCCAGAGCTGTAATAGGGAAATATTTCGGGGAATGGACTGCTAATGGACCGCGGCCGGATACCGATCTTCCCGTGGTCCCTCTCAGCAGGCGGACGTCGGCGATTGTTCCGGACACGAGCCGCGTGCAGGACGTTGCAACTCTCGCTGAAACTCTTGGTATTACGCGTTCGGACCCTGATTATTATCCGCTGGAAGTGGGCCGGCACGTGTTGTCGGGGGGCTTTTATGCAACGAGGCTGTACCAGGACCTGCGGGAAAAAACCGGGCTTGTCTATTCGGTGGAAGCCTTTCTTCAGGCCTCAAAGCACCGTTCGGTATTTGGTGTAGTATATGCCTGCGACCCTGCTAATACAACTAAAGCGAGCGAAATCGTAATGCGCAACCTCAAGGAAATGCAGATCAGGCCCATTACTGTTTTGGAACTTCACCAGGCGCGCTCATTGCTTGTCCGCCAGATCCCGCTTTCGCAATCCGGCACGAAGGAGATCGCTGATAAACTGCTCGACCTTGCCGCGGCGGACTTGCCGCTTGACGAACCGGCGCGCGCTGAAAAACGTTACAGGGAAACCAGCGCGCAGGAAGTCAGATCGGCTTTTGTCCGCTGGATACGCCCCGACGATCTTGCAGAAATTGTCCTGGGTCCAAATCCCGAATAGTTTTTTCACCGGGAGGCGACACGTTCCGTTTCGCAGTTAATGTATCAGGGGAATATGCGTCTGCCGGGGTTATTTATCGACCGATACTTTCTTCTCGTTGTTCCACCATCCGCCGCCGAGGGCTGTAAAAAGAGCAACTGTGTCCTGAAGGCGCAATGCCTGTGCCTGAAGATAACCTATGTTCGCCTGATGGTATTGGTTGTCCGCGGTCAGCACCTGCAGGTAGTTGACCGTGCCGGCCTCATAATTTGCCTGTATCAGCGATAGGGCCTCTTTTGCCGCACTGAGCGACTGCGACTGCGCCCTTACGCTTTCGGCATCGTGTTCCAGTGCGCGCAGCGTGTCAGCGACCTGCGCAAAGGCAGCGAGGACGGTCTGACGATAGTCGGCCAGTGCCTGGTTGTAGCTTTCGATGGCGGCACGCCGTTTGAACCAAAGCGTCCCACCGTGAAACAGCGGCGTTGCGGCATTGGCGCCAAGGCTCCAGAAGCTTGCGGTGTTCTTAAAAAAATCATTGAGGGATGTGTTGGTCTGCCCGAAAGCGCCATTAAGGGTGAAATTCGGAAACAACGCTGCGGTAGCCACCCCGATCTCAGCGCTCGCGCTGTGAAGCCTGGCCTCGGCTGCCAGGATGTCAGGCCGCTGCCGCACTAATTCGGAAGGCAAGGTTACAGGCAGATCTCCCGGCAGGGCAAGGTCTGCCAGGCCGACAGGCTGAGGGTCATATTCCGCGGGTGGCAAGCCTTCCAGCGTGGCAAGCAGATGCTCCGTCTGATTCATCTTCTGTCGGAGCGGCGGTATCGTTGCTTCGGCAGCTGCCAGCTGGCTGCGCAAGGCAAGCACGTTCGAATACGGAACAATGCCGGCCTGCGCCTGCATTTCCGTTATGGCAACTTGCTCCCTGATCAATTCAATCATCTGCTCAGTGACTTTAATCTGTTCGCGGTAAGCAGCGCCGGCGACCACAGAGTTGACTATATTGCCGGACAAAGTCAGGTAAGTGCCGGCGACCACAAATCGCTGGAAGTCCACCTGTGCCTTCAAGCTTTCCACAGTACGCCTTTCACCGCCGAATATATCGAGGGCATAACTGACCGTGGCCGACAGTGTAAAAAGATTGAAGATTTTGCTTGCTGCGTTCCCTCCAAACCTTGCCAATGA
>DATJOY010000042.1:0-32869 GCA_035506695.1 Dissulfurispiraceae bacterium
CTGCCGCGGCCAGGATAATGGCGTCGAACTGACCTTCGTCGAGCTTCCTGATGCGGGTGTCGAGATTGCCCCGCAATTGTGCGATCTTAATATCGGGCCTGATGTTGAGCAACTGACATGAGCGCCTGAGGCTGCTGGTCCCTACAACCGCGCCTTTCTTCAAATCTGTAAACTTCAGGCTGCCGACTTCCGGCTTCCGGCTTGTAATGAATGCATCGCGCGCGTCCTCCCTCTCGCAGATCACCGCAAGGTGAAGTCCTTCAGGGAATTCGGTCGGCACATCCTTCATGCTATGAACGGCGATATCTGCTTCGCCCCTAAGGATCGCTTCTTCAATCTCTTTTACAAAAAGGCCCTTGCCGCCCACCTTTGCAAGCGGGACGTCGAGTATCTTGTCACCGGTCGTCTTGATCTTGTTGAGTTCCACTTCGATGCCGGGGTAAAGTCTTTCCAGTTCGGACTTTACCCATTCCGCCTGCCATAAGGCGAGCTTGCTTCCGCGTGTGCCGATAATGATCTTTCTATTCTTCATCTTCACCGTCGATCCCGTATAGTTTTTTTATTACAAATGTTATCATCTCACGGTCTTCTCCATTTTCCTTGAGTGCAACCGTGGGATGGTGTATGAGTTTGTTGGTCAGAGAGCCCGCCAGCTGTTCCACCGCGTCCATCTTGTCTTTGTCGAGATCGGGGAACCTGTTTCTGAACCTTTCGACTTCGTCCCTTTTGATGTCCTCGGCTTTCTGTCTCAGCGCGACGATTACCGGCACCGCTTCAAGGGTAGAGAGCCAGTGGTCGAATTTGGCAACCTCTTCATCGATGATAGTCTCGGCCTTAGCCGCCTCTTTTTTTCGTTCGAGGATGTTGGTATCCACAACCTCCTGCAGATCATCGACATTGTAGAGGTAGACATTGTCCAGTTTGTTGATTGCCGGGTCTATATTCCTCGGTACCGAGATGTCGATCAGAAATACGGGCTTGTGTTTGCGCTCCTTCATCACGCGCTGCATCTGATCTTTCAGAAGCACATACGACGGCGCACCGGTAGAGCAAATAAGAATGTCTGTGCGTACCAGTTCGTTCAGGAAGTCATCGAAACGAACTGGCTTGCCGCTGAATTCCTGCGCGAGCTCGCATCCTCGTGCATAAGTGCGATTGGCCACTTTCACATCAGTCACCCCGTTGTTTACAAGGTGGCGGGCAGCGAGCTCGGCCATTTCACCTGCGCCGAGGAGCATGAACGATTTGCCCGCGAGTTCCGTGAATATCTTTTTGGCGAGTTCAACAGCCGCAAAACTGATTGATACCGCATTTTCGGCTATTCTTGTTTCGGTCCTAACCCTTTTGGCCGTGGATATGGCTTTCTTCATAAGACGGTTCAGAATGACGCCGGTAGTTTTTTTGGAAAGTGCAAATTCAAAGGCATCTTTGAGCTGGCCGAGAATCTGCGGTTCGCCGACGATCATGGAATCCAGGCTGGACGCCACCCTGAAGACATGGCGCACTGCATCCGAATTAGAGTGGACATAAAGGGACTTCTCGAAATCGGACCTCCCGATGTTGTGAAAAGATGAGATAAACTCCTTCACCCCTTCTGCAGCTGCAGACCTGTCCCGCACGGCGGAGTAGATCTCAACCCTGTTGCAGGTGGAAAGCAGGGCCGCTTCATTGACACCTTTCAGTTGTGTGAGGCCGAGTAGCCCCTGTTCGAGCCTGTCGCCTCCGAAAGCGAGTCTTTCCCTTAGTTCGACCGTTGCGGTCTTATGGCTGAGTCCGATTACAAGGATGTTCATTGGAATGTATGAACGCTTTTCAGCAGGAGATTAACACCGAAAAAGGTGAACAATACGATCAGGAATCCTATTATCGAGAGCATGGCGGCCCGCTTCTGCCTCCATCCCGAAGTGATTCGCAGATGGAAAATTACGGCATATACAAACCATGTGATGAGGGACCAGACTTCTTTCGGGTCCCACCTCCAGTATCTGCCCCAGGCATTTTCGGCCCAAAGCGACCCGCTGATGATGGCCATGGTGAGAAACGGGAACCCGATGTTGATGAGCTTGTGATTGATATCATCCAATACTTGCACGCTTGGCAGTCTCTGGAAGAGCCCGCCCAGGTGCTTTGATTTAAGGTAATGCTCCTGGAGAAGGTACATGATGCCGACACCGAAGGCAACAGCAAAGGCAGCGTTGCCGGTAAAGGCGAAGATCGTATGTATCCAGAGCCAGTTGCTTTGAAGGACCGGACTCAGCGGGGCCATCGCCCTCGGCAGGAACGCCGCAGCGAGCATCATCACGAATACGATCGGAAGAGTGAAGGAACCCATGATGCCGATCTTGTATCTGATTTCGAGGAAGAAATAGATGAGGACTATGCACCAAGCGAAAAATGACGCCGCTTCATGCATGCTTGTCACCGGCAGGTGACCACCCACGACATATCTTGATACTATAGAAACCGTATGCAGCACAAATCCCGCGGAGGCCAGCGATATCATCAGCCTTGACGACTGTTTGCCCCCCCTGAATATGTCTATGATGCCTACGATTGCAGCCACGAAATAGCCGGTGAGTGCCAGCTCAAAGAGTGCCGTGGCCATCAGAAGCAACCCAGCTCGCAATTTTTGATCTTGATTTTAAGTTCATTTGCTGCCTTGCCCACTTCAATGTAAGGCACATCGAGCTCTTCAGCTATCATTCGTGCGGAGTTGCACGTGAGACGGGCATCGACTGACCTTTCAGTCAGCAGGCGCTTTATTTCCTTTTTATTGGCTGTGTCTTCCATGAACGTAATTATATCCTGTATTTCGGCGCCGTCAAACTTATACGGATATTTTTCCGGGGTATAAATTTTCGCATACTCCCCGATACCCGGAGGGGAAGCTTGGGACATCTTCGGGACTATGACAATATCTGCCCTGCCCATAAGTCCCTCCGCAGTATGTTTGATGCCATTTTCGGGTTCCCCGATAATGAATATTACAATATCGGGTTTTGCAAACTCAATTGCGCTGTTGCCTTCGATCACTATTACATCCATATCCGAGAGTCTTGACAGTGCAACGGCAACAAGTTCTTCAAGGTCGGACTGGGGAGATTTGATCCAGAGGACCTTTCGTGCGCCAGCGCCGGAGAGTTTCGATGTGTCCTTGCCCGTTTCCCCTATAATGGATTCGTCGTCGATGAGCGATGCGTATAGTGGGGTCTTCGTATATTTGATCGCACCTATTAAGGGTTGTGTGGACCGCAATCTAAAAGGCTGCGGAGGCTTCCGGGATTCAAGATATCTGATGATCGCTTCCGCAAGCGTTGTTTTGCCTACAGCACTATGAGCGCCTCCGACGCCTATGATAAAGGGTTTTGAATTCATGAATTCGCAGGGGGTTGACTTATCAACCCCGTTTTTATTCATGATGTGCGAGGGCTTGATGAATCAAGCCCCTACAGTTATCTTGTGTCCGCATTCCTTGTTCAGACATGAATGGAACAAATCTCCGTTCTTGTTCCGCTTTTCGACCAGGAACGGGGCCTTGCATTTCGGACATTCCACCTGAACCGGCTTGTACCAAAGTGCAAATGTGCAGTTGGGATAGTTGCTGCAACTCCAGAACGGCTTGCCGCGCTTGGATTTCCTCTCGACAATGTCGCCTCCGTCCACAGGGCATTTGACGCCGGTGGACAGCGGCTTGGTGGTCTTGCATTCAGGGTATTTGGAGCAGGCGATGAATTTGCCGAAGCGTCCGGTCTTTATCACCATGGGAGAGCCGCACTTTTCGCAGACTTCTTCTGTGAGGATATCTTCTGCCGTCTGAGGCTTTTCTCCTTCCAGCGGCCTGGTGTTCTTGCACTGAGGGTACCCGGAACACGCAAGGAACCTGCCGTGACGTCCCCATTTTATTATCATGGGCTTGTCGCATTTTTCGCAGACTATATCTGTCGGAATGTCTTCAGGCTTGATCCTTTCCTTGTCTTTAGCTGCGGCTTTCAGGTCGAAATCGAAGGGTATGTAAAAGTCCTTCACGACTTTTACCCAATTCATCTTGGCCTGCTCGATCTCATCGAGCTCGTTTTCCATGGTCGCCGTAAAGTTGTAATCAATAAGCTCCGGGAACTTTTCGACCAGCAGATCGTTTACAACTACACCGAGTTCTGTGGGGGCAAACCGGTTGTCGGTCTTGTGGGCATATTTTCTGTCCTGGATCGTTGAAAGGATCGAGGCATATGTGCTCGGCCTGCCGATACCCTTGTCCTCCAGCGCCTTGACGAGCGTGGCCTCGGTATAGCGAGGGGGCGGCTGCGTAAAGTGCTGGACAGGTTTTATCTCTTTCTGTTCAAGAGGATCATTTTCGGAAAGTGCCGGCAGCAGACCGCCTTCCTCTTCCTCCATGTCGTCCCTGCTTTCGGTATAGAGAGCCATGAAGCCGGGGAATTTGATCACCATTCCGGAGGCTCTGAATTCGGTTCCCTGGACCTCTTTGCCATTGTCCCGCAGGCCGATGACAAAGGTCGTCTGTTCGAGCTGTGCCGGACTCATCTGGCTTGAGATAAAGCGGTTCCAGATCAGCTTGTACAGGTTGTACTGGTCCCTGTTAAGGAAAGGCTTCACAATTTCCGGGGCTTTGTCCTCATAGGTCGGCCTGATCGCTTCATGCGCTTCCTGCGCCGCCTGTTTGCTTTTGTAGAAAGGGGGCTTGTCAGGAACATAGTCCTTGCCGAATTTCTTTTCGATGAAGGCCTTTGCCCATTGCTGGGCCTCGGGGGCGATCCTGAACGAATCGGTTCTCATGTAAGTGATAAGACCTACCGAGCCCTCTGCGCCGAGTTCCACGCCTTCGTATAACTGTTGTGCGATCATCATGGTTTTCTTTGCCGGGAACCGCAGCCTTCGAGCTGCTTCCTGCTGGATGGTGCTCGTGATGAAGGGCGCCGCAGGCGATCTTTTCTTGAGCCGCTTGTCTATCTTGGAAAGGAAGCATTCCCGGCCTTTGATATCTTCGACAACCTGTTCGGCTTTTTCAGCATTGCCTATCAGGAACCGCTGCCCCTCGGGCTTGTCGCGGTCTATAACCGGAGAGCCGCCGTATCTGAAGAGCCTTGCGGGAAAAGATGCAACCGGGTCCTTCGGCGATTGAAGCACGGCCTCGATAGTCCAGTATTCCTCTTTATTGAAGGCTTCGATCTCCCGCTCGCGTTCGACTACCAGCCTCACAGCGACCGACTGTACTCTTCCCGCGCTTAAACCCCGCCGGACTTTTCTCCAGAGAAAAGGGCTCAGGTTATATCCGACGAGACGGTCTAGTATGCGCCTTGCCTGCTGGGCGTCAACTTTGTCCGTATCTATCTCGCCGGGATGTGATATAGCCTCCTTTACGGACCTCGACGTTATCTCGTGAAAAGCGACCCGGAATATCTTGCCGGGGTTTTTGGGATCTTTGATCTCCTCGGCAATATGATAGGCAATTGCCTCTCCTTCGCGGTCGGGGTCTGTAGCGATGTATATTTTTTCAGCTTTCTTGGCCTCTTTCTTGAGTTCCTTTACAACCTTTTCCTTGCCTGGTATAACGATGTAAGTCGGAGCAAAATTCTTTCTTACATCGACGCCAAGCTCCTTTGCAGGGAGGTCCTTGACATGTCCGATGGAGGCCTTTACATCGAAATCGCTTCCGAGTATTTTATTGATGGTCTTTGCCTTTGCAGGCGATTCTACAATGACCAGAGATTTCAAAAGATTTCCTCCTGATTGTTGCTGATACCGAACTCTACTAATTCCAAGTTATCTGGCGGCCCCTACCAAAGATAAAGGCATAAACGTCTTCTATTTCGAGGTCTGAGTCTCTCATTAATATGTATGCGAGGAGCGCCTTTACGGTATCGAGTTCCGCGTCGTCGATGTGTTTGGATATCTCGAGTGCCTGGAGTTCCTCTTTAACGATTATGAAGTCGATGTCCACAACGCTTATCTTCTTCAGTGCATCATCGGCATCGTAACCCTTTTCAATAATTTCCTTTGCCAGGACCCTAAGCAGGTCCATCAGTCTCCTTGCCATTCCCCTCCTCTATAGCAGCATAGCAAATAATCCGGCGCGATGCGAGTTCACTTGCAGGGCAGCCGGGATTGTCGTAAACTGTAGCGACTTCAAAGTATAAAGAACCTCTTGCCCTCTGCCTGTTTTACAACCCCTTTCAGTTCGAGGCCGAGCAGGATTCCGGACAATTTCTGAGCGGCTATCCCTGTCTCCCTGGAGATTATATCGATATGGCGGGGTTCGCTGCCAAGAACATTACATATTGCCTTTTCTTCATTATTAATTTCAAGTCGGGACAGGTCGGTAACCATATCCGGCTGTTTCCTGCCTGCTCCTGCTCCTGGCGTGGACCTCAGCAGCCCTTTCAGAAGCGGGGTCAGCTCCTGGATGATGTCGTCCACATTCTGGACCAATTTTGCCCCCCTTTTAATCAGCTCGTTGGTGCCCACTGAATTCATGGCCGTGATGCCGCCGGGTACCGCAAATATCTCCTTACCCTGTTCGAGGGCGTAATTTGCTGTTATCAATGATCCGCTCCCTGCAGCTGCCTCGACTATGAGCACCCCAAGCGACAGACCGCTGATAAGCCTGTTTCTCTTTGGGAAGTTCTCCCTGTTGGGCGGCGTGCCGAGAGGGAATTCGCTTATGACGGCACCGCTGCCCCCGAGTTCTTCGATCAGGGCGGCGTTTTCAACCGGGTAGGCGGTGTCGATACCGCAGCCGAGTACCGCTATGCTGCGGCCTTTCGCCTTGAGCGCGCCTTTGTGCGCGATGGTGTCCACTCCCCTGGCCATTCCGCTAATAATTGTAAATCCCTTTGAAGCAAGTTCAAACGCGAATGTTTCGGCTACCGATTTCCCGTACGGGGTCATGTTCCGGGACCCGACGATGCCGATAGCGTACTTGTCCTCGTCTTTGATTTCGCCTTTCATATATACAAGTACCGGCGAATCGTCAATTTGCCGAAGGGATTCGGGATATGATTTATCGGTGAAGGCGACCAGCCTGATGCCCATTTGTTCAGTCTTCTCAAGCTCCTGATCTACAAGGTCCCACGAGTCGAAGGCGTGTATGGACATTGCGCGCGAGGTCTTGATGCCCTCGACCCTTTTCAATTCCTTCAGAGGGGCATCAAAAATGTTCTTCGGGGTATGGAAGGCGGAAAGTAGCTTTTTGGCCGTGATCGGCCCGATGTCCTTCACAAAGGAAAGTGCAAGCCAATATCTCAGATCATCTATGTTATTCATGTCTATTCGTAGTTATAGCCGGGCATAGCATATTCAAGCAGGAGAGAATAGCCCGTTTATTTCCATTCGCCATCTTAATCAAGATTATGGCGTTGATTTTTTCAATAATGCTGCGAACCGGACAACCCGGACTCTCCTGCCCGAATATGCCACGCCCGGCTATGAATTAATCGGGCACCTTTTGCAAGCAGGAGGAATCCGGTATACATCACTCTCCGATAAGAAGCATCCTTGCGCGATTGCAATTAGTTTATTTGCTCCTTAACAGACTCCTCACTTTCAGACGAAGCGCATTCAGTTTGATGAATCCCTCTGCGTCCTTCTGGTTGTAGATTTTTTCGGATTCGAAGGTCGCAAGTTCAGGATGATAGAGGGACTTTGGCGACTTCCTTCCGACCACCGTACAATTCCCTTTGTATAACTTCAGTCTTGCGGTGCCTGTGACATCTTTCTGGATCATATCCACTGTGTTTTGCAATATCTCCCTCTCGGGCGAAAACCAGAAGCCATAATATACCAGTTCCGCGTATTTTGGTATGAGGGAGTCTCGCAGGTGCAGCACCTCCCGGTCGAGGGTCAGCGATTCTACAGCTCTGTGAGCGACATGGAGGACTGTGCCTGCCGGCGTCTCGTAAACGCCCCTCGATTTCATGCCGACAAAGCGGTTCTCGACAAGATCAACCCTGCCGATACCGTTGGAGCCGGCGATTTCGTTGAGCTTCTGCAAAAGCTTGAAGGGAGAAAGCGCCTTGCCGTTCAATTTCACCGGATTGCCGTTTTCGTATTCTATCTCTATGTAGGTCGGCTTTTCGGGGGCCTTCTCCGGAGGTACCATCATAGTGTACATGTCTTTTGGCGGCTCGGCCCAGGGGTCTTCGAGAATGCCCCCTTCGTAACTTATATGAAGGACATTTCTATCGGTACTGTAAGGTTTCTTCTTTGTGGCCTCGACAGGGATGCCATGCTTCTTTGCATAAGTGATGAGCGATTGTCTCGAATCGAAGGCCCATTCACGCCACGGACTGATGACCTGTATGTCCGGCTTGAGGGCGTAACAGGTGAGTTCGAAGCGTACCTGGTCATTGCCCTTGCCGGTTGCACCATGTGCCACGGCATCCGCCTTCTCTTTGAGCGCGATGTCGATCTGCTTCTTTGCTATCAGCGGCCGGGCTATCGACGTACCGAGCAGATAAACGCCTTCATAAACCGCATTGGCCCTTAGCATCGGGAAAATATAATCAGAGGCAAATTCCTCCCGCGCATCTTCAACGTAAGCCCTGGAAGCACCGGTCTTCAAAGCCTTCTTTTTTACGGCCTGAAGGTCTTCCCCCTGTCCGAGATCCGCGCAGAACGCAATCACCTCTGCCTTGTAAGTTTCCTTGAGCCACTTGATCGCGACAGACGTATCGAGACCGCCCGAATAGGCCAGAACTATTTTTTTTGCCATAAATCCTCCGGAAAAAAGTTAAGGAGTTAAAGAGTCCATGAGTTCAGAAGTTAATGGACAGACGTCAAGAAGTTTTGGAAATAATCGACCCTTAACGCCGGAACTTCTGAACTTTATTCTTTTTAACTGTCTCTTGTGTTTTAGCATAAAAAGGATTTCGTTGTGAAGTATGAAAAGTAAAATATATTTTTCTTGTATTAACCGCTAAAACTTTTATAGAGTATTTCATGGAGATCATCCGCGTCCCGCGCATCATGAAGGAAACTTCAAAAAGGCTGCTGGCCCAGGGTCGTTCCATAGGGTTTGTCCCGACCATGGGCGCTTTGCATGAAGGACATTTATTTCTTTTCAAGTCTGCACGAACCGAAAACGATATAGTAGTGGCCAGCATCTTCGTCAATCCATCACAATTCGGACCGGGCGAGGATTTTGAAAAATATCCGAGGGACATGGATAGCGATATGCAAAAGCTTAAGGATGCGGGGGTAGATATACTTTTTTGCCCGGATGCAGCTTCAATATACCCGGAGGGTTTTTCGACGTTCGTCGAGGTTCGCGGCCTGTCCGAAAGGCTGTGCGGGGCCTTCCGCCCAGGCCATTTCAGGGGTGTTGCAACTGTGGTGAGCAAGCTGTTTAATCTCGCACTGCCGACAAGGGCTTATTTCGGACAGAAGGATTATCAGCAGGCTCAGATCATCAGAACAATGATCAGGGACCTCAACATTGGCGTCGAGTGCGTAGTGTGTTCAACCATCAGGGAGAGCAACGGCCTCGCCATGAGTTCAAGGAACACGTATCTTACGCCAGCGGAAAGAGAGGCTGCAGCAATCCTCTACAAAACATTACAATCCGCTGCTCTGATGATAAAAGATGGCTCAACGCCGGCATCTGTTATGGAATATTTGCGGACGAAGCTTAACACAGAACCTCTTGTCACCGAAATCCAGTATGCCGGTATGTACGATCCCGAGACCCTCGAAGAGAGGACCGAGACAGGCAAGACGAATCTCCTTGCCATTGCGGTGAAGATGGGAAGCACACGACTGATTGACAACCTACTGGTTGAGATGTAGGGGAGGGGCTTGTACCGGCCGATTTATTTCGGCACCCAGACCTTTCCCTTATCGATTATATGAGTTACCTGCCAGCCCCTGAGATGCAGCTCGCGGGCGATCCAGCGCCGATGGCATTTCCAGGGGAAGCGTTCGGCGCAGATGATTGCTCCGGCCCCCCCGGCAAGTATGCCTTCAAGCTTATCGATACCGCGCATGAAATCCTCTGTCCGCGCATAGGCAGCATATCCGCCTTTTCGAAAGCCGCCCAGTTCCGCGCCGAGAAAAGCATATTTCAGGCCTTCCGTCTCAAGCAACCTTGCAAGGTATGACCTGGCAAAGGTCGGTATCTTGCTGGAAGGAAAGCTTCTGACATCGGCTATAAGGTCGATTCCGTAGAAAAAAAGTATCTCGATAAAATCTTCTTCGCTTCGGCGGTCGGTTCCGAGTGTGAAGACCTTTTTTAATTCCGGACTCATGGCGAAGTATATCATAAGATTGACTTATTGAAAATCGGTATGATAAGAAATAAACTGCGGTTTTCAGCGGGGTGAGGGGCAGCGGAACCGATGAATCACAATCATGGTACTACAGTGTGCTGATAACAGAGACGGCGGTTTGGATATTTTCGACTTGAAATAGGTATACTACTCTGTTTAAAATGAAAGCCGATTTTCCCCTAGGAGGTTTTTCTTGATGAAAGGACAGACAGCGGTAATCACCGGAGGAGGACGCGGCATCGGCAAAGCGATAGCTGAAACGCTGGCCCGCCGCGGGGTTAACATTGTTGTAGTCGATGTCAATATTGATATAGCCAAAGAGGCGGCGGATTACCTCGCGACCCTCGGGGTCAGGACGCTTGCACTGAGAGCTGATGTTTCCAAGGCCTCCGATGTGAGCGCAATTTTCGAGGCGGCTGCCAAAGAGTTCGACAAGATTGAGATATTGGTCAATAATGCCGGCATAACGAGGGACGGCCTTTTGATGAGGATGAAGGAAGAAGACTGGGACGCAGTTATAAATATTAACTTGAAGGGGACTTTCCTATGTTCCAAAGAAGCGGTCAGGCTGATGTCCAGACAAAGGTACGGCAGGATTATTAACATCGCTTCAGTCGTGGCCTTTATGGGAAACCCCGGTCAGGCCAACTACAGTGCATCTAAAGCTGGTATAGTAGGACTGACCAAGACTACTGCAAGGGAGTACGCCGTCAGGGGAGTTACCGCCAATGCCGTGGCTCCGGGCTTCATAACGACCGCAATGACGGATGCGCTTCCGGAAAATGTAAGGACCGAGATGATGAAGGCCATCCCGACCGGCCGTTTCGGCACGGTCGAAGATGTAGCCAATGCAGTGGCTTTTTTTGCCGCACCGGAAAGCGGATATGTTACCGGGCAGGTAATTCATGTAAACGGCGGAATGTATATGTAACTGAAGGTTGCGGGTATTCCCGCTTGAAATGTTGTACGAATACGAGAAACCAAAGGGAGGAACATAATGGTAGAGGCGAAAGTTAAAGAGATTATTTCAAAGCAGCTTGGGGTTGACCAGGCGGAAGTAACACCCGATGCATCTTTTGTTGAGGACCTGGGCGCGGATTCGCTCGATACGGTCGAACTTGTAATGGCGTTTGAAGAAGCTTTCAACATCGAGATACCCGATGAGGACGCAGAAAAGATAGCTAAAGTCAAAGACGCAATAGAATATATTTCAAAAAAAGTTTAGGGCCTGATGAGCGAAAAAAGAGTAGTAATTACCGGGCTGGGCCTTATCTCGCCGCTCGGCATAGGTGTTGAGACTAACTGGCGGGCTGCCCTTGCCGGTGAGGTCGGTATAGGCCCCATCACGCAGTTCGACGCGTCGGCGTTTCCGGTGCGCATAGCGGGTGAAGTACAAGGGTTCGACCCCGCCGATTACATAGATGCCAAGGAAATAAAGAAAATGGACCGCTTCATCCATCTGGCCATGGCTGCTTCGATGATGGCGCTGGAGGATTCCGGCCTTAAAATTACGCCTGAGAATGCGGAAAGGGTCGGTGTATTCATCGGCTCAGGGATTGGCGGTCTCAAGAGTATCGAACATTATCACCAGGCCCTGCTCGAAAAGGGTCACCGCCGGGTATCACCTTTTTTCATTCCAATGGTCTGTATAAACCTGGCTTCGGGAAATGTGTCCATTCGACTGGGGGCCAAGGGGCCAAATGCATCGGTAGTGACCGCCTGCGCAACGGGCAGCCACGCCATAGGCGAGGCTTGCAGGATTATCCAGAGGGGAGAGGCGGATGCCATGTTCGCCGGAGGTTCGGAGGCGGTGGTCTGTTCGCTCGCGATTGCCGGGTTCGGAGCGATGAAGGCCCTATCTACTCGCAACGACGAGCCCCGGAAGGCAAGCCGGCCTTTTGATTCGGACCGTGACGGCTTTGTTCTCGGAGAAGGTACAGGGATCGTCGTTGTCGAAAGTCTCGAGAGCGCCCTGGCCCGCAATGCCAGGATCTACGCGGAAGTGGTGGGTTACGGGATGTCCGGCGACGCTTACCACATTTCGTCTCCCGCGCCGGAAGGCGAAGGGGCGGCACGATGCATGAATGCCGCCTTAAGGGATGCCGGGATAGTACCGGACAAAATAGATTACATAAATGCTCACGGGACTTCGACGAAATACGGCGACGAACTGGAAACCATGGCGATAAAGAAGGTATTCGGAGATCATGCCTCCAAGCTTTGTGTGAGTTCGACAAAGTCTATGACAGGACATCTTCTCGGTGCAGCCGGGGGGGTGGAAGCAATTTTCTGCATACTGAGCATTATCGACAGCATGGTCCCGCCGACCGTGAATCTTGATAACCCTGATCCCGAATGTGATCTTGATTACGTTCCTCATAAGGCCAGGCAGATCAACGTCGACTATGCCCTGTCTAACTCTTTCGGGTTCGGTGGAACGAATGCCTGTCTTATTTTCAAGAAATACCTCTGAGCCTTCCCAGTTGCAGGAAAGGCTGGGATACAGGTTCAGAGACCTGCAACTGTTAGGAGAAGCGCTTACACACAAATCCTTCCAGCATGAACATTCCGGGGGCCGGTCCGCCCACAACGAGCGGCTGGAATTCCTTGGAGATTCAGTGCTTGGTCTTGTCATCGCGGAAACATTGTTTCTCGAAGAGGGCCTGCTCGATGAGGCAGACATGTCGAAGATGAAGTCCTATCTTGTTAATAAGGTGGTCCTTTATGAGATCGCCGAGGGACTGTCACTCGGGACATATGTCATGCTCGGCAGGGGAGAAGAATCTACGGGCGGAAGGCAGAAGCGTTCGATCCTTGCCGACACGCTTGAAGCACTCTTCGGGGCTGTATTCCTCGACAGCGATTACGAAACCGTGAAATCCCTGATACGCAGGCTTTACAAAGAAAGGATAGCCGACGTCATCGCAAAGAAGGAAGGTTACGACTTCAAGAGCGAACTCCAGGAGAGTTGCCAGGCGGCCTTCGGGACCCTGCCGGAATACAGGATCATAAAGCAGGAAGGAGAAGAGCACCGCAAGATATTTACGGCTGAGGTCCTTATAAATGAAAGCGTGTTTGGGAGAGGGACAGGCAAGAGTAAAAAAGAGGCCCAGATGCTTGCAGCCAAAGAGGCCCTCGAAAAGATGCAGTTGCATAATTCAGATGAAACGTACGTCCCCTGAAACAGCTCATAGTGGCTAACCTTCCAAATCCCGGTCCCTCGAACCATCCCATTTCTTACAACGTCAAATACAGCCGTTACGTGCTCTCGATTCTTTTCGCTGCCAATATGCTCAATTATATCGACAGGCAGGTGATATATGCCGTCTTTCCTCTGATCAAGGAAGACCTGCATATGTCCGACACTGCCCTTGGCTCCCTCGGCAGCGTGTTTATGATAAGTTACATGGTTGCCGCTCCCCTGTTCGGATGGCTCGGCGACCGTATGAAGCGGGTGCGTGTGGCTGCCTGCGGTCTCCTGACCTGGAGTCTGGCCACAACTGCTGCGGGCTTTTCTTACAGCTACAGGACGCTTCTTTCGGCCCGCATCCTGGTGGGGGTCGGGGAAGCCAGCTTCGGTACCGTTTCTCCCGGGATAATAGCGGATTATTTTTCGAGGGACAGGAGAGGGAGGATACTCTCCCTTTTTTATCTGGCGATCCCTGTGGGAAGCGCCTTCGGGTATCTCCTGGGGGGAGTTGTCGGACAGCATGCCGGATGGCATGCGGCTTTTATGGTTGTGAGCGTGCCCGGAATTATTTTGTCGGTCCCCATGTATTTTCTCAGAGAGCCTGCCCGCGGTGGAATGGACGGAACAGGAACCGGAGGTCACGCGTCAGACGGGTATATGCGGCTGTTAAGGAACCGTCCTTTTATTATCAATACGCTGGCAATGGCGGCAATGACGTTCGCGCTTGGAGGTCTTGCCCAGTGGGTCCCGACCTTTCTTTTCAGGTTGCACGGCCTTGACGTCGCCACCGGGAACATCCTTTTTGGACTCGTTACAATTTTAGCAGGCATTACCGGGACGCTGTCCGGAGGCTGGCTCGGCGACTATTTCCAGAGGAAGAGCATGAAAGGATATCTTCTCGTTTCAGGCTGGGGGTTTCTGGTCGGAGTGCCGATTACCATTTACGCCCTAGCGACTCACTCAACCGCTGTTTGTCTGGGAGCGACATTCTGCGCCGAATTCTTCCTGTTTCTCAGCACCGGACCGCTGAATACCGTCATCGTCAATGTGACAAGTCCGGCTGTGCGGGCCATGGCTTTCGCTGTTAACATATTTTTTATTCATGCTTTGGGCGATGCGATCTCTCCGGTGGTGATAGGCGTGTTGTCGGACATTGCGGGGCTGCGGCCTGCACTTATGATTACGCCATGTGCGATTCTGATTGCGGCGCTTTTTTCATTCCTCTGTATGCGTTTCATAGGGGATCATATAGAAGGCCCGAGGCGCGACACCAATTATCCGACTTTATGATGACTGCATAACCGGAAGTATTAATCTTCTGAAAACTGATCCGGCATTGCTACGTTTTAATAGGACCACACAATTTACTTGAAATATTTTTTCATCTCGCCGGGATGCATTTTTCGTTCTGCAGAAGGTGTCTCGTTTACTGTCCGGTTCCATTTTCCGGGTTGCTGCTGCGGTCCTTCTTTTGCAACATCAGGAGGCATGGTGTCTGCCATGACCGGGTTTCTTCGGATATCGATGCCGCTGTAACAGGAGAATTCAAGAGAAATTCCGTTTGGGTCGAATGTGAAGATTGAATGAATGAAGCCATTATCGATAACTTCTGAAACCCAGATATCGTTCGCTTCGAGTCTGTCCTTCAATTCCCACAGGGAATCGTCACCCTCTACTCCCACGGCTACATGGTCAAAAGCAAATGGCCCCCCCGCAACCCTGCCCGCGTCTTTCTCTTCAATAGGCGTGACATCCGGCCACTCGAAAAAGGCTATCATATCATTTGCGGAAACTTCGAAGAAATACTGGCGGTATCCAGGTTTGCCGAGTGCGGCAATCAGCCGCATACCAAGCAGGTCGCGCCAGAACCTGACAGTTGTGTTTATATCACCCGTAGCAAGCGCAAGATGATTGATCCCATTATATTTCATCGGACCTCCTTGACGAATCGATTCAAATAAGCTGCTCCCATACTGATGGAAGGGAATGAACCTAAGGTTTTATCGCGATACCTTAGCTGATTTTCATACTGCCTGGCAGATCATAAACAACAATACACCGGAATAAGGTCTTGCAATTCGCGACTGAATACGGTTTCACATCGCATTATAAAACCTTAGGTTCATCCCTGCCATCCGCACATATTCAATCCAGCGCGAGCAGAAGCGCGATGGAGCGAGCGAAGGACGAGAGGGTCTCGTCGCGTGCGCCCATGACAATATAATTGTCCCACCTCTCAAGGCCCCTGATTACCTCATTTCTGTCTTTTACACCCTCCGCGGACTTGCCGTTCTTCTTGATACCGCGTACAAGGTCGCCGCTCGATATGTCCCTGCTTGCGGTCCCACCGGCATAAAATATCGGAAGCAATATCACGTGATCGGATTTCCGGAGGCCCTTTGAAAAGGCATCGATATACTCCTCTTTCATCATCCTTGTCGGGCCGTAACCGTGAGGCTGGAATATATAGCATATGCTTTCCCTCAGGGTCGCTGCCGCTTGCATCAGGGCCGATATCTTATGCGGGTTGTGGGCATAATCATCCACGACCAGGTGCGTCCCGTCGTCCAGGTGTATGTCGAAGCGCCTTTCGATGCCTTCAAATTCCGGAAGAACTCTCGCGATGTCCTTTGCGGGCACACCGAACTCAGACAGCGCAGCTATGCACGCGAGCGCATTGGAAAGGTTGTATCGGCCGGGAAGTGAGAGCGTGAAATCTACGCCGCCGAGAGTGAATCTGCAACCCAGGGGATGATATAAGATATTTTCGGGTCTGTAATTGGCTGCATTGTCGATTGCAAATGTCACGGCACGCTTCATTCCTTCACTGGAAAGCATTGAGAGATTTGAGTCGTCGGCGTTTATTATAACCAGGTCTCCGGTGTTATCGATCAGTGTCCCGAACATCGAGGCTGTCTTTGCAACCTCGTGATGGTCGAGTTCGAGGTTGAGGATGACAGTATGTTCCGGCTTATAATCGACAATGGTACCGTCCGATTCACAGGCTTCAATCACCAACAGGTCTGAATCTCCTGTAATCGAATTGCCCGGATTCGATTCGCTCCTGAATTGCTTGACCCTGCCTCCGCCGATAAAGTTCGGCTTCAGTCCCAGCCGGGACATCAGATAGGCCAGCATGCCGGATACCGTGGATTTGCCGCTTGTGCCCGCGACAGCTATTGTTCTGAATTCCGAAATGATCTGAGACAGGTATCCCGGACGTGTCATCATTGGTATTCCAAGAGCTTTAGCCTTCACATATTCGGGACGGTCGTGTTCCACCGCGGTGCTGAAAACCGCGAGATCGAGGGAAGACACAATGCCGCTTCCGTCCTGCGGGACGATCGTAACGCCCTTATTTTTCAGGGTCCTGCATGCCGGATGATTAGGGTCCTTTTCGAATGCCCGGTCCGAGCCCGAGACAACATGGCCTTCGTCTGCCATGAAGAAGGCGATAGCCGATACGCCGCTGCCGCCTATGCCTGAAAAGAAAATATGGAGTGGGCTTTTTTTCATCAACTATTTTAACCCGGATCATATAAAAAAATAATCTTCAGGCACTTATGGCCCACTTTATTTATAAATTGGGATTTTATAGCCCGAAGTATTTACCTCTCACGCACTGAATTAGTCACTGTTACGGATAAATCATACCAATCATGAAATGACCAGTCTCCAAGTAGAAAGGACTGCATTTTCCGGTCAGCAGCCCTGAAGACTCAGACAGTGCGCTTCGATTCAAATACTTCGGGCTATAAAATAACAAAATGTAAATAAAGCCGGACAGCAGATGGGCCAGCCGGGTTGTGATGAAGGTACATATTTTTCCTGCCCGATTAAGGTAATATATTCGTAGGAAAATCGGCACCGGATTTATTTATTTGTAATATAATAACGATGGAAATAATATGCGGGAGGTATTTGGATGAACAGGCAAATATTCAGGAGATTGGTTTTCGGTTCTTTTTTTCTTGCGGCAATGTTCGTTGCCCTGTCGGTCAATGCAGCGGATATCGATAATAAAGGTTTTATAAAAGATGCATCTCCGAAGTTGAAGGAGCATTTTGGGCTTTGCAGCGAATTCCTTGATGTGAAATGGATAGACAGGTCTCATTCAATCGGCTTGCTGCAGGCCGATGTATATAAGAACGGAAAAAGCGAACCGAGGTTTCTAATAGTGCATCTTGAAAAGCCCGGCTCAAAAGCCTTTGCCGTACGCGGCAACGGTGTTTTTTATGAGATCAGCGAAAAACAGTATTCGAGCGCCGACTTTGAGCGGTTCCTGCGCGGCGCACATTACGGCTTCAGGCATCATAATGTTTTCCTGACTGTTAGCAAAGGGAAAAAGTCCGAACGGTTCCCGCAGGAGCCGCTGCCATTTGAGTCGTTTGTGACTCATCAGTCCGAGTTCCCGAACAGGTCTTTTTCAGGTTTTACAAAAACCGTATGTGTTGTCTATCCTGACGGAAAGCATGCATTTGCGGCGGAAGCAAAAAAGCCCTTCATGAAATCTCCGGTCGATGACAATTCCAGGCAGGGGTATGATGCGGTCGCCGGTTATGCAAAGGAGAAATGCGGGCCCTCTGAGAAGGATGCAAGTACAGGCTGCAATCTGGATTATCTGAAAGACAGCTATGCGTTCGATATCAACGGCGACGGAAGGGACGATTATGTTTTCCAGATAGTCTCCGGTCAGGGCGGCAAAGGAAGTGCCAAGAGATATATGCTTCTTTCATCGCAGGACGGCTATTCTGCAAAGGACATATCCGGCTGTCTCGGAACGGGAAGATTCTTTTACGGGTATGCCGACCGCAAAGGCTTTCATCTCGGCAGGTGCCGGTAAGAATTTTCAGAAGGACAGGCTGTTGATATACTCTTCGTAGATTTCGTTTACGCGCCAGATCAGTGCGTCGAACCGTTCCTTCGTTATGTTCAGGCGGTCGTACGGAAGCTTGTAGATATCGACTTTCTTCTTAAAGCCGATGCCGAAGAAAAAGGCTATCTCATCCGCTATTTTAATTATATTCAGGAGACTCTTCTCGCTGCCGGAAAGCTGGGCCGGAGATTCATGTTCGTGATGGCATGACATTACAACTGCGTATTCCTTTCCGAGGTTCCAGTTCTTTGCCAGCAAACGTCCGGCATCCTGGTGGTTCAACCCGAAAACCCGTTCCTCCGCGTCAACAAAGGAGAGGGAACTTCCATCAAGCATATCGGCCATTTCAGCGTACTGCTGCGGGTCGGCATTCTTAAGGACAAGCTTGCCTGCGTCATGGAAAAGCCCTGCTGCCGTTGAGACGTATTCGTTGGCCAGACCCGTTTCTTTTGCAAGTATGGAAGCGACGAGTGAAACTCCCAGCGTGTGCGACCAGAGTTTTTTGTCTATCTCCAGTGCGGTTTTGTAAAGTTCATGGAGTGCTGCGCACAGCACAACCATCCGCACGGCGTTGAACCCAATCAGTTGCAGTGCGTGTCCGAGGGTATCGGTTTGTCTGCCCCTGCTAAAAAAAGGCGAATTTGCAACCTGCAGGACCTTTGCTGAAAGGACCGTGTCCATGGAGATCGAAGTCTCCATATCTATCATGTTTGTGCCTGCCTTTCCGATTAGGTTGTATATCTTCAGGGCCACCGGAGGGAAGCTTGTTGCCTCGATGATTTCGATGATTCTTTTGTCGATCTGTTTCGGCATCGTTGTCGTCCCGACATAATAAACGGGCTGGAATATTATAAAAGAAAACTGTCGTATTTCCCATCTTTTTCTTTACCGAAACGGGCAGTGAGGCGGACAGAGAACACCGTGTGGGAGACTATCCCTGATTTCAGTGCAACCTGCAGCATAGTTCCTCTCAGGCAAACATGCCGGGAGGTGCCCAACCGATCAGGCTATGCGCACTTCATCGACGTTTCATTACAGTTTTTCCTGGCTGAGATGGATTTGCTCGTAGAGGCTGCAGACTCGGATTTATGAAAAGTGGGACAATACCTGAATGCGGTCCTGAAGCAATATTTCTCCATTTCAGAGATGCTTGGCGCGCGGAGCTTTTGAGTGGCATCGCAAAGTCCTATAGAGTTGTCCTTGAAACATGGGCAGTTCATTTCCGACCTCCTATTGAACAGCAAATGACGTTTCGTTCTTTAACAAATATATATGATTAGGCCGGGGGATGATATCGGGCAAACCCTATTTTTTTTGTCGGAATTGAAGTCGGTGGATGTAAGCAGATTTCCTACACAAATAACGGGGTCCACGGCTCAGGGCATCCTGATGGAAACTTGGCGTCCGGCTTTCGACATCCCAATGTTCTTTTTTATGGTGCATATTCTGTATACTTAGACGATACGTCGCTTGTGGGAGGGTGTTCCGTATCCTTTTGAAACAAGACGAATAGTTTGGATACTATCCTAATTTCCAATGGGGAGGGCTATCATGGATACCGGCAAGGGGAACGTAACCGACGTCAAGGACAAAATACAGCGCTTGTCGAATCTGCCGAGCCTGGCGGTTGTCAAGTATCAGCTTGTCAAGACGCTCAACAGGGAGTCTGCATCGATCAATGATATTTCCGACATAATACGGCATGACCAGGCCATCGCCTCACGCGTACTCGCGGTGGCAAATTCGGCGTTCCTCGGATTTCCGGGAAAGATCGACGCCTTGGAACAGGCCATCATGCTTTTGGGTTTTGACCTCGTGAGAAGCATATCTCTTGCCGCTTCCATATTCAGCGTTTTTGCAAGCCAGTACGGCAATTTTAAACAGATGTGGGCACATTCATACATTGTTGGCGGTCTTGCGGCCCGCATATGTGACAAAACGTCCGGCGGGGACAGGAGCGCCTGTTTTCTTGCAGGCCTCCTTCATGATATCGGCAGGCTGACCCTCTTCAAAATAGCATCTGACAGTAGCATCGACGGAGAAGTCCAGGCACTTCTGCATATGAAGGGAGAAGACCTTCTCAAGGCGGAATCAAGCCTGTTCCATTGCAATCATACGGATGCTGCAAAATGGTTCCTGGACAATCTCTGTTTCCCTGCGGATATTATAGACCCTATCGAAAAACATCACGGTGTCATAAGTGAAGGACCGAATGTAAAAATATCTAATATGATTTTCCTCGCCGAGGGGCTGTCCGACATTATTTGTCCGCAAATTGTTCATGACGGGCAATGGTCGGAAGCACATCAGAAACTGTTCCATGAAAGCGGGTTCGGCGATGCGGACATAGAGGAAATCAGGACACTTGCGGCCGCAGAACAGGACGAGATTGCGCAATTCTTCGACCTGTAGACTTTCGCCGACTTCAAGGGTCTGGTATGCTGGCCTTACTGAGGTTCAATTTGAAGCAACCCCTGGAAGAAAGGCTGTAAAATAAAACTTCCCGAAAGATTTCATTTTCATAATCATTCATAATTTCTTCGCGTTAATTTCATAATTGTTTGTTATACTATTTCTTTATAAATCCAGATTTCAGAAGTGGAGGAAACGATGAAAAATATCGTATCAAAAAGCATTATAGTTTTTTCGCTGCTTGTTTTTTCAGTATGCCCGGTGCTTGCTGCCGACGTGCCCATGAAGATCGGCACCATCAACCTGAACAGGGCCGTCAATGAATCCGAACAGGGGAAAAAGGCCAAGGAGGAGCTTGAGGCTTTCGTTAAGAGCAAACAGACGACCCTCGATGAAATAGGCAGGAACGGGGCAAAAATAAAGGAAGAGCTTGATACCAAGGGTGATATACTTTCAGCGGAAGCCAAAAAAAGCAAAGAGGATGAACTCGCCCGCCTGACGCGTGAATATCAAAGAGATGCTGCGGATTCTCAGGGAGAGGTCAGGAAAAAAGAGACTGAACTTACCCGTGGCATTATAGCAGAGCTGCTGAATATTGTCAGGGGTATTGCTGCAGACGAGAAATACACTCTAATCCTCGAAAACAATGAGGCCATCGTGATCTTCGCCGACAAGGGAATTGATATCACGGACAGGGTCATAAAGAAATTCGACGAGTCGCAGCAGAAGAGCGGCAAGAAATAGGGCCAGGATTTTTTCTGTGGCTGCCGGTCCCGGTCTGAATCAGCCGATCCAGACCGTTTTTCTGAAATCCTTCATTCCTTCGACGATGTGGTTTGTCGTACCGCGATGGCCGACTTTCAACGAAGATTCGAGGCCGAAGTGTTTGAGACAGGTACCGCAACTGAAGATCTCGACTCCCATCGATTCAAGCTCGCTGATAACGGGCACCATTGTTTCGTCGATTGTGGTCAGTTTAACTCCTGCATTCAGGAAAAAAATGGTGTGTGGAAGTTCCTTTGTTACCCTGACAGTATCGAAATAGCCCTTCATTAAAATTTTGCCGAGGGCCTCGTCTTTCCCCATAACGTCCGATGCAACTATCAGCAACAAGTCCTTTTCGGGCTCTTTTGCAGGAGTTGCCTCTGCTGCCGGAACATCGCAGGTATAACCTTTGACAATCCTGATGCGCCAGTGACTGTCTTCTTTTGAAACTTCAGGATAAAAGCCATTTTTGGTTGCAAATCTTTTCAGGTTGGCTACGGAGGCCTCATTGTCGACAAGTATTTCAACCGCGCCTTCGGTGATATTTGCCAGGGCTTCTTCAGCCATTATCACCGGTCTGGGGCAGGCTATGCCTCTTGCTTCAATCGCAGTTACGGTTTCTGTCTTCATATTTATTAATGTAACCGCAAAGAGCGATCCATATCTAATAGTTAATTTCTATGGAAAATGGAAAATAAATAGAAAAAACTAATCGGCCCTGATCCCTTTTTCTTCGAGCCTGGCTTTGAGGAGTTCCCCGAAGCTGCTAAGGCCGCTTTCGGACTTGGACCCTTTCGCTACCGTATCGCGGTAGCTCTTGAGGTCATCCTCTTCTTCCTTGTTAAGGACCCCCTTTCTGCTCAGCGTGACCTTGCCGTTATCGGTATCCACATCCATGACGAGTACCTTCATCGTGTCGCCTTTTAAAAATGATTTGGAGTGGTCGCTCCCGCGCGGCGTTCCCATTTCGGAATTGGGGACGAGCCCGGTCAGACCTTCACCGATCTTCACAAAGACGCCGAACGGCATCACTTTCTCGACCGCTCCGTCTATGACCTCGCCTGCTGCAGGGTAAACTATTTTCTTAGGTGCAACTTTGGGCTGTACAGAAAGGGATATTTTGCGGGTCTGAGGGTCAACTGCAAGAATATACACCTCAATCATCTGGCCGGTCTCGACAACCTCCTTGGGGTGGTTGATCCGCTTGCCGGTGCCCAGGTTGGAGAGGTGGACAAGGCCGTCTATTCCCGGTTCGAGATTGACGAACGCACCGAAAGGAGTGAGGCGCACAATGGGGCCGGACACCCTGCTTCCCACCGGATACCTGTCGGGCAGTCCCTCCCACGGATCGGGCTGCATTGATTTGAGACTGAGTGTCAGGCGGTTTTTCTCCCAATCTATCGATATGAGCTTTGCCGTCACTTCCTGACCGACAGAGAGAAAATCCCCGGGTTTATTATTCTTGGCCCAGGAAATTTCGCTGGCCGGTATCAGTCCCTCGATGCCTCCCATGTCTACGAAGGCGCCGAAATTCTGCAACGAGCTGATCTTTCCCGTGACATCCATGCCTATTGCCAGAGATTCCTTCAACTTGTTGACTGCCGCGGCCTTTTCCTCTTTTAGGAGCACGCGCCGCGAAAGGACTATGGTGCGGCCGTTCTCCTTGAATTCTATTATCTTGAACTGGAAAGACCTTCCCACATACAGACCGCCCTCGCGGCCTCCCTTGAGATCAATCTGAGAAAAGGGGCAGAAGCCCTTTATTCCATCTACGAAAACTTCGAAACCACCCTTGATCTCTCTTTTGACTTCTCCGGTAACCGGCTCCGACGACTCAAAGGAGCTTCGCATCTGGGCGAGTTTCACCGATGACTGACCGCGGACAAGAGTTGTCATCTTCATGGCACCGTCCACTACGGTTACAAAGAAGGCATCGACCTGGTCGCCTTCCTTGATCGTTACGTCCCCGCTTTCATTTTTGAATTCCGCGGCATCTATAATGCCTTCGCTTTTTCCGCCGAGGTCTATGTATACGGTTTCGCCGGAAATTCCGACGACTTTGGCTTTAACTCTTTCGCCCGGAGAGAGACGGCCCTTCCTGGTTGAACTTTTTGCGAGCAGCTCGGCAAAGCTCTCCTGTCCTGCAGATTCTGCGTCCTGGGCCGCCGGTTTATCGGAGCCGATCACTTCGTTGCTGTCCATTTGTTAACCCTCTCATTTATTATTGACACAATCGGGAAAAGTGCCTGTTGATAAAGTCCTTAAAAAGGTGAATTTATCAGTGTAAAGGATTTGGACAAATAGAGTCAAATATATATGCGTTATGAAAACAGGAAAATCGCGTGCGGCGTCTGGATGATTTGGGAAGGCTGCGTTATAATAAAAACTATGATCGATGTGCAGCCCAAGAAACATTCCTGTCCCGACTGCAGGTTCTGCCAGTGCTGCAGCGAAAGTCGCTGCAATATGTGCCGTCCTTCCTGCAAAGGGAAAAAGGACAAGAAAGACAAGAAGGAAAAGGTGCACCGCCCGCTGTTCCAGAAATTCTGATTTGCTTAATCCGGCAAATAAAAATCAGGGAGGTCAGTCAATATATGAAGGTAATCGCGTTTAACGGAAGCGCCCGTAAGCAGGGCAATACCGCCATGCTGCTGGGCTTGGTGCTCGAAGAGCTGAAAAATGAAGGTATTGAAACAGAGATGTACGAGCTGGCCGGAAAAAAGGTGAAGGGCTGCATCGCGTGCTTCAAGTGTTTCAAAAATAAAGACCGGCGATGTGCTGTCCGCAATGATGCGATAAACGAATGCATCGAAAAAATGGAAGGGGCCGACGCGATCCTCCTTGGCTCTCCGACTTATTTTGCCGATCTCAGCGCGGGTATGAAGGCCCTCATCGAACGCAGCGGGATGGTGGCGCGCGCCAATGGAGACATGTTCAAACGAAAGGTCGGTGCAGGCGTCGTTGCTGTCAGACGCGCTGGTGCCATACATGTCTTCAGTTCGCTCAATTATTTCTTTTTTATCGGACAGATGATTGTTCCTGGATCGAGCTATTGGAACATCGGCATCGGCAGGGAACCGGGAGAGGTCGCCGGCGACAGCGAGGGCGTTCAGACCATGAAAACGCTCGGGCAGAACATGGCCTGGCTACTAAAGAAAATTAATGGATAATTTCAGGTTGCCGAATCGCTGCACAAAACATTTATAATTCGGTCTGCGCAGTCCCTCGATCCGAAATCGGAAAACATGAAGGGCTGCCGGTAACGGGCTGGTTGCTGCCCGCAAATAATATATCAAGAGGTGTAATAAAGAATGACTGCAGAAAAGATGGAATTCAAAACCGAGGTCAAGCAGCTTCTCGATCTCATGATTCACTCACTTTACTCCCACAAGGAGGTTTTCCTGAGGGAGCTGATCTCAAATGCTTCGGATGCTATCGACAAGGCACGTTATCAGGCCCTGACCGACAGCAACGTCCTCGAAGGCGAAAAGGAATGGAAGATAAAAGTGACCGCCGACAAGACTGCCGGCACGCTGATCGTAAGCGACAACGGTATCGGGATGACGAAAGAAGAGGCCATAGAGGCCCTGGGCACGATCGCGCATTCCGGGACGCGCGATTTCCTGAAATTTCTCCGGGAAAAAAATGCAAAGGAAAATCCGGAACTCATAGGCCAGTTCGGCGTCGGTTTTTACGCGTCCTTTATGGTTGCAGACCACATTACCGTCGTGAGCCGAAAAGCTGGTATGGCAGGCGAAAAGGGCGTCAAATGGGAATCCGCAGCTGATGGAACTTTCAGTGTCGAAGATTTCGACAAGAAGACCAAGGGCACCGATGTGATCCTCCGTCTGAAGGAAGACGAGAAAAAATACCTGGATGAATGGGAGATAAAAGGTATCGTAAAGAAATATTCGGATTTCATCGAGCACCCGGTTGTCATGGATGTCGAGAAGGAACAGGACAGCACACTCGAAAAAGGCAAGAAGATAAAGGTCACTGAAGAAGAGACCCTTAATTCTCAAAAGGCCCTGTGGCTGCGGGACAAGGCGGAGATAACGGCGGAAGAGTACAATGAATTTTATCGCCACATCTCCCACGACTTCACAGATCCGTTGAAGGCAATCCATTACAAAGCCGAGGGCACTTCGGAATTCGCAGCGCTCCTTTTCGTGCCCTCACAGGCGCCCTTCAATATCCTCTACCAGGACTACAAAATCGGGCCTGCGCTCTACGTCAGGCGAGTGAAGATCATGGACCATTGCGAGAACCTGATCCCTCCTTATCTTCGTTTCGTGAAGGGAGTCGTCGATTCTTCGGACCTGCCGCTGAATGTATCGAGAGAGCTTCTGCAAAACAACAGCCAGGTCGAGATCATAAAAAAGAACGTCACGAAAAAGGTCCTTGATCTCCTCGGCGAGATGAAGAGCGGAGATTACGACAACTACGTAAAATTCTTCAGGGAGTTTGGAAGGGTACTGAAAGAAGGCGTCCATATGGATTTTGAGAGGCGCGAGGCCATAGCCGAGCTGCTTCTGTTTCAGTCTACCAAAACGGAAACCGGTGCATATACAACCTTAGATAGTTACATTGCCGGCATGAAGGAAGGGCAGGAGGACATCTATTATATCGGCGGCACCTCTCGCGAGGAGGCGATGAAGTCCCCTCACCTTGAGGCGTTCCGGGACAAGGGCTGCGAAGTGCTCTTCATGCTCGACGATATCGACGACATCGTCTTTGCAGGCTTCGAGTACAAAGGTAAAAAACTGAAATCGGTCCTGCGGGGCGATATCCAGCTTGACAAGACTGCAAAGGATGAGGAAAAGAAGAAATTCAGCAAACTGGTCGAGTTCATAAAGGACCAGCTGAAAGAAGATGTCAAGGATGTCAGGCTTTCCGGCAGGCTCAAAGACTCGGCGTGCTGCCTCGTTACCGACGAAGGCGACCTCGATCCGAGGATGGAAAAATTCTTCAAATCGATGGGCCAGGAAGTGCCGGCCGGAAAGCGGATACTCGAGATCAACGCCGACCATGCCCTCTTTGAGGCAATGAACGAGATATTCGCAAAAGATGGCGGCAGCGACGCGCTGAAAGAATATGCCGGTCTGCTCTATGACCAGGCACTTGTTATGGAGGGCTCCCGTCCGAAGGACCCGGCAGCCTTCTCAAAGGCCCTTTCAAGACTCATGGCTTCTGCGCTGAAAGGCTGAGAAGGATAGATGGCGCATTCCGGAGTGAGAAAGGTATGCCGGGGGGAAATCGTTTGGGACCTGCGCGCGCTCTTTGATCACGACGATTCTCCTTCAATCGAAAAGAAGAGAAGGATAGTCGAGAGGGAGAGCCGGAAATTTGTCGACAAGTGGCGCAGCCGGAAGGATTATCTCGAAGAGCCGGCGGTTCTGAAACAGGCCCTGGACGATTATGAGCGATGGACGCGCAGTTTCGGAACGGATGGTGACGAAGGGTATTACTTTTGGCTCAGGACGCAGCAGGACCAGAATTCTCCGGAGCTGAAAGCTAAATACAACAAGGTCGAAGAATTCGGACGAAAGATCGAAAACGATATCCGCTTCTTCTATCTCCGTCTTTGCAAGATACCGCGCAGCAGGCAGAAGCGGTTTCTCGATTACCCCGGCCTTGCCAAATACCGCCATTTCATCGAAAGGGCCTTTGCGGAATCCCACTACCTGCTGAGTGAGGCTGAAGAGAAGATTGTGAGCCTCAAATCTTCCACTTCCCATTACAACTGGATCAAGATGACCTCAGGCTTTCTCGTCAAGGAGGAAGTTGTGGTGCCGGGAGAAGACGGAGTGAAGGGCCGGAAGAGCTTCTCCGAGATTCTTAGCCTTATGAACAGCCGGAAGAGGGCCATAAGGGATTCCGCAGCTGCAGCCTTCAACCATGTCCTCGCAAAGCACGCAGCAGTAGCAGAGGAGGAAATCAATTCGATCCTGGCGAACAAGAAGGCCGACGACGAACTAAGGAAGATGGCCCGCCCCGATCTTGCACGCCACGTCAGCGACGATATGGACAGCGCGGTCGTCGATTCACTCTTAAAGGTTGTGGCAGAGAGGTTCGACATTCCGGTGCGCTATTACGAACTCAAAGCAGGGTTGCTGAAAGTAAGGAAATTGAAGTATCACGAGAGAAACGTCGAATACGGGGCAGCCGACGGAAAGTTTGTTTTCGCCGATGCGGTCGTTCTTGTCAGGAAAGTATTCGCAGGGCTTGACAGCGAGTTCTCGCAGATATTCGACTTTTTTCTGAAACATGGCCGTTTCGATGTTTTCCCGAGGAAGGGCAAGTCGAGCGGCGCCTTTTGCGCGCATCACCTTATTTCACAACCCACATATATACTGCTCAATCACACAGGCACGCTTAATGATGTCCTTACGCTGGCGCATGAGCTGGGACACGGCATAAACAACGAACTCATCCGCAGCAAACAGCATGCACTGTATTTCGGCACGCCGCTTTCCACGGCAGAGGTGGCGAGTACTTTCATGGAAGATTTCGTTCTTCAGGAAATACTAAAAGAGGCTGACGATGAACTGAGACTTTCCCTCATGCTGAAAAAACTGAATGACGATGTCTCGACGATCTTCAGGCAGGTCGCCTGTTACCGCTTCGAGCAGGAACTGCACACCGAGTTCAGAAAGAAAGGATATCTGTCGAGTGAGGAGATAGGCAGACTTTTTCAAAAGCATATGGCGGCTTATATGGGAGATTATGTCGAGCAATCCGCCGGTTCTGAAAACTGGTGGATATATTGGGGGCATATCCGGTCATTCTTTTATGTCTATTCTTATGCGAGCGGGCTGCTGATCTCAAAATCGCTGCAGAGCTATGTCAAGACCGACCCGAAATTCATAGGCAAGGTCAAGACCTTTCTGTCGGCGGGACTTTCGGATTCGCCCAAAAATATATTCGGCAAGCTCGGCATAGATATCGGCGACACGGGGTTCTGGAGCAGGGGGCTTGAAGAGGTCGATGCGCTCCTCGACGAAACCGTGGCGCTGGCAAAAAGACTGAAGAAGATCAGGTAACACGGTACAGCCTACTTTAACGTTCTATCGGATGGGAAAAATGCAACTAAGCCTTTATAATGCGACCTGAAACTGTATTCAGTCGCCAATTGCAAAACCTTATCAGAGGCGCCTGCATGTTTCTGATGTGTTTGGTGGTATGAAAATCAGCTGAGTTATCACTATAAAGTCTTAGTTGTATTCCTCCCGACTTAATTGCAATATCTTTTGCATCGGTAAGTAGCGTTACGATTTCCTGCTTGTCTTTGCAAAAAATCCGGTTATCTTTTTTTCCACATGATCGCTTTCACAGTGGGGACAGAGTATCTTTGGGGCAGCTTCATATTCTTTCAGGGAGAGGAACACGGTGAAATCCTTTTCGCAGTCCTTACAGGCATATTCATAGGCCGGCATAGAACACCTCCTGCTTTAAGAAATGTGCTTAATTGAATTCTATAACATTCCCGGTGTCTACGCAACAAAAACTTTGCGGACACTATCTTTGCCGGGCGATTCCCTGCTATACTGTACGGAAATAAGGCAACTGGGCACGGCCGGCGCGCATTATGCGCGCGAGGCCTGCTTAAATACCAACTGCCCGTAACGGCGAAGGAGGAACAAATGTCGGTTTACAAGTTTATCGAATTGGTCGGAACCAGCACTGAATCGTGGGAGAAGGCGGGAGCCGAAGCTGTCGCAGCGGCTGGAAAATCACTTCGCGAACTTCGCGTGGCAGAAGTGCTTCAGATGGACATGACGGTAGAAAAGGGCAAAGTAGCGTTGTATCGCACCAAGGTGCGGCTTTCCTTCAAATACGAAGGCAAGTAAACAGAGTCCGAGTTGGAAAGTTTTTTGAGGCATCCGGCATTTGCTGGTGCCTTTATGCATGCGGGTCACGGGCAGGGATATAGTCTGAATATCTGTGCAAAGAGATATTCAGACTATCCTTGCCCCGAGCACATTTTTCATGATTCTCAGTCCGGCCTCGTGGTCTTCTTTCGCGAGTCCTGCGACCGCGTCTGCCGGCACCGTGATTGAGTAACCGCGCGGGACAGCCTCCACAGCTGTGAAGAGTATGCAGATATGCGTGACGCAGCCGGTGAGGACCAGCGAATCGACCCCAAGGTTTTTCAAGGCGGAACCAAGTTCAGTGTTGTAAAAAGCAAGATATGTTTTTTTGGGAATAACGAGGTCATCTTCTTCGGGCTCAAGTTCCTTCACCACCTTTGAGCCGTCCGTCCCTGTTACAGCATGGGCGGGCCATCCGAACCTCGAAAATTCCTTGTCGTCAGGATCGTGGCTGTCGCAGAGATATATTACCGGCTTGCCCTCTTTTCGCGCTTCAGCAAGCTCTCTCTTGATCGCGGGGATGATCCTGCGCGTGTCCGCGACTTCCAGAGGTGCTCCCGGCAGGACGAAATCGTTCAGCATATCGATAATCAAAAGCGCTTCTTTCTGCATTGATCAGCCCTTCGATATATTGAACTTTTTGCGTAAGGCAACTTCGACTCCGGGCGGCACCAGGCCCTTTACCGAGCCTCCGAATGAGGCCACCTCTTTGACTATTGTAGAACTCAGAAAAGAATATTCCTCTGAAGGCATGAGAAAGACCGTTTCGATGGTGGTATCGATGCGCCTGTTCATGAGGGCGATCTGCATCTCGTATTCAAAGTCCGATACGGCCCTCAGCCCTCTTATCAGCGCAACGCCGCTTTGCCGCCTGGCATATTCGACAAGAAGTCCCCGGAAGGCCTCGACCCTGACATTGCGGTATTTTGCAACTGCTTTTTTGATCATGGCCACTCGCTCATTCAAATCGAAGAGAGGGTTCTTTCTCGTGCTGGGTGCAACTGCTATGACCAGCTCATCGAAGATGCGCAGGCCCCTCTCGATCAGGTCGATGTGCCCGTTGGTGATTGGATCGAATGTTCCCGGATAGATGGCAAGTTTCTTTTTCATGAGTGTTCCCCTTCCTGTGGTATGGACTTTTCGCCGCTGTTTACGTAAAGCGTCAGTGCCGTATCTCCGTAACGGTAGTTTTTTTTCTGCCTGAGTTTAGTGAGAGGAAGAGATAATGTCTTCTTTGACGAATGCTCGATTATCACTATTCCGTCTTCGGCCAGAATTCCCGACCCGTCGATGACCGGCAGCACCCGTTCTATCTCGTCCGAAGCGTATGGCGGGTCGACAAAAATTATATCAAATGAGTTGTAAGATGATTTTCCGAGGAAGAGCGACGCAGATGTTTTCAGCACGGAAGCGCTGCCGGCAAACCCGAACTTGCCGATGAGTTCCCTGATGATGACCACCCTGGCCGCGTTATTCTCGACGAATACCACGTGTTCGGCCCCCCTGCTTAGCGCCTCTATCCCTACTGCGCCGGTGCCTGCGTAAAGATCCAGGAAACGGCTTTCGAGGACTCTCGCACCGACTATGTCGAATATCGCCTTCCGAACCTTTGCCGCCGTCGGCCTCAGTTCATCGCTTCCGCCTTTTGCGACAAAGGCCTTCCTTGTACCGACCTTCCTTCCTTTTGCGGTACCGCCGGATATCCTCATTTTTTCAGGACAGGGGAGGGTTGATAAAAAACTCTTCCTTCATCCGGTAGCCCGCGATCCTGACGATCCGCCCATCAACGGATATCCTGCCTTCGGAGAAGAGTTTGATCGCATAAGGGAATATCTTGTGTTCGAGCCTGAGTATCCTTTCGGAAAGGGCGTCCTCGGTATCTTCAGGAGAGACGGGAACGGCGGCCTGGATGATTATCGGGCCGGTGTCCATTCCGGCATCGACAAAATGGACCGTGCAACCGCTGATCCTTACTCCGTAATCCACAGCCTGTTTCTGTCCGTGCAGTCCCTTAAAGGAGGGCAGCAGGGCCGGATGAATATTCATGATGCGGCTTGGAAAGGCATCTATCAGCGGCTTGCGCACAATTCTCATGAAGCCGGCAAGGATGACGAGTTCGACCTCTCTTTTTATCAGTTCCTCCGTGATGCACGAGAAATAGTCGTCTTTAGACCTGAAATCCTGCGGATTCAGATACAGATATTCTATCGAATGCTTTTTTGCACGCTCGATGGCGTACGCCTCGGGGTTGTCGGTAATCAGAATTCGGACCGACGCATCAAGCTTTCCCGAATCTATTTCGTCTATGATCGACTGGAAGTTCGATCCTCGCCCCGACGCGAGTACTCCGAGCTTGAGCATGCTGTTTCTATCTCCTTTTGGAGCTGATTTCGTGCACGGACTCGACCATGGCAATTGCGCTCTCGACAGGCACCTCCGGAAGTATTCCGTGTCCGAGATTAAAAATGTGCCCCCGCGCGCCTGCAGCACTGTTCAGCACGTGAGACACTCTTTCCCGTATAAGATCATGAGTGCCGAAAAGCACGCACGGATCGAGATTTCCCTGCACCGAGAACCCTGCGCCGAGCGTATTGACGGCATCCGAAATTTCAATGCGCCAGTCAAGGCCGATGACCTCGGCCCCGCTCTGCCTGACGAGCGAAAGCATGCCGCTTCCGTTGAAGGCGAAGTATATCACCGGCACCCTTGAATTCAACGCTGTTATGATCTTCTGAACGTAAGGCAGCGCAAATATTTTAAAGTCGAGCGGTGAAAGCGAGCCTACCCAGGAATCGAAGACCTGCACGGCGTTAACTCCGGCCTGAATTTGCGCTTCCAGATAAGCTATCACCGTGACCGTCAGCTTTTCCATCAGCTTGTGGAACAACTGAGGATTGCTGTACATCATGCGTTTGGAGTGGATGAAATTCTTTGTGCTGCCGCCCTCGATCATATAGGTGGCGAGGGTAAAAGGCGCGCCCGAAAAGCCGATCAGCGGGACAGCGAGTTTCTGCTGCAGAAGCCTGATCGCATCCGCTACAAACGGCACATCTTCAGACGGGTCAATATTCCGCAGTCTCAGCAACGAGGTTTCATCCCTCACGGGATTGTAGAGAATCGGGCCCTTCGATTCTGAGAATTCAAGCTTCATCCCCATCGGCTCCACAGGAATCAGAATGTCCGAAAAAAGGATTGCCGCATCGACCTTCAGTATATCCACCGGTTGCAAGGTCACCTCTGCGGCAAGTTCGGGGGTCTTGCAAAGGGTGAGGAAATCGACCTTCTCCCTAACCTTGCGGTATTGCGGCAGGTATCTGCCCGCCTGCCTCATGATCCAGACAGGTGTATAATCGGTCTTCTCTCCCCGGCATGCCTTTAGAAAGGTGTCGTTCATTTGGCCTCCTTCCCGGTTTTGCGCGGGATGTAATTGCAGAAGGGTTCTTCAGCAAGATAGTCACCGTGCACCGCGTATGCGCGG
>DATJOY010000043.1:0-3047 GCA_035506695.1 Dissulfurispiraceae bacterium
GCGTGAACAACTATCTGCATTACCACGCCCTGCATCGCCAGGGGGTTGAAGGCAAAGATGCCGAGCAGCACGAAGCCCATGTGGCTTATGCTTGTGCAGGCAACGAGCCTCTTTAGGTCTGTCTGTGAAAAAGCGAGGGCCGCTCCGTAAAGTATCGAGATCGTTCCCGCGATCATTGCAGGATAGGAGACGGCAGCGGCGGCATCCGGGAACAGCGGAATCACGAAACGCATGAATCCGTAAGCTCCGGTTTTCAGCAGCAACCCCGCAAGCACGATACTACCTGCAGTAGAGGCTTCTGTATGCGCATCAGCGAGCCATGTATGAAATGGGACAGCCGGCAGCTTGATGGCAAAGGCGATGGCGAAGCCTGCCATGAGCCAAAAGCCCGCAGCGGCTGAAAGCGGGGTGCCGAGCAGTTGCAGGTAATCGAACGTATAAGTCCCCGTTGCACGGCCGTGAATGAAATAGAGTCCCAGTATCGAAACGAGCATCAGCAATCCGCCGGCCTGCGTGAAGATGAAAAATTTCACGGAAGCATAATTGCGGTTTTCGTGGCCCCAGATGCTGATCAGGAAATACATCGGCACCAGCATCAGTTCCCAGAAGAAGTAAAATAGAAAAAGGTCCATCGCGAGGAATACGCCTATGATGCCGGTCAGGATGAACATCAGGTTCGCATAAAAAAAGCCCGTGCGCTCCCTGATCTCGGACCAGGATGAGATGACCGCCATGATGCCTATAACCGCACTGAGAGTGATGAGGATAAGACTCAGTCCGTCGAGGGCCAGATGAAAACTGGTGCCGAGTTGAGGTATCCACGGAAATTGCAGGTCGGCGATCCATGAGTTCCTTATGCTTCCGGAGATTGTAACCGGAGGACGGCTCGACCATATCCACAGCGACGCGGCGAGGTCGGCTGCAAGCGCGGCGAGCGATATCCAGAAAGGCGCCATTTTGTGAACGCGGGTCGCCATCCATGAGGCCATGCCCCCCAAAAGCGGAGCTGCAATCAAAAATAGCAGTATCATCGCAAGACCGCCACGCCGACTATTATCACCGCCCCGATGGCAATGCCGAGGGCGTATCTTCTTACGAGGCCGTTTTGCACGGAGCTCAGGATGGCGTTCAACGCGCTGCAAAAATATCCGATAAGGCGATAAATTTGGTCTATGACGTCCCGCCTGTTGACGCGTACCAGCCAAACAAGCGGCTTGACGAAAAGGGCGTTGTACAGCCTGTCGAAGTTCCATCCGCCGAGGAGAAAGCAATGCAGGGCATATCCGAAAGGCCCGGCGACCATGTTCTTCACATAAAACGGATTGTACAGGAAGAATATATAGGCGATGAATATGCCGAGCAGGGAGATAAAACCGGAAAGGTATTGCATCGTACTTTCAGACAGACCTCCGGATAGACCGGCGGACAGGTTACTATTTGCAATCAATGCGGAAGGCATTGCAGAGCCGAGGAATCCTGAAAAGAGAGGCAGATTACCGAGCGTCTCAGGCAGTTCGACAAATCCCGCGGTCAGCGAAAAGAAGGCCAAAGCGATAAGAGGTATTTTTATCCGCAGGCCGGACCTGTCTGCGGCATGCAACTGTGACTTGCCATAGAAAATGAGAAATACCATACGAAAGGCATACACCGATGTGATCAGTGCGCCGGACAGTCCCGCCGCCCACAGCCAGGGACTTCCATGTCCTGAAGACCATGCGGACCAGAGGATCATGTCCTTGCTGTAGAACCCGGCCGTGATCAGCGGCAGGGCCGACAGGGAACCGGCCCCGATCAGGAAGGTCCAGAAGGCGAGGGGAAGCTGGTGCCTCAATCCTCCCATCCTGAACATGTCCCTCTCATGATGCAGGGCGTCTATTACAACGCCGGCGCTCAGGAACAGGAGGGCCTTGAAAAAGGCATGCGTCATGAAATGAAATATAGCCGCCGACCAAGCGCCGACCCCAAGCGCGAGGAACATGTAGCCAACCTGGCTCATGGTCGAGTATGCGAGGCACCGCTTGATGTCCCGCTGGGTGAGCGCACTTATTCCGGAAATCAGCAGGGTTGCCGCTCCTATTACGGCAACTGTAAGCTGTACCTGCGGTGCGAGTGTAAAGATCGGGCCGGTCCTGGCAATCAGGTATACTCCCGCCGTTACCATCGTCGCCGCGTGGATTAGGGCGCTTACGGGCGTAGGACCGGCCATTGCATCGGGCAGCCATGTCTGAAGCGGCAGCTGCGCCGACTTGCCGACAGCTCCGCCGAGAAGAAGGGCGGCAACTGCTATAGCTACGGTTGATCCCACAGGCCAATGCTGGGCAGCTCGTATCAGGACCTCATTTATCTTAAGCGTGCCGAGATCAAGGTATATAATGAACAGCCCAATAGCCATCGCCGCATCGCCTACCCTCGTTACGATGAAGGCCTTCATGGCGGCCCGTCCGTTGGCAGGGTCTTTATACCAGAAGCCTATCAGCAGGTAACTGCAAAGACCGACACCTTCCCATCCCAGATAGAGCAGAAGCAGGTTGTCCGCAAGCACCAGGGTCAGCATCGATCCCACGAACAGGTTCATGTATGCGAAAAACCTGCTGTATCCGTCTTCTTCACGCATGGATTCAGTCGAATAGAGATGGATAAGAAAACCGACGAAGGTAATCACGACGATCATCACTGCCGACAGCGCGTCGACATAAAGCGCGATGTCGGGACTGAAATCCTCAACGACCATCCACTTCCAAAGGACGCAAGTATAAGCATAACCTTGCGAAGGCGCGCCGCTGAAGGAGGCCGCAACTGCGAGCGATATGAGCGCCGACACCCCGATCGTTCCTGCGCCAATGGAGGCTGCAAAAGACTTCGGCATTCTCGACCCAATCATGGCAAGAATGACGAACCCGGCGAAAGGAAGTGCCGGAATCAGCCAGATCAGGTCTTTTAAGTGAACTTCCGCCATGTCACCCCTTCATGCTGTTTGCCGCATCGCTGTTGACGGTCTTGATGCGATGGAACATTTGCAGAACAAGCGCCAGTCCCACCGAAACCTC
>DATJOY010000044.1:0-3055 GCA_035506695.1 Dissulfurispiraceae bacterium
AAATCCATAACCCCTTATGTCCGACCCGTGCCGAAAAGGCTTGATGCCGCGGTCCCGACTGTCACGCGGAGATTAATAGTACTAAAACAATAATATCTTTTATTCGCAGAAGTATCAAGGGTGGGTAGTGGGACGGGAAAAGCCTTACCCGACAGCACTTCAGCCATATTAAGCCACACTGGATTGCGTGCTTGACAAGCAACGCTTATTTTGACCCTTGCTGCACCACGGACTGACGCGAAGCCATTTCTGCCATGTCTATAACTTCCATGAACGAATATGGGCATTTTTCAAAGCTTGCAATACCGATGCTGAATTTTATTTCGGGATAATGCCGGGTAATTATTTCATCTAATCTCGATTTGAGTTTGTCCATCGCGATGCCGGCGGCAGCACCATTTGTTTCGGTCAGCAGAATTACGAATTCATCTGAAGCCACATGCGCAACAAAATCCGTATTCCTGAGTGTTGACCTCATGCACTCGGCTGCGAGTCTCAGGATGCCGTCTTCGAAATATCCTCCGGAATTTTCGCGCGATTGCCTATAAATATTGCCGGCGACATATGCAATCGAAAAGGGATGTTTGAAACGACGGCATCTTTCTATCTCTTTTATAAGCACCTCTCTGAAATATCCGATATTAAGCAGCTCTGTAAGATTATGCGTCCTTGATGCCCTCGCCCTGTCCTCATAAGCAGTTTGAAGTGAGCACGCCAGCAATACGACCAGCATAAACGGCAGACAGCTGAGGATAATGTCCAGACAGGTAAAGATGGAAAAAAGAAAGTGCTTCTGAGTATGCAGCGACAATATTTCCATGGACCCGCCGCTTATGACGGACAGCATATACCCATAGACCTTCCCGGCCCTCAGAGCGGCAAGAGATACGGGAATAAGAAACAAGGCAGTCATACCGAACTTGCTGCCGGAAAGATATCCGATAAACGCCATCAGTACCGACAAAAGGATGCAATATGAGAATATTGCAGCCGGAGAGCCCCTGCCGTGTCTCTTCCCGAAAAACCCGATGATTATTCCTTCAAGACGCTCTATCCGCATCATCCCACCACACTTGCATGCCACTGGTCCCGGCGTGGCCGTTCCTTTGCATCGTCAGCCTGTTTGATAATTACCTGCAGCCTGGCGCACCAGTGGTCTGCCTGGCTGCGGACCTTTTCATACTGTGCCGATTTCTTCGAAATTCCGCGCCCGCCGGAGTTCCAAAAGAAAAGCAGCCGGCACGGGTCCTGAACATCTGCAACTGTTATGCGCAACATGATACGGTGGACAAAGCCCTCTGCCGCATTTATGTGTCGAACAGAATAAGCACAGTCTTCGGTTGTGACAGCAGCGATCAGATCATCGAAAATTTTCCTGTCGAGGTTGCGATTACCGGCTGAGGTCCCTGTGATTATGTTTCCATCCTCGATAAGTTCCACCGAAAGGATGTCTTCAAATGTTACAATCTTCCGCCTGTTCCCACCCTGATCTGCAAAAAAGACGTTGCCGTTTCTTTTATCAATCGCAATTGCAGCTGCACCGTCAAAGGAGATGAAATGGTCCATGGAGAACAGGCCCACCTTTCGTGCCAACTCCTGTTTCGCTTTGTAATACCCGGATCTGACCGTGCTCATGTACAATATTGCGGCCATCAGTAAGGCTGCAAATGCAATTATCATCCAGTACGAAGCCATCGCCACCCCTTTGGACCAGGCACTTATTTTTCTCCTTTGCCCTGTTGAAAACTGTAGTTGCCCTTGAAAAATTCATCGGCGTACCAGGCTATCCGACTATCATCGGAGATGGCCATATCCTGCAGTCTCATGGCCCCCATCAGCCGTCCGACATGATCGAGTTTGTCACATAACTGCTCGGACTTCACTTCCTTGATCTCACCTCGCACCATGTCTCCCTCCCGGTCCACTATCATCCCCAACCGTTCCAGGATCACGGCGATGAGCTTCGCCCGTCGCTCCTTGCGTTTGATGTCGGCAGCACCACCCTTAAAAGAAAAAGTTATGTAATTTTCGTTTGTCTCATTCCCGCAATAAGAATCGACCACGGCGAAATGGTAGCCGAGGCGGGCATTGAAGTTCAGGTATTCTCCCGATATGATGGCATAATTCGGCCCGCCGAATCGCCCTTCAGTAGTAGGATCATATATTACTGCATGAGCGAAGAGGGAAGCGGTGTCTCTTAAGTTCATTCCGACTCCCTCCGTCCATTTTATGCCAGGATGCGTCATCCCTCTGATCAGGGCCATAAAGGGAGTAGAAGTCAAATCTGCAACCACTGCCGCAAATTTGCCCGGCTCCACCCGTATGCCTCCTCCCAGATCCAGACAATAGAGGATGATCGGCAGATTCACCCTCAGCCGGATCGTCTTGTCTTCACAGTCCTTCATATACTCTCCGATACCGAACATCTCCCGCATGGAAATTTCGTGGGAAAGGCGGATAATGTCATGCAATGTGCGGCATCCCAGGGGATTGAAGTTGTCGGCATAAGGATCGGTAAGTGTAAGGGGGGCCATCTTACTTACAGCTTTGCGTGCCAATGCGTAGATAGGACCACCTTCCATGGGATTAGCTTTCTTCTTTTCGGTCAACAGAGATTTAACCCGGCCCCTGTAAATGATCCCGCGGGACGAATCAAGGGTAATCTCCTGGCCGTCAGGAATACTCCGGGTTGCATTTTCGGTCCCTACCAGAGTAGGCAGGCCGAACTCCCTTGCCACCGTCGCCATGTGACCGGTGACACTGCCAAAATCAGTGACAATCCCGCGAAGTCTTCCCATTATCGAGACAAATGCCGGGGAAGTTTGAGGTCCCACAAGTATAGCGTCGTAGGCTACTTCCGAAAGCTCACTGTCGGATGTAATCACACGGGCGATACCAGTAGCAATACCGGGCGATGCGCAATGGCCGCCTTCCAGAAGAATTGGATGAGTTACAACGGCCTTAGTGTCGGCAAGAAGTCCGGCCTGTCCGACATCGGACCGGCCGGTCATCGGATTAAGGACCCTGGCCTGAAGAATAAGCATATGTCCATCCT
>DATJOY010000045.1:0-17655 GCA_035506695.1 Dissulfurispiraceae bacterium
CCCTCAGCTCCGGAGGCTGATGCTCTGATCCACTGAGCTACAGGCGCGGCACGAATATTCTAACACAACACCCCGCCAAAGCGAAAAGAGAAGAAAACAGGGGTGGCGGGTCACTTTCAGACGTAAGGGATTAGTCCTTATTCAATTACTCAGACTTTTTTTTGCGATATGCTTGCTTTATTTTTCATGAGGTTACTGCGAACCGGATAACTCAGACCCTTCCGTCTGAAAGTGGCCCGCCACCAGAGCAGGCAGCTTGGATTGCGCAACTGCCGGAACAAGCATATCGAATCTCGCTGAAATGGCGAATGCATACATGGCAAACGCTGCGGCAAAAATGCGCATATTATCCTTTCTGCCGTACTATAAAACGCAGCACCGAGCTTTGATATGATTGTTTCCGACAGGTACTAAAGCTGAAAACGGGACGGCGCGCGCACTTACGCTTTTAATCGCAACGCTGCCTTCGAAATGACTGCAACTGCCTCATCGATTTCGTCAACGGTTGTCATCTTTCCGGTAGTAAGCCGCAGGGTGCCAAGTGCCCATTCTTCCGGTACGTTCATCGCCCTGAGCACTGATGATATCGTGGTCCCGCCCGAATGGCATGCTGCGCCGGCAGAGGCCGCAACGAATTCCTGAATCGCGGAAAGAAGCAAATCTGCCTTGATTCCGCGAATTCCGACATTCAATGTATTGGGCAGTCGTTTTTCAGGGTGCCCGTTCAGCCTGATATTTTTTAGCTGATGCCGAAGCCCATCGAACAGACGGTCCCGCATTGCAATCATGTGCAGCCCGGTCTTTTCGATGTCCCTCGCAGCTATCTCGCAGGCTTTACCGAGGCCGACGATTTCAATTACATTTTCGGTACCTGCACGTTTGCCGCTCTCCTGCCCTGCACCGTGCATGAATTTTGCGAGCTGGACGTCCCCACGGACATAAAGGACGCCTATACCTTTCGGCGCATATAGTTTATGTCCCGCAATCGAAAGGAGATCGACCCCAAGGACATCGACATTAACCGGCATCTTGCCTGCAGACTGCGCCGCATCGGTGTGCAGCAGGATGCCTTTGCGCCTCGCGATCTCGGATATCCCTTCAATCGGCTGGATTGTCCCGACTTCGTTATTTGCATGCATGATCGTGATAAGGACCGTCTCGGGATTAATCGCCTTCTCGACATCCGCCGGATTCACAAGCCCGTATTCGTCAACGGGAAGATAGGTAGTCCGAAAGCCGTAGATTTCAAGGAATTTGCAGACCTCGGTTACTGCAGGATGTTCGATCTGCGTAGTAATAATGCGGCCGCCCTTTTTTCCGTATACAGCTGCGATACCTCTTATGGCGTGATTGTTGGACTCGGTCCCGCCGCTCGTGAAAATAACCTCGCTAGGCATGCATCCAAGAAGCATTGCAACCTGTGAGCGTGCAGTTTCGACAGCTTCTCTTGCTTTCATTCCGTAAGAATGCGAACTGGAAGGGTTCCCGAAATGCTCTTCCAGATATGGCCTCATCGCCGCGATTACCTCAGGGTCATGCGGCGTGGTCGCATTGTAATCAAGATATATTGGCTTCATCATCACACCTCAGAATGAAGACTTTGAGGCATCCCTCCCATCCGAAATCTCAGATCATCCCCACTACCTTGTCGGCACCGGCCATGATATCGACGAGCCTGTCGTAATCCAGCCTCAGAATGCCCGCATTCAAGGCCTCATCACTAATGCCCCTGAGCCTGCTGTCCTCGTCGAGGACATAGGCGGTGCCGCAGAAACCGTCGAGCTTCCCGCCAAGCGCAAAATAGACACCGTTCTGAAGAAAGACGATATCGGCTGCCATGTCCCGTGCCAGACTGACTCCGCGGTTTCCTTCAGCCGTGTCAGGCCCGCTCTTGACGATTACCAGCATATTCCCCCCACTAAAATATCATCGTTGTGCCCGCATCTTTTATGATGGCTGCGATCTCAGGACCGTCGAGTATTTTGGCGCCATCGATCAGGTCCTGCGGCCCCATGCCCGCCGCCTTCAGGGATTCCCCGTCGACAGAAACTTCCACGCCCATATCGATGCAGTCCCTGATTCCCTCTTCGATGCTGGCATAGCCGGTTGATGCCGGGTCCTGCCCGTTCCGCGCCGCATTTACGCCGCCGTCTACAAGTAAAAGTTGTGTCCCCATCTCCTCGGTAACGCCGCCGAGCGCGTGACGTATCGCTTCCGCGGCGTCAACGGTCCCGTACGGAGGTCTTCTCAGGATTATGCATATGCTCCCCATGGATTCTCCTATATGCCGATGTTCAGAAAGACTGGTTCGGTCTTGATCACATTGAAGAGGCCCTTAAGCGAGCTCATTTCTCCGCCTTCCACCGAATCGTCTGCCGCAAGACCGCGGTTTTGCATGCAGCCGGTTCATATGTCCACTCTGAGACCTCTGCCCAAAAGGTCTTCAAGTGCCGACAGCGCCTTTGGCACCTGTCCCTTGACCACAGAAAACACGCCGTCGCCGGAGGCAATGAGCCTGACCTGATGCCCTTTTCTCAACGCGGCATCTGCAAGTCGGATAATGGTATGGGTGTTCTCGAAGCTGTACGGAGTTGTCGTAAGAAACATGACGATTTCCCTGCTCATGGGCGCCCCCTCATAAAGGCTGGTAGTGCATAGTGCACATCTGTTTCCATTTTACACGAAATCGTCTATTTTGGGCAGCGTTTGCATCCGGCTGGAACCCTGTTACACTTTTAATATGTGCGCTAATCGGGAAAATGAACTCATAGAATTTACGGAAGACAACTCTGAAATATAAAGCAGCCACAAAAAGCATGGATGGTTTCTCCGTTTTCAGCGGCTGATTATTATGCAATCTTAACGATAAGGAGGCTTCAATGATTTCTCTCGAAGTGAACGGCAAAAAGTATCAACTGAATGTGAGTCCGGACATGCCGCTGCTTTGGGCCATCCGTGAGCATGTCGGTCTCACCGGGACCAAATTCGGTTGCGGCATCGCGCAGTGCGGCGCATGTACGGTGCATATCGACGGCAAGCCCGAGCGTTCCTGCCAGGTCCGCGTTCAGGACGCGCAGGACAAAAAAATTACAACCATAGAAGGCATCCCCGAAAGCCACCCTATCAAGAAGGCATGGATCGAAGACGACGTCCCCCAGTGCGGGTATTGCCATCCGGGTCAGATCATGTCCGCGGTCGCTTTGCTTAAGGAAAACCCGGCCCCCGGCGACGACGACATCGACAGGGCGATGACCGGAAACATCTGCCGCTGCGGCACTTATCAGCGCATCCGCCGGGCCATCCACCGGGCTGCCGTTACATCGCATGCGGACATGACAGCCAAAGGAGGGACAAAATGAGTGGGATCATCAATATGAGCCGCCGCGATTTCCTGAAGACCGGGGCGCTTGCCGGAGGAGGCTTGCTGCTCGGTTTCTCGCTTCCTTTCGGCAGCAATGTTGCCGATGCTGCGACCTTTGCGCCTAACGCCTTCATACGCATCGGCACCGACAATGTGGTGACCTTTATCATCAACAAGTCTGAAATGGGACAGGGCGTTTATACGTCCCTTCCAATGCTGCTTGCAGAGGAACTCGAAGTGGATTGGTCGAAGATTCGAGTAGAACCTGCGCCTGTCGACCATGCATATGATCACACCCAGTGGGGCCCGATGCAGGGCACGGGCGGAAGCAGCAGTGTACGGAGCGAATGGGAGCGTCTGAGCAAGGTCGGCGCGGCAGCACGCATGATGCTGATTTCGGCAGCAGCAGACATATGGAAGGTCGCCCCCTCAGCCTGTCGCGCGAAAAAAAGTTACGTGATCGGACCGGACGAAAAAAGTCTTTCATACGGGGAATTGGCAGAAAAGGCTTCCACCCTTGAGCCGCCGAAGGATATTCCCCTGAAGAAGCCGTCGGAGGACAAGCTCCTCGGCAGGCCGATGAAGCGTCTTGATACCCCTGATAAAGTAAGCGGAAAGGCGATTTTCGGCATCGACGCAAGAGTCCCCGGCATGCTAACTGCAGTGGTGTCGCGCTGTCCGGTCTTCGGCGGAAAACTGAAAGGTTTCAATGCCGACAAAGCAAAAGCGTTACCGGGAGTGAAGGCAGTGGTTAAGGTCGATACCGGGGTGGCTGTAATCGCCGATGATTTCTGGTCTGCGCATCAGGGGCGTGAAGCCCTCGAAATCAGCTGGGATGAGGGACCGCTTGCATCTTTCGATTCGCAAAAACAACGCGATGAATATGCAGCCCTTGCAAAAACACCAGGCGCTGCAGCACGCAAGGAAGGTGATGCGGAGCAGGCCATAAAGCAGGCAGCCAAACAGATCAGCGCCGAATATGAAGTGCCTTACCTTGCCCATGCAACCATGGAGACATTGAATTGCCTGATCAACTGCCGGGGTGACAGTTGCGAAATCTGGACGGGCACGCAGTTCCAGACCGCCGACCGCAATTCCGCCGCGCGGATACTGGGCATCAAGCCGGAAAAGGTGAAACTCCATACGACGTACCTGGGCTGCGGATTCGGACGCAGGGCAAACCCTCATACTGATTTCGTCTCGGAAGCGGCCACAGTGGCAAAGGCAGCCATGACCGCAGGAATCAGGTACCCGGTCAGGGTCATTTGGACGCGCGAAGACGACATCAGGGGCGGATACTACCGTCCGATGTGGTATGACCGCATCTCAGCGGGACTTGATAAAAACGGAGAGCCGGTGGCTTGGCGGCATACTATCGTGGGGCAGTCCATCATTGCGGGTTCACCGTTCGAGAAGGCGTTGACGAAAGATGGCATAGATGAAACATCGGTAGAAGGGGCGGCTGATATACCTTATGCCATCCCGAATATCCTCGTCGATCTCCACAGTCCCAAGTTGCCGGTGACCGTGCAGTGGTGGCGCTCCGTAGGCCATTCACACACGGCTTTCGTGGTGGAGAGCTTCGTGGACGAACTTGCATCTGCAGCGGGAAAAGACCCGTATGATTTCCGCGTCAGGCTGCTGAAGAACCATCCACGCAACCTTGGAGTGCTGAAACTCGCAGCTGAAAAAGCGGGCTGGGGCACATCCCTGCCTGCCGGACGTGCGCGGGGTATTGCGGTCCATGAATCCTTCGGAAGTTTCATTTCCCAGGTTGCGGAAGTGTCGGTGAACCCGAACGGGACGGTAAAGGTACACAAGGTGACGTGCGCCGTTGATTGCGGAAAAGTTGTAAATCCCGATACCATCAAAGCGCAGATGGAAGGAGGCATCGTCTTTGGACTTTCTGCTGTCCTTCACGGGGCGATTACCCTTAAAGACGGCCGGATTGAGCAGAGCAATTTCCACGATTATCCTGTGGTCCGGATGAACGAAATGCCTGCGGTCGATGTCTATATAATGGATAGCAACGAGCCGCCGGGAGGTATAGGGGAACCCGGAGTACCGCCAATCGCTGCGGCTGTCGGCAACGCTATCTTCGCGGCTACCGGGAAACGCATCAGGCGTCTGCCGTTGCATAGAGAGGACCTTCAAAAAACATAAAACGGATGTCTGCCTGGAATTTCTGACGGCACACATGAAAGTCCCCCGTGTGTAGCCGAAGTGTCGATTGTTAGAGACAGTTTACTATTTTTGTCAGTTTGTGCAATTATTGTGAAGGGAAAGGAACAGCAGTCGGCAGTCGCCTCTTTGGCCGGAATTCTTCAAAATCAACAGCATACGCCGGCCGCGCCACGCCTGCATACCCGGAATATCATGCATGATGCGGATACAGACAAATCTCCAGCTACCGAAAGTATAATATCATTCGATATCTTTGCCGACGGGATATCCATACACGGAATGGACCATACCATTCTCTATGTCAACCGGGCGCTTTGTAACATGCTTGGAAAGACCGCCGAGGAATTGATCGGCAAAAAATGTTACAGAATCTTCCATGAAAAAGAAACGCCGCTGAACGGATGCCCCCTCGAAGCGTCGAAAGGGAGCAACCGGAAAGAAAGCGCCGAGATATTCGAACCGACACTCAACAAATGGATCCATGCTACAACATCTCCGATGTTTGAGAATACAGGACAGATGACAAAGCTTGTGCATGTAATTCGCGATGTAACCGCACAGCGGCTGGCGCAGCAGGAACGCGAACTTACCATAGAGTTCCTGCATATAATTAACAACAGCCGAAGCATGGCTGAACTCATACATGATACGACAACATTCTTTCAGCGGCAATCCGGCTGCGAAGCAGTAGGCATCAGGCTTAAAAGCGGCGAAGATTACCCCTATTATGAGGCGCACGGCTTTCCGACAAAGTTTGTTCTCCTCGAAAACAGTCTCTGCTGCAGGGACAGCGAAGGGCGAACGGTAAGGGACGCTGCCGGGAACCCCCTGCTCGAATGCATGTGCGGCAACGTGATCTCGGAACGCTTCGATCCCTTAAAACCTTTTTTTACAGCGTACGGCAGTTTCTGGACCAATTGCACCACGCAACTGCTTGCTACCACTACTGAGGCCGACCGTCAGTCGCGCACTCGCAATCGTTGCAATGGCGAGGGATATGAGTCTGTTGCCCTGATACCGCTTTTCCTCGGACGGGAGCGCCTGGGGCTTTTGCAGTTGAATGACCGCAAGAAGGGAATGTTTTCCGCTGAGGTGATTTCCCTTTGGGAACGGCTGGCAGGTTATATTGCAGTTGCTATCGTCAAATTCCGTGCTGATGCCGACCTTCGTGAAAGCGAAAACCGCTACCATTCCCTGTTCGAGAATATGCTTAATGGTTTTGCTTTCTGCAGAATGATTTACGACGAAGCAGGTAATCCGGCTGATTTTGTCTATCTCGATGTGAACAAATCATTTGAAAAGATAACCGGATTTAAAGATGTCGTTGGGAGGAAGGTCACCGAGTTAATCCCCGGGATAAGGGAGTCGAACCCGGAACTGTTTGAAATTTACGGACGCGTCGCGGAGACGGGAACCCCTGAGAAATTCGAGATCTATTTCAAACCCCTTTCGGCCTGGCTGTCGGTATCGGTTTACAGCATCGCCAGGCATTATTTTGTTGCCATCTTCGAGGACATCACAGAAAGCAAAAAAACCATTGAAGCGGAAATCGGACGCAAGGTGGCGGAGGAAGCCAACAGGACCAAATCCAAATTTCTCGCCAATATGAGTCACGAGTTGAGGACGCCCCTTAATGCAATAATCGGCTTCTCGGAAATGATGCTTGAAGGGCTCAGCGATCCCCTGACCGAGCAGCAGAAGGACTTTGTACAGGACATATCTTCGAGCGGCAAGCACCTGCTTGATCTGATAAACGACATACTTGATCTGTCGAGGATCGATGCCGGAAAAGTTGAGCTTGATCTGAGATTAACGCCGGTGAAGAGCCTTGTCGACAGCTGTGTTGTTTTAGTCAGGGAAAAAGCTTTTGATCACAACCTGAAGATATCATGTAATTTGACTAATGTACCGGAGTTGATAATTGCCGATGGAACAAGATTGAAGCAAGTGCTCTACAATCTCATTGACAATGCCATAAAGTTTACGCCTGAGGGCGGGAGAATATATATCGACGTGTTCATGAATGCCGACAAAAAGTTCCTGATCTTTTCCGTCAAAGATACCGGTATCGGCATCCCCGACGAACAACAAAATATGCTGTTTCAGCCCTTTATGCAATTAGACAGTTCATACGCAAAGAAATACGAAGGCACGGGGCTTGGTCTGAGCCTCTGCAAGAAGATCGTCGAATTGCACGGAGGCTATATCTGGGCGGAAAGTGAACCAGGCAAGGGCAGTAAATTCAGCTTCACCTGTCCTGTAGATGGCTGACGAGAAGTCATAGCCCATACAGTCGAATAGCAAGAATCGGATTGATCCTGCCTTCGTCATCCGGTATTATGAAGACAGGAGAGTGACGATGAATACCCAGCAGCATGATTACGAGCTCATCGAACGAGCAATCCTGTTCATGGAAAAAAATTTTCTCAGGCAGCCCGGCCTTAAAGAAACTGCTCGTGCAGCCGGTCTTAGCGAGCACCACTTTCAACGGTTATTTAAAAGATGGGCAGGGATCAGTCCCAAACGCTTTCTTCAGTTCGTGACCTCGGTGCATGCAAAAGAACTTCTTAAGGGGACTGCAAACCTTTTGGACATTGCTTATGCGAGCGGACTTTCCGGCTCGGGCCGGCTGCACGATCTCATTGTCAATACCGATGCGGTCACGCCCGGAGATTTCCGGCGACGCGGCGATGCCCTGACTATCCACTACGGTTTCCATCCAAGCCCCTTCGGCGAGTGCTTCATCGCGATTACCGGCAGAGGAATATGCTGTCTGGAATTCGCGGAAAACGAAGATCGACAAACAGCTGTGACAGATTTAAAAAAGCAGTGGCCTCACGCCGATATCATTGCAGACCAGAAAGCCACCAGCTCGTATATAAGAAAGATTTTCGGCACCACCACTCGCGGCTGCGTACCACTGCATGTGAAAGGAACTAATTTTCAGATCAAGGTCTGGGAGGCGCTTCTGAAGATTCCAGACGGCGTTGTCGTCTCATATGAAATGCTTGCAGCCTCTATAGGCAAACCTTCCGCCACTCGTGCCGTGGCTAATGCAGTTGCTCACAACCCCATCGCTTTTCTGATACCCTGTCACAGGGTCATTCGCAAAACAGGCGATGTGGGCGGCTATCACTGGGGCAGCATCAGGAAGACCGCCATTCTGTTGTGGGAAGCGGAAGGGCAGTAGCTTTCAGAAGCTGCAATAAATTAACATGTCCTGTCATTCCTTGACGATAGTTTGAGTCATTACCTGTCACCTGTGGGAGGATGCGTCCATGAAGAAGATTTTGCCAATAATCGCTATGGTTGCAGTTCTATTTTTGCTTAACGGTTGCATGACTGCCATAGCACTAAAGGAAGAAAGGCGCAAAGTCAACGAACTGCCTGAAGTTACCTACAGCCTGAAAGAAGATGTCCTGCCGTGCTCGCAAGCTGCTACGTTCGTTAATGATTACACTGTAAAAGAACTAAACATGGGACCAAAGATTCACCTGTACGAGTTCGATGTCTCCTGTTTTGTCAGGGATGCCCTTGCCAGACGGGCAATGGGAGCGCCAAGGCAGAAGGAAGCTGTGAAGTCTTTAATCATTGTCGGTGCAGAAGCGGACGCCAAACTATCCACTTTCTGGAAAGGCCCATGGGGCAAAATCGTTATCACAGCCGAGGTTGTGGAGGGTGACGGCAGCAAAAAGTATGTAAAGGCTACCGGTTCCTGTCACATGGTCTCTGAAAATATTGAAATATTCAGCAGGGAGCAGATATTGCATACTGCCAGGAACGCCGCAGATGCGCTCGTAGCGGCCATTGCAGAGGGTAAGAATGAGTTTGAAATCGGCCAAAACATGGATTGCCTGCCTGATGGTCATGTAATCAACAACTAACCCTGATTATACACACAATATGCGGCTTGTCTGAAGTATTCGCCACTCGCGTGCTGAATTAGCCTTCGTGTGCAATAACGCAAGTCGTGCGCGAAAAGAACAGTCTGTCTCAATAGAAAAATATTGTATCTGCCTGGCGGCCCTGAAAACCCAGACAGCACGCGTCGATTCGAGTACTTCAGACAAGCAATGCCGGAACTTACGAATAATGCAGGTCTTTCTTAAGAATAAAAAATGTTTAAGGCTTGTCTTTCTGGGCAGAATGAGTCTCCCATCCGCCTCCCAATGCCCTGATCAAAAGCACGCTGGCAGCCATTCTGCGTCCGGCGATATCAATGTAAGTCCTCTCGTTATTCAGAGCGATGGTCTGCACGGTTACGACGTCCAGGTAGCTGATGATCCCCGCCTTATACTGGTTCGTGCTGAACGTTACCGACTGCCTCGCAGCCTTCACCGCCGCATCCTGCGCAACGGCCTCTTCTTCCAGTATTCTGAGGGCAGCGAGATTGTCTTCGACTTCCTGAAATCCCGTAAGCACGGTCTGACGATAGGAGGCGACATTTGCATCGTATGCAGCCCGGGCCTGCTCGGTCAGTGACGCCCTGAGCCCGCCGTCGAAAACTGTCTCAAGTACATTTGTCCCCACGGACCATACTCTGTTCGGCCATGTCAGCCACTTGGCAAGATGCGAGCTTTCAAGGCCGCCTGAAGCATTGAGCGTTATGTTCGGGTAATAAGCCGCAAGGGCCACGCCTATCTGTGCGTTAGCCGCGGCGGCCCTCCGCTCCGCTGCGGCTATGTCGGGCCTGCGTTCAAGCAGTTCCGAAGGCAATCCCACCGGTATCGCAGGTGGCACCGCCGAGAGCGGCGAAACGGGGATCGAGAAAACAGACGCAGGCTTCCCTGTGAGCAGTGCGATTGCATGCTCAAGCTGGGCGCGCTGGACGCCAATATCAATCGACTGTGCCTGTGCAGTCCTGAGTTGTGTTTCGGCCTGCAGCACGTCGGCTTTTGAAGCCACGCCGCTTGTATACCGGTTTTTGGTCATGTCGAGAAATTTCTGGTATGCCTGCACCGTCGCATCGAAAAGCTGCTTTTGAGCATCGAGCGTCTGCAACTGAAAATAGTCCTGGGCAAGTTCCGACTGGACGCTAAGTGTCAAAGACTCAAGGTCGGCAGCACTCGCCTGCGCATTTGCCTCGCTTGCCTCCACGCTGCGGCGCACCTTGCCCCATATGTCCGGTTCCCATGATGCGTTTCCGGATAAAAGAAAATCCGAGACGGTCGATGATGTTTTGGCTGCGGCACCGCTCGCGGACGATCCCGTCGAATTGCCGCTAAGGCCCCTGCGGGAGCGTGTGAACGAGGCATCGGCGGCTGCCGTCGGGAAGTAGGCTGAGCGAGCCCCCTGGACAAGGGCGCGAGCCTGTCGATACTGGGCCTCTGCTGCCGCAATGTTCTGGTTTGAAATCCTGACCTGTTCTTCAAGGGAGTTCAGTGAGCTGTCGCCGAATATCTCCCACCAGGCCCCGCGTTTGATATCATCCTTCGGTTGTGCGACCTTCCAGCCGGCACCCTCCGATTCCTTGTATGAAGGCGGCGTCTCGGCTGTCGGCTTCACATAATCAGGACCGACCGTACAACCTGTAAGTGATATCAAGGCCGATATCGAAATTAATAGCGGCTTCATGCCGCACCTCTTCAGCGCATTGGATATTACCGTTCGTCCGATCATAGCTGTCCCCTTCTTATCAGTTATCTGTAAGGGCCGGGTTGCCCTGCCCATGGTTTTCGATTTTTCTGCGCCCCCTGCGCCGGGCTTCGAACCAGAGCCTGAGCCGGTCCATGTACAGATATACCACCGGAGTTGTATAAAGAGTGAGCATCTGGCTGAAGATCAGGCCCCCGACGATGGCGATGCCGAGAGGGCTTCGGAGCTCGCTTCCCACGCCGCCTCCGACCGCAAGCGGCAACGCGCCGAGCAGCGCAGCCATTGTTGTCATCATGATCGGCCTGAATCTCAGAAGACATGCCTGGTAGATCGCCTCTTCAGGCCTTTTGCCTTCCTTCCGTTCCGCCTCAAGCGCGAAATCTACCATCATGATTCCGTTCTTCTTCACTATCCCGATCAGCAGGATAATGCCGATCAGCGCTATTATGGTAAGCTCGGTGCCGGATATCAGGAGGGCCATAAGCGCGCCCACACCCGCGGATGGGAGTGTGGAAAGAATCGTTATGGGATGTATGTAACTTTCATACAGGATGCCCAGCACGATGTAGACCGCAAGAAGTGCGGCAAGGATGAGGAAGGGCTGGGTCGCGAGAGATGCCTGGAAAGCTTGGGCAGTTCCCTGAAAATTGCCGTTAATGCTTGAAGGCATTCCGATCTTTCGGGTTGCGTCCCGGATCGCGGTCACCGCATCCCCGAGGGCCAACCCCGGAGCAAGATTGAACGACAAAGTCACAGCAGGAAACTGGCCCTGATGCGCGACCGCAAGGGCAGTGGACGTCGGCTCGTATCGGGCGAATGCACTAAGCGGCACTTCAGCACCAGCCGGGTTGCGCACGTAGATGGAACGTAATGTTTCAGGCCGCTGCCAGTATTGAGGCGCGACTTCCATCACGACATGGTACTGGTTGAGAAGGGTGTACATTATCGAGACCTGGCGCTGGCCAAAAGCATCGTAAAGAGTGTCGTCGATAAGCTGCGGAGTGATGCCAAGACGCGATGCGGTATTGCGGTCTATTACAAGCGAAGTTTGCATGCCCTTGTCCTGCCTGTCGCTGTTGACATCGACCACACCGGGCAGGGTCCGCAGCTGGGCTTCCACGCGCGGCGCCCAGGCCATCAGCTCCTGCAGGTTGTCGCCCTGAAGAGTGTACTGGTATTGAGCTCCGCTCATCCTTCCGCCCATCCGAACGTCCTGCACGGGCTGCAGAAATGCCGGAGCTCCGGCCACGCTGCTCATCTTCTTCCGCAGACGGGCTATCACCTGGTCAGAGGATATCTTTCTCGTTTCAATCGGCTTGAGTGCAATGAACATCCGGCCAGTGTTTCTCGTCGACCCGCCACCGGTAAATGCGGTAACCGTATCCACAGCCGGGTCCTCCATGATTGCATTCACAATTGCAGAGAGTTTCTGCTGCATTGCCTGAAACGAGATGTCCTGTGATGCCTGAATGCTGCCCGTAAGCCGTCCGGTGTCCTGCTGCGGAAAGAATCCCTTCGGGATCACGATATACAAAATGATGCTGACAGCCACAGTTGTCAGAGTAATGCCGAGCATCAGCCTCGGATGTCGCAGGGCCGCGGCAAGACTCGTTTCATAGCGCCCGTGGACCCAATTGAAGGCCCGCTCTCCGGCGCGGTAAAACCAGCCGTGGGAGGCTTCCTTTTCGGGCTTCAACAATATGGCACACATCATCGGGGTTGTAGTCAGAGATATCAGCAGCGAAATCATTATGGCCGCAGACAGGGTGACGGCAAATTCCCTGAACAGGCGGCCAAGCATGCCGCCCATCAGAAGAATGGGAATAAAGACGGCCACAAGCGAGACGCTGATGCTGAGGACCGTGAACCCTATCTCCCGCGCCCCAAGTATTGCGGCCTGCCTGGCCGGGACACCGTTTTCAAGGTGACGCGTGACATTCTCAAGCACGACGATTGCGTCGTCTACTACAAAGCCTGTGGCGACCGTAAGTGCCATGAGCGAAAGGTTGTCGAGGCTGTAATTGAAAAGATACATGATGCCGAATGTGCCGATGAGAGAAACAGGGACCGCGATACTCGGGATCAGGGTTGCCCTTACGTTGCGGAGAAAGACGAAGACTACAAGTATGACGAGTATGGCTGCAATGACGACATTGAGTTCGACATGTGCCAGAGACGCGCGGATCGTCGTTGTCCGGTCCATAACTATCGACATGTTGATAGCACCAGGTATCGCCGCCTGAAGCTGCGGCAGCAGCTCCCTGACGCGGTCAACCGTTTCCACCACATTGGCCCCCGGCTGCTTGAACAGTATAAGCGGGATGGCGGGTTTCCCGTTTACGAGACCCGCATTGCGCAAGTCCTCCACGGAATCTTCGACGCTCGCCACATCCGAAAGTCGTACCGCAGACCCTGATCTGTAAGCGACGACAAGAGGCCTGTACTCCGCGGCCTTGTACAGCTGATCATTTGTGCGGACTTCCCAGGTCGTCTTATCGCCATCCAGCTGACCCTTGGGGCGCCTGACGTTGGTAGTACTTAACATGCTCCGCACGTCTTCCAGTCCGACGCCGTATTTATTCAATGCCGTCGGATTCAGCTCTACACGCACGGCAGGGAGCGAGCTGCCTCCGACGATCACCTGCCCGACGCCCTCTATTTGCGAAAGCTTCTGGGCCAGGATGGTCGATGCGGCGTCATAGACCTGTGCCTTGCTCATGGTGTCCGACTGAAGCCCGATGATAAGAATGGGAGCATCTGCAGGATTTACTTTGCGATATGTCGGATTGGACGGGAGATTTAAGGGCAGATAAGTCCGCGCAGCATTGATGGCGGCCTGGACGTCGCGGGCAGCCCCGTCAATGTTGCGGTCCAGCTCGAACTGGAGCGTGACCGATGTTGATCCGAGGCCGCTCGATGAGGTCATCTCAGTGACACCCGCAATGCGGCTGAACTGACGCTCCAACGGCGCGGCAACGGAAGTTGCCATTGTCTCGGGACTGGCACCCGGAAGCGATGCCGACACGGATATTGTCGGATAGTCCACCTGGGGAATCGGGGCCACAGGCAACATCTTCACCGCCACAAGCCCGGCCAGCGCCATTCCTATCGTCAGGAGCGTGGTGGCAACGGGTCTTTTTATAAAAGGACTTGAGATGTTCATCCCTGATAGCTCCTATGAAGATTCAAAGGGCCCGCCTTCATCATAAGTGTCTGTTGAGGGCTGTTTCTTGCCGAAGCGCTGTGCAAGCCTGTCGAACCAGAGATAAATTACCGGCGTTGTATAAAGAGTAAGCACCTGGCTGAATATGAGTCCCCCGATGATAGAGATTCCCATAGGCCGGCGAAGTTCCGAACCGACCCCGGACCCCAGTGCAAGCGGCACCGCAGCCAGTATGGCCGACATGGTCGTCATCATGATTGGGCGGAACCTGAGCAGGCAGGCCTGGTAAATCGCCTCTTCAGGCTCCTTTCCTTCCCTGCGCTCTGCATCAAGCGCAAAGTCGACCATCATGATGCCGTTCTTTTTGACTATTCCGATCAGCAGTATAACGCCGATCAGCGCTATGATGCTGAATTCGGTCCTGCATATGATAAGCGCAAGAAGTGCGCCCACACCTGCGGAGGGAAGCGTCGAGAGGATTGTAATCGGGTGAATATAGCTTTCATACAGCACACCGAGGACGATATAAACGGTTATAAGTGCCGCCAATATAAGTATGGGTTCGTTTGCAAGCGAAGAGCGGAAGGCCTGGGCAGTGCCCTGAAAGCTGCCCCTGATGCTTGGCGGCATCCCGATCTTCTGAGTTTCCGATTCGATAACCTTTACGGCGTCTCCGAGTGAGGCATCGGGTGCCAGGTTGAACGAAAGGTTGGTTGCGGGAAACTGGCCCTGGTGGCTGATTATAAGCGGCCCTGTCGTTTCACTGAACCGCGTGAAGGCGCTCAGCGGGGTTACGCCTCCGCCTGCGCTGCGGACGTAAATATGCTGGAGTTTTCCGGGATCGAGTCTGTATTCCGGCTGTACTTCAAGGACGACCCGGTACTGGTTCAGCTGCGTGAATATGGTCGAAACCAGTCGCTGTCCGAAAGAATCATAAAGTGTATCGTCTATAAGCTGAGGTGTAATGCCGAGTCTGGAAGCTGTGTTACGGTCGATAGTTATCATGGCCTGCAGACCCTTGTCCTGGAGGTCGCTGCTCACGTCGCGAAGTTCCGGCAGATTGCTAAGCGCTGCTACAAGTTTCGGCGTCCAGACATTAAGTTCGTCGAGGCTTGGATCTTCAAGGCTGTACTGGAATTGAGTGCGGCTCACGCGGCTCTCTACAGTCAGGTCCTGGATGGGCTGCATGAACAGGGTAATACCCTGCAGATTTGCAATTTGAGGTTGCAGACGCCGGATAACGTCGCTTGCGCTTATTCCGCGTTCCGAGAGCGGCTTGAGATTGATCTGCACCCGTCCGCTGTTCAGTGTCGTATTGGTGCCGTCCACTCCTATAAATGTCGACAGGCTCTGGACTGCCGGGTCCTTGAGTATGACGGCTGCAAGTTCCTGCTGCTTTTGGGCCACCGCATCAAAGGAGCTTGATTGCGGGGCCTCGGAAATGCCGAGGATAAGGCCTGTGTCCTGCACGGGGAAAAATCCCTTCGGAATTACGATGTACAACACCACGGTAAATACAAGTGTCGCGACCGCTACGAGCAGGGTTGTCCTCTGGTGGGCCAGTACCCATTTCAGGGTCCTGCCGTAGAATTCGATAATCCTGTCGAATATGCGCTGCGACGCCACAAACAATTTTTTCTGTTTCTCCTCAGGTGTGTGTTTGAGCAGTCTTGCGCACATCATCGGCGTCAACGTCAGGGAAACGATTGCCGAAATTACGATAGTCACGCCAAGTGTTATGGCAAATTCCCGGAACAGCCTGCCGACCACATCGCTCATGAAGAGAAGCGGAATGAGAACAGCGACGAGAGAAACCGTCAGGGACATGATCGTAAAGGCGATCTGCTCGGACCCTTTGAGCGCTGCCTTCAGCGGCGGCTCGCCCTGTTCGATGTATCGGGCGATGTTCTCGATCATAACTATCGCGTCATCGACGACAAAGCCGGTCGCTATTGTAAGGGCCATCAATGTAAGGTTGTTGAGACTGAAGCCGAGCAGATACATTATTCCGAAGGTGCCGACGAGTGAAAGCGGCACAGCTACGCTCGGTATGGAAGTGGCCGAAAGCGTTCGCAGAAAAAGGAAAATCACCATTACGACAAGCGCAATCGCAAGCAGCAGTTCGAACTGGACGTCTTCCACGGATGCGCGGATGGTGGTGGTGCGGTCAGTCAGTATGGATACTTTTACCGCAGCCGGCAGAGTACTTTGAAGTTGAGGCAAAAGCTTTTTGATCCGGTCTACAACTTCTATGACGTTCGATCCCGGCTGTCTCTGGATGTTGACGATAACAGCCGGAGAGTCATTCATCCATGCCGCCTGCTTCACATTCTCAGTGCCGTCGATGACCTCGGCCACATCAGACAGAAGAATTGGGGCGTTGTTACGGTAGGCGACCACAAGAGGCTTGTATTCTTTGCTCGAAGAGAGCTGGTCGTTCGCCCCGATGATCGATGACTGCCGGGGGCCGTCAAAGCCTCCTTTGGCCTGGTTGACGTTGGCGGCTGTGATGACCGCACGGAGATCTTCGAGTGTAAGTCCGTATGCTGAGAGGGCCGTCGGGTTGGCCCTGATCCTGACGGCAGGGCGCTGGCCGCCGCTGATACTGACGAGCCCGACACCTGAAAGTTGTGATATCTTCTGCGCCAGCCGGGTATCGGCAAGGTCCTCGACCTGATGCAGGGGCATGGTCTTTGATGTGAGGGCAAGTGTTAGTACAGGCGCATCAGCCGGGTTCACCTTGCTGTATACCGGCGGATTGGGCAGGTCCTTCGGCAGGAAACTTCCGGATGCGTTGATTGCCGCCTGCACTTCCTGCTCTGCCACGTCGAGGCTGAGGTCCAGGCTGAATTGCAGCGTGATTACCGAGCTGCCGCCGGAACTCGTCGAAGTCATCTGCCTGAGGCCCGGCATCTGCCCGAACTGTCGCTCCAGCGGGGCCGTAATGGACGACGCGGAGACATCCGGGCTGGCGCCCGGATAAAATGTAACGACCTGGATAGTCGGATAATCTACCTGGGGCAGAGCCGATACCGGCAGTTCGCGGTACGCCACAAAACCAGCCAGAAGTATGGCTACCATGAGCAGCGTGGTCGCTACCGGCCGGAGGATGAAAATACGCGAAGGATTCATCGCCTACTTCTGCCGGTTCTTGCGGCCGGCTTTGTCACCCTGTTCAGTCGCCGGCAATTCAACTTTGCTGCCGTCCCTCAGTTTCTCCGCGCCTTCGACCACAACGATATCACCGGGCACAATTCCATCATCTACCGATATCACGTCGGCTTCGCCGGGACCAACCTTCACAGGACGGATAGAAACGGTCTTGTCCTCCTTTAGTATGAATACAAACGTC
>DATJOY010000046.1:0-21821 GCA_035506695.1 Dissulfurispiraceae bacterium
CGTGAGGAATGCAACTGTGACGACCATAGCGCCGACCGGCACCCTGTCGATAATCGCCGGGTGCTCATCCGGCATAGAGCCTCTTTTTGCGGTCTCTTATGTGAGGACGGTCATGGAAGGCACAAGGCTTATAGAGACCAACCCCTTCTTTGAAAGAGAGGCGCTGAAGGCCGGTGTATGGACCAGGGAGCTTATGGAGAAGGTTGCGGAAAAGGGCACTATCGCACATTTCGGTGAATTTCCCGTGTCAATGAAAAAGGTCTTCACCACCGCCCACGATATCACTCCCGTTGACCATATTAAAATGCAGGCGGCCTTTCAGAAATATACCGATAACGCGGTCTCAAAGACAGTAAATTTCCCGAATTCCGCCACAGCCGAGGATGTCGAGAAAGTATTTCTCCTCGCATATGCAACAGGTTGCAAGGGCGTTACAGTTTATCGCGACGGCTCTCGGGAAGAACAGGTCCTCAGTACCGGAAAGACCGAGGAGAAAGCGCAGCCCAAGGCGCAGGATGCAGTCAAGGTCATTCCGAAAAAGAGGCCTTCCATGATACGCGGCGGAACGCGGCTCATGAAGACCGGCTGCGGCAAGCTGTATGTCACAATCAACGAGGACGAAAACGGCAGGCCCTTCGAGGTCTTCACCAATATGGGCAAGGCAGGCGGTTGTGCATCGAGCCAGGCCGAAGCCATCGGCAGGCTTATCTCGCTCTCCCTCAGGTCCGATATCGAGACCGACGAGATCGTCAAGCAGCTTAAAGGCATATCCTGCCATCAACCCTCATGGTACGAGGAAGGCCGAGTGCTTTCCTGCTCCGATGCCATCGCAAAGGCACTTGAAGGTTACATCCCGAGCGGCGTCAAGGTTGAAAGCGGCAACGGCGACGGGCATGCAAAATATAAAGATGTCATAACAATGGGCGCGTGTCCCGAATGCGGGGGCACCATCCAGCATGAGGAAGGCTGCGCAAAGTGCCACAACTGCGGCTTTACGAAATGTTAGGCCTGGTGAAATAAATGAACGGCAACGGCCCGGGCGCTTTTAAAAGACCGTCGTGGGACGAATACTTCATCGAGATCGCGAAGGTTGTGGCCTCGCGCTCCACATGCCTGCGCAGGCGGTACGGGGCAGTGATAGTCAAAGACCGGGTGATTGTAAGCACCGGTTATAACGGCGCTCCGCGCGGCTCCATCAACTGCGTTGATGTCAACAAGTGCAAACGCAGGGAGCTTAACATCCCGTCCGGCGAGCGCTACGAGCTTTGCGAAGCAGTCCATGCCGAACAGAATGCGATTATAAATGGCTCGCCCGAGCGCATGAAGGACGCAAGCATCTACATCGCAGGTTCGGAAGAGGACGGCAGCACGGCCGAGGGCAAGCCCTGCCTGCTCTGCGCGCGCATGATCCGGAACGCACAGGTCAAAGAGGTGGTGTATCTCGGCAGGAACGGAGAGATCATAAAGGTTGACGACCTGAAGACGCTCGATACGACTCCGATGAAAATCGGTTGAGTGTCTTAAGCTGTAAGGGCATGTCAAATTCGGCTTGCTGAAAAGTAATGGGGATACTTTATCTGCGCAGTCTGTGTAAAGAACGCAAGCTGCTTGTTTCAGTTTCGGAAGTAACGGCTCACGCTGTGCTCGAATTTAGCATACCCTTACAGCCATGGACGCGATGACGATCCCGTGATGTGTGAAGTCAGAAGTTGTTAAGCTCGACGACGGTTGAGGCGCGCCGAATCCGAGTGCAGCGTGATCTTTGATGCAATGTAGCCGACAAATGGAAGTGCGCTTATTTGGATCTGCGAAAATAAGGCGAGCTGTTTTGGCTCAGCAAACCGGATTGTCGTGCCTCCACAGTTGGCGTACAATAATTCATGTTAAGTCGAATGAGGTCCCCGATGCTCCTTTATCTTGTCCGTCACGGCGAAGCCAACAATGAACTCGCCGACCCTTCGCAAGCCCTGTCGCAAAAGGGAGTCAGCGATGTCCGAAAGCTCGCCTCACATCTTGCCGCTATTAAAACATCCGCCGATATTATCTTCCATAGCCGGAAACTGCGCGCAAAGCAGACAGCCAATATCATTGCGGAATTTCTTAAGCCTGCCGAAGGCGTTGTTGAAACAGACCACCTCGACCCTCTTGATGACCCGTCCGAATGGGGAAAGATACTGAGGTCCGGCCAGCAAGACATCATGCTTGTCGGTCATCTGCCCTATATTGCGAAACTTTTTTGCCTTCTGACCTGCGGGTTCATAGACGATGGCGCCGTAACTTTCAGGAATGCCTCGGCGGCCTGCCTGAAAAGAGAAAGCGATGACAGCTGGAGGTTGCAGTGGATGCTCGGGCCGGAGGTGGTGGGGGAAATCACCACGCATATAATGGAATAGATAACCATTGTTAATATCCTACATATATGATAAACTTCATACATAAACAGATTATGGGGGATATAATGTCGTTAAGTGTGATATTAGGAAAGAAATGTCAGATTGTCATACCAAAGGAGATAAGGTCAGCCGCTGGCATTGCGGAAGGCGATGAGCTTATTATTGATGCTGTGGATGACCAAATCGTCCTCAGGCAAAAACCGAAGAGCTATTCAAGGAAGCTCAAGGGTCTCCATAAAGGGCTGTGGAAGGGGACCGAGGCTTCAAAATATGTTGATAAAGAGCGGGAGTCCTGGTGAAAAGGATTCCCGAAGGACAGACCATCGCCTTGGACACGATGGTCTTTATTTATCACCTTGAAGACCATCCCGGGTTTTCCGCAATAACCGAAAGACTGTTAGACGGGATCGAAAAAGAGAAGTACCGGGCTGTCACTTCGTACATAACATTACTTGAAATCCTTGTGAAGCCGAAACGGGATGGTCTTAACAAGGCAGTGACCGACTATCGCGACCTGCTTCTCACATTCCCAAATCTTCGCTTTATCCCTGTGGGCAAACAAGTAGCGGATATAGCTTCTACTCTCAGGGCAAAGTACGGCATCAGGACACCGGACGCCGTACAGATTGCCACGGCATTGTCCGAAGGTGCAAAAGTATTTGTCACAAATGACAGCCAGCTGAAAAAGGTAGCTGAGATTCAGGTTGTTTTGCTGGAGGAGCTTAGAAGGTGAAGAAGGGCAAATAGCGATAGGCCTTGTCCTCACAGCTTGGAAAAATTATAGACATAAGCCACACCTCCACAAAATGAATATTTGTTATATTGAAATAGGTCTATCTCAGAGTATGGAGGTGATGCAATGCGTGTCCGCCGAATTCTGATAATTACACTTTCTTTATTGCTGGCGCTTCTGTTAGCTCCATGTATTTCATCTGCTGCTGAACATGCATATTACCACATTGTCGTTCTTGGAGACCCACACTTGCCTGGCGAAACGCTTGCCCAGAAAGAACAGGTCCGTGCGACTATCAACAACTGGAACGATATAGACCTCGTCGTAGCGGTCGGAGATATTTGCGAAGAGGTGGGAGATGATGCTGAATATGCCAAAGCTAAAGCCTACTTCGGAGCCTTCACTAAGCCGCTGGCTCTGATTGGCGGCAATCACGATTATATCTATGAAGATTCGCTCAGCAAGACCGGAAAGAAGGTGAAGGCCCGCGAATCGACGCGGGGTTACAAGCTTGACCATTTCAAAAAGACTTTTGGCCTTCCTCAAGTCTACTATACGAAATCCCTGGGTCGCTATTTGATGGTATTTCTCACACCCGACGACCTTCAGGCTTCGGCTCTCACCACCATTTCGACAGCGCAATATAAATGGTTTGAAACAATATTGGCAGCTAATAGAGAAAAACCGACCATAGTGTTCTTTCATGGTCCTCTTAGCGGGACCCTGGATAATTACAGCAAGAACGCAAACACCGATGACTATGTAGCACAACCACGAGAGGAAATAAGAAGAATCTTGGCAGATAATCCTCAAGTCTTCCTCTGGGTTTCTGGCCATACTCACACGTCACCGAAGGAACCGAGCTTTGCGTCTGCAGTGAATCTTTACGAAGGCAGGGTGATGAATATCCATAATTCAGATATGAAGCGCCAACATATTTATACGAATTCGCTCTTTCTGTATAACGACAGGGTTATCGTGAAAACGTTCGATCATGAGAAAGGGACCTGGATGCCGGCACTGGAACGCACTGTAACCGCCTGGCATACTACAGTTAAAGAATGACAGTATTACATGTGACCTGGAGAATAGGGAATGTACCTTAATTAAGTGCAAATGAAAGTGTCCGTTATTCTTGCTCATCCTAAAAAGGGCAGCTTCAATCATGCCATCGCGTCGGCGGCTGCTGAGCAGCTGAAACTTGACGGGCATGAAGCCTTCTTGCATGACTTATATGAGGAAAAGTTCGATCCGGTTCTTCCCGTTACGGAAATACCAAAAGACGCAATCTTGCCGGAATCAATACTTCTGCATTGCAGAGAGATTGCCGAAGCAGACGGTATCGTCATAGTACATCCAAACTGGTGGGGCCAGCCCCCGGCAATATTGAAAGGCTGGATTGACAGGGTCATACGATCCGGAGTTGCGTATGAATTTCTGGATGGGGATTCGGGCGAGGGAATACCGCACGGGCTGTTGAAAGCAAAGGCCGCAATAGTGTTCAATACATCCAATACCGAAATAAAAAGGGAAATGGATGTGTTCGGCGATCCGCTTGATACATTGTGGAAGAATTGCATCTTTGGTCTTTGCGGGGTTGCCGAAGTTTACCGGCGGATGTTCAACGTCGTTGTTGTCAGTACCGAAAAGGAAAGAAGCGTATGGCTGGACGAAGTGAGGTATACGGTATGCAAATATTTTGTGTCGGATCGGAGCCGCAAGGCGGGGCAAGCATGATAAACAGCCGGATACTGTCGGCTGAAAATACGGGAGGGGAAAGATGAACGCAGTGACGCTTGTATTTCTATCGCTGTGCATATTTGCGATAGCTTATCGGCTCTATGGGTTGTTTATTGCAAACAAGGTTCTGGTCCTCAGGGCAGATCGTCCGACGCCGGCCGTAACCTGCGCAGATGGCATCGATTACGTAAAAACCAACAAGTTCGTGTTATATGGGCATCACTTTGCGGCTATCGCGGCAGCAGGGCCCTTGCTCGGTCCGGTACTGGCAGCGCAGTTCGGCTTTCTGCCGGGAGCCCTCTGGATCATCATCGGTACAGTGCTTGCCGGTGCAGTCCACGACATGATAGTGCTGTTTGCCTCGATGCGCCACAAAGGACAAAGTCTGGCGAAGATAGCTGAAAGCGAAGTCGGTAAGACTGTAGGAGTTGTAGCTTCTTTTGCCTTCCTCTTCATTCTCATCCTCACACTTGCGGGTCTTTCGATTGCCTGTCTGAATGCGCTTTTCGAGAGTTTTTGGGGCGTCTTCGTCGTGGGATCCACACTGCCGATAGCAGTCCTTATGGGCTTTTGGATGTATAAGATCCGCCCAGGAGACGTAAGGGGAGCGAGCATTATCGGAGTTTCATTGCTTGCATTGGCTGTATATGCAGGCGGTGCGATAGAGCCCGGATCTGCACTTGCCGAGATGCTGAAGCTCAGCAAGCAGCAGATTGCGGTTGCAATCCCGCTCTATGCATTCGTTGCTTCAGTTCTTCCTGTCTGGATGCTGTTGGCTCCAAGAGACTATCTTTCTACATATCTCAAGATTGCCACGGTCATCACTCTGGCGGCTGGTATATTTTTCGTCCAGCCCGTGCTGAAGATGCCGGCGCTTACTCAGTTTATCGGAGGTGGCGGGCCGGTTATTCCGGGTAATGTTTTCCCGTATGTTTTTATCACCATTGCCTGCGGCGCAATATCAGGGTTTCACGCAATAATAGCTACGGGCACGACACCGAAGATGATCGACAATGAACGCGACGTCCTTTTTGTAGGTTACGGGGCGATGCTGATGGAGGGATTTGTTGCGATCATGGCATTGATCGCCGCATGCGTTCTTATCCCGGCAGACTATTTCGCCATCAATTCTGCTCCGGCCATATTCGCCAAACTTGGGATGCCTACCGTTGAACTCAACAGGCTTGCAGCTGAGGTCGGCGAGAAAATCCAGGGCAGACCGGGCGGTGCAGTTTCTCTTGCCGTTGGTATGGCATACATCTTCGATTCGATTCCCTTTATGAAAGGCCTGATGGCATATTGGTATCACTTTGCCATCATGTTCGAAGCCGTTTTTATACTCACCGCCGTCGATGCGGGCACCAGGGTCGGCCGGTTCCTGCTTCAAGAAATGTTCGGCAAATTTATCCCGAAGTTCAGTGAAAGGAAATGGGTCCCCGGCATTGTCATCACGGGTGCTCTTTTCACTTTCTCGTGGGGCTACCTGGTATATACCGGCGACATTTCGACCATCTGGCCGCTCTTCGGCATGAGCAACCAACTGCTCGCATCAAGCGCCCTTATCATCGTAACAACGATGCTTATCCGTATGGGAAAGGCAAAATATATGTGGGTTACCGCAATCCCCGGTATCTTTCTTGCTTTCGTTACCATGTATGCCGGGTATTTGAATGTTACTGTCGTGTATCTGCCTAAGCAGCTTTATCTGTTGGCAACCTTAGCGAGTATAGTAATGGCAATGATGGTTGTTGTGTTTGTCGGCACCATCAAACGCTGGTTCGAACTGTTGCAGATCAAGGAAAGAGTCAAGGATGTATGGGGGGAATCGGTTATCAGCCCAATCGAGGGTGAGGCGTGCCTGATCCCCACCGAACCCGACAAAGGACTGCATACAAAGAGCGCAGAGGAGAAGTGGATGGGATAGCCGCAGCGCGATTGCAAGCGGGGCAGCAATATAAGGCGGCCGGGATACTCCGGGCCGCCTTTTTTATTCTGCAGCCATTGGACGCCGGAAATCTTCATGGGACTTGCGCCCGACCCTTTGTGTGTCTACGCTATAAAGAAGAGACTTAATTGAAAAGAGGTCTGAATGCGGATGCTCTCGGCTTTCATCGGATCACTGCTCATAATGGTTGTATTATGGGAATCTTTCGAGACGATCATATTCCCTCGCAGGGTGACGCGACGTTTTCGCCTGACGCGTTTTTTCTACAGGAACACCTGGAGGCTCTATCTTGCAGCGGTCTTTCATGCTGTCCCGACAAGGCGACGGGAAACACTTCTCAGTTTCTACGGACCTTGTTCACTTCTGCTGTTACTGACCGTATGGGCCGGCGGCCTGATCGTCGGCTTTGCGCTCCTTCATTGGGCGGACGGGTCGGCACTTCGATCACAGGACATGCCGGGGTTCTTCACGGACCTCTACATGAGCGGCACCAATTTCTTTACTCTCGGACTGGGAGATGTTACGCCGCGCAGTCCCATGGCGAAGTTGCTGACCGTGATCGAAGGCGGGATGGGGCTGGGTTTTCTTGCCCTGATCATCAGCTACCTGCCTGTGTTAAATATGTCTTTCCAGAGGCGCGAAATCAGCATATCCCTGCTTGACGCAAGGGCGGGGTCACCCCCAAGCGCTGTCGAAATGCTGCGGAGACACAGCAGCGGGCGCGGGCTGGAAGCTCTCGGCGAACTCTTCCATGATTGGGAACTTTGGTCGGCTGAGCTTCTCGAAAGTCATCTGTCCTATCCGGTACTTGCATACTTCAGGTCGCAGCACGACAATCAGTCGTGGCTCGGTGCACTTACTGCAATACTCGACGCCACTGCATTGGTCATGGTCGGGGTTGAAGGCGCGCCTGCGCGGCAGGCTGAGTTGACGTTTGCGATGGCGCGGCACGCTGTAGTTGATCTCTGTATTGTCTTCAAGAGATCTCCCCGCCCGCCGGAACGCGACCGCCTTAATTTCGAAGCCTTATCGGACCTACGCGCGTCCATGAAGAACTTCGGGATCCATCTCCAGGAGGGACATGATGCCGAGCAGCACCTGAAGGACCTGAGACGCCTGTACGAACCATATGCCCATGCGCTGTCCGATTATTTCCGGATGCCCTTCCCGCCATGGGTCCCGGCTGCGACACAGGCGGACAACTGGCAGATAAGTGCATGGGAGAGAAGTTCGACCGTGAAGAAAACCATGAAAAATATCGAGGAAGACAGACATTTTTAAGGGGATTCTGCGAATCCGGCAATTGCCGGAGATTACATTTTGGAGGAAATGAAATGAACAGGAAAAGAAGAACATCGTGCTTTCCGCTTATAGTCATTCAGACAGTCTTATTGATCGTATTAGTTGCAGCGACGGGTGCACCTGCCGGTGCCTCTGACGCGACCGATGCGCAGGGGCTTGTAGACAAGGCCCGCGTCACATTTAACGAAATGGTTAATGACAACCTGTATTCGTGGCTTCGATATCACCTCAAAGATGCCAAGGGACTGCTGATCTATCCGCAGATAATTAAAGGCGGATTTATCGTTGGCGGCTCCGGCGGAACAGGGGTACTTGTCGTCAGGGATGAAAAAAGCGGTAGCTGGAGCCAGCCCGCATTCTATACCATCGGGTCGGTTACTTTGGGCCTGCAGATCGGCGGTGAGGCATCTCAGGTGATCGTAATGGCGATGAGTCAAAAGGCCATAGATTCCTTGCTGGCCTCATCCGTCAAGCTCGGGGCAGACGCTTCGGTTGCAATAGGACCTTTAGGCGGCGGCGCAAAAGAAAATATCACCGCTGATTTCATATCCTTTGCAAAATCCAAGGGGCTCTATGCCGGGATAAACCTGGAAGGATCAGTAGTGGCAGTCAGGGAAGGCCTGAATACTGCCTATTACGGCAGAATAGTGTCACCTTTAGATATAGTCATCAAAAAAGATGTCGGCAACGAAGGATCAAAAGAGCTGAGGGAGTCATTGAAGAAAGCGGCCCAGTAGGAGTATTGCGGCGACAGACCGGCAGAATCAGGCTCGAAACGAACAGGGCCAAAGCAGCATTTTGCGCTTTGTTTTACCTGTCCCGGCTGTTGAGGTCAGGATAAATGATAAGGTATAGTAAAGCAGGGAATTAAGAGGGGGAATAAATTGCGTATGCCCAAAGTGATCCTGAACATCCCTCAATAGTCAATGAGAAAATCTCGTTGTTCTGCAAGCAGTCTGCCACATGAAGAGGTTGATATCTTGCGCCAGTTCATTGAGCAGTGCGATGACGCAGTCCTTGTATTTGACCCTGATCGCTGCGCGGTAACTGATCTCAATACTGCCGCATGCAAGCTCTTTGACCTGGACCGTGAAATGCTGATCAACAACGGGCCACGGCTTTTCTGCGAGCCCGGCGAACTCGACAATATCAAACGTCTCATCTGTGCTCCGGACCCCGAAGTGCGGACATGTACCGTAACTTATATGAGACCTGACGGGACACGAAGCGTTCTGGGATTGAGGCGCAATCATATCAGACTGCGGGACAGTGAAATGATTTATTGCGTTATGAGAGATGTCGGAGAAGAAATACGCCGGCATGAGGAAGACCGTTTCAGGCAGGCGCAGCTCATTCATGTGAACAAGATGGCCGCGCTCGGGATACTTGTTGCGAGCGTCGCACATGAAATAAGCAATCCCAATAATTTCATAATGCATAACAACCGGATACTTGCCGATATCTGGAAAGATGTCTTGCCGGTACTGAGGACATATTACAGTGAAAATGGTGATTATTATGTCGGTGGGGTCCCACTTTCAGAACTCGAGGAGGTTGTTCCTAAGCTTGTTTACGGCATGCATGACGGGTCCGAGCGGATCAGTAATATCGTCCGCAACCTGCTTGATTTTGCCAGGAGTGACGGGATGCATCTCGACAGCCTGGTTGATCTTGCGAAGGCAGTCGGGAATGCGGTAACCATGATGCGGACCGAGATAATCAAACATACCAATGCATTCTCCATTCAGATTGACGAGCACCTTCCGCAGGTTAGAGGCAGTTCGCAAGAGCTTGAGCAGGTCATAATTAATCTTGTCCTGAACGCTCTCCAGTCGCTGGAGGACCGAAGCAGGCGCGTTACCGTTACAGCAGAGTTCGACGCCGGGACAGAACAGTGCCTTGTCAGGGTTTCAGATGAAGGTCCCGGAATTTCCAAAGAGCTGATGGCAAGGATAATGGACCCTTTCTTCTCGACCAAGTTCGACAGGGGCGGGACGGGCCTCGGGTTGTATATATCCGATTCGATTATACGAAAACATAAGGGGACCATGGTCTTTACATCCGAGCCGGGGGCTGGTACAACTGTTACGATCAGACTGCCCGCCGTCCGGGGAATAATTGAAAATGAACACGGCAAAGAACCAGTCGCTTCCGATACTGCTCGTTGACGACGAGCCTCAAATCCTTCTCGGCTCGCAAATGCTTCTGCGGACGTCGGGCATTGAGAATATAGCAACTATTAGTGACAGCCGCGAGCTTATGCCCTTTCTTGCATCGCATGAGGCGGGCGTCATAGTCCTTGATCTCAGTATGCCCCACCTTTCGGGCTACGATCTGCTGGCTGCGATCAGCAGTGAATATCCGCATATCCCGGTGATCCTAATGACAGCTGTCAATGACCTTGAAACTGCCGTTTCCTGCATGAAATCGGGGGCATTCGATTATCTGCTGAAACCGGTTGATAAAGACAGATTCATTACGTGCATAACGCGCGCCATGGAAATACGGGCTTTACAGACGGAAATGCTTTCCCTGAAAGACCATCTGTTGACCGATGAACTGGAAAATGCGTCGGTGTTCTCTCCGATTGTCACCCGGTCCAAGAAGATGAGGGCTATTTTCAGGTACGTCGAAGCTGTCTCCAACTCGCGGCAACCGGTCCTCATAACCGGCGAGACCGGGGTCGGGAAGGAGTTGATAGCCAGGGCCATCCATGCGGCAAGCGGTATTAAGGGTTCTTTTGTTCCGGTTAATATCGGTGGGCTTGACGATACCATGATTTCGGACTCTCTCTTCGGTCACAGGAAAGGGGCCTTTACGGGGGCTGACGAGGCCCGCGAGGGGATGATTGCCCAGGCCGCAGGCGGCACGCTCTTGCTTGACGAGATCGGTGATTTGACCGAATCGACCCAGGTGAAGCTCCTGCGGCTTATACAGGAACGGACATATTATCCACTCGGCTCCGACATGCCGCGCAGGAGTGATGCACGCATCCTGGTTGCAACCAACCGTGACATACAGCAGATCATCACATCGGGCAAATTCAGGAAGGATCTCTATTACAGGTTGCGCGCTCACCATATACATATTCCACCGCTTCGGGAGCGTCGTGAGGATATCCCCATGCTTCTTCATCACTTCCTCGAGAAATCAGCCCTGTTGCTCAACAGGAAGAAGCCCTCCTTCCCCCCGGAACTCGTCACACTCCTGGCCAATTACCACTTTCCGGGGAATGTCAGGGAATTGGAAATGATGGCTTTAGATGCTTCAGCACTATGTACAGGCGGAATTATTGCGATGGAGAGTTTTCGCCGCACAATAAGCGGGCCTGATCCATCGGCCGACAGACCTTCTGTGAATGCTATATGGGACCCCAATTCGGAAGTTTTGCCTACCCTGAAAGAGGCTGAGGAGTTCCTGATTGCAGAATCGATGAGACGGTCAGGCGGCAACCAGGGCACCGCGGCGTCACTTCTGGGTATCACAAGGCAGGCCCTTAACAAGCGGCTTTCGAGGGAACGAAAAAAATTATGAGAAATGTTTACGGAAACGATTTTTTTGTTTATAATTAGAGTAGGGTGATCAAGGGGGAAGGGAGAACATTATGCAGATGTCGGAAAGTCATATTAAGCCGGTGAAGGAGAAGTCGTACGACGAAGGGAGGTTCTGGCCGAGATTCAAATGCAATCTTGCAACAGAATTGCTTGAGGACCCGGAGACTGTCCGGAACTGCAAGATAGTCAACATAAGCGAGAACGGCCTCGGTATTAAGACAGATGCGCAATTACAGGAGGGCAAGAGGATTCAGCTTGTCGATCCGAAAGTAGAAGCTGATGTGGTCTGGATAAGGAACAAAAGGGCCGGTCTTGTTATTTGCGACTAACCTGTTGGCACCACTGAGACAAATGTCGCATGTGAGAATAATAGCCCCTGCTGAAAAGCCTTAGCTGTCAATATCTTAGGTATGCAGTTTTTTCTGTTGTCAAATAGCGTCTCATCCCTCCGAAATCATTTTCCAAACTCTGACAGTTCTCATGCTATTGAATTATAACGAAATGGCCTAATCCTTCCGGTGTGGAATCATTCATGCATTAATGTCGCCAATAATTTCAGCAAGGAGGCAAGCATGGATGTAACGAGAAGAGACTTCCTGAAGATCACGGGAAGCACACTTGCCCTCAGTTCCATTGAAACAGCCCTATCGCCTGAAGAGGCGGCAGCGCAGGAACTGAGAATCAAGAATGCCAAGCAGACTACGACCGTTTGTCCGTATTGTTCAGTCGGGTGCAGCATCCTGGTTCACACTATTGACGGGAAAGTAGTCAACACCGAAGGAGATCCTGACAGCCCCATTAATGAGGGCACACTCTGTCCCAAAGGCGCTTCGCTGTTTCAGATGGCCAATAATCCTACGAGGCTGACAAAGCCGCGCTACCGGGCGCCGGGAGAGGCTGAATGGAAAGAGGTTGAGTGGGATTGGGCGCTCGACCGCATCGCCCGAAATGTAAAGGACACGCGGGACAGGACATTCAAGGTTACATCCAAATCAAAGGTCAAGGAGAAACAGCCTGACGGCAAAGAGGTCGAGGTTGAAAAAGAATTTGTCGTCAACAGGACCGACGGCATCGCGCATGTCGGCAGCGCTGCCATGGATAACGAGGAATGCTATCTCATGCAGAAGCTCTCGCGCTCCTGGGGGCTCGTTTATATAGAACACCAGGCCCGAATATGACACTCCGCAACTGTAGCGGCTCTGGCAGAGTCGTTCGGGCGCGGTGCAATGACAAATCACTGGGTGGACCTGAGGAATGCCGACGTTATACTCGTGATGGGTGCAAACCCGGCATCGAACCATCCGGTCGCAATGAAATGGATCATGAAGGCCAGGGAAAAGGGCGGCAAGCTGGTAGTGGTCGACCCTCGTTTCACCCAGACTGCTGCTAAAGCAGACTTGTATACATCCCTTCGGTCCGGTACGGACATAGCCTTTCTCGGAGGCATGATCAAGTACATAACCGATCACAACCTCTACTTCAGGGATTACGTTGTCAATTACACGAACGCTCCTTTTCTCGTGAATCCGGAATTCAAGCTCTCGGCACAACTGGACGGAGTGTTTTCGGGCTACGACGAAAAGACGCGCAAATACGACAAGAAGACATGGTCTTACCAGATGGACGACAAAGGCGTGGCGAAAAAAGACCTCGCGTTGAAAGACCCCAATTGCGTGTTCCAGCTTTTGAGAAAGCAGTATGCCCGCTACACGCTCGACAAGGTGTCGAATATCACGGGCACGCCGAAGGAAAAACTCGAAGAGGTCTACAAAATCGTCGGTTCCACAGGCAAGCCAAACAGGGTCGCGGCTGAATGCTACGCAATGGGATGGACACAGCATACGGTTGGCGTCCAGAACATCAGGGCGTTCTCTATCATTCAGCTTCTGCTTGGAAACATGGGGATGGCGGGAGGCGGCATTAATGCCATGAGGGGCGAGTCAAATGTGCAGGGGTCGACCGACCACGGTCTGCTGTTCCATATCCTGCCCGGATATAACCCGACTCCTACGGCTACCGTTGTCGATCTTAAAACCTACATCGAAAAGTTCACTCCCAAGACAAAGGAAACAAGAAGTGTCAACTGGTGGAGCAACAGGCCAAAGTACATCACCAGCTACCTGAAGGCCATCTACGGCGACAAAGCGACCAAGGAAAACGATTTCGGCTATGCGTGGCTGCCCAAAACCGACGAGGGCATGAACGCCTCCTGGCTCAACCTTTTCGATCAGATGTACAAGGGCAAGTTCGAGGGCTTTTTCGCGTGGGGCATGAATCCCGCCTGTTCCGGTGCCAACTCCAATAAGGTAAGAAAGTCGCTGTCGAAGCTCAAATGGATGGTCAACGTCAACCTTTATGAAAACGAGACCGGCGCATTCTGGAAGGGTCCCGACATGAATCCGAAAGAAATACAGACTGAAGTCTTTATGCTTCCCTGTGCGTCATCCGTCGAGAAAGAAGGCAGCATCAGCAACTCGGGACGCCTTGCACAGTGGAGATATAAGGCGATAGAACCTATCGGGTCATCCATGCCTGACGCCGAAATAATGGACGAACTTCACTCCAGGGTAAAGAAGCTTTATCAGAAGGAGGGAGGCAAGTTCCCGGCGCCTGTAGTGAATCTCAGCTGGAACTATGGGCCGAAAGATGCAAAGGGAAAGACTGAACACTTCGATATCCACAAGGTTGCCATGGAGATCAACGGCTACTACCTTGAAGATGTATATGATAAAAAGGCGAACCCGCCAAAGCTTATCGGCAAGAAGGGCGAACTCTGTACGAATTTCGTGAGTCTCCAGGACGACGGGACCACATCCTGTGGTTGCTGGATATATTCCGGGAGCTATACCCAGAAGGACGGCAAAGTCATCAACATGATGGCCCGCAGGGGCAAGGACGACCCGACCGGGATCGGCCTCTACCCAAGCTGGGCCTGGGCGTGGCCTGTCAACAGGAGGATATTGTATAACCGGGCCTCCGTGGATCCCAAAGGCAATCCCTGGGACCCCAAGCGTCCGGTTATCAAATGGAACCCGACGAAGATAAATCCGCAGACTGAAAAACCGGGGATGTGGGAAGGCGATGTGCCTGACGGACCTGCGCCGCCGCTTGCCGACGAGAAGGCAGGCAAACTGCCTTTCATCATGCGTGCCGACGGAGTTGGAGCCATATTCGGCCCCGGTCTGGCCGACGGGCCGTTACCTGAGCATTATGAACCTCTAGAATGTCCGCTCCAAAAGAACCCGATGTCCAAGCAGCGGATAAATCCGACGGTCAAACTCTTCTTCGGCAAAGAGGGCGGATTGCAGGAGGATGTCTTTTATTCCTGCGATACTCGTTTCCCGATTGTCTGCACGACATACCGGGTAACCGAGCACTGGCAGACGGGCGTCATGACGCGCCACGTTCCGTGGCTCCTCGAAGCCCAGCCGCAAATGTTTGTTGAGATGAGCAATGAACTGGCAAAGGAAAAAGGTATAAAAAACGGTGAAAAGGTGACAGTTTCATCGGCCCGTGGAAGCTTGTGGGCAATCGCAATGGTCACCGACAGGTTCAAGCCCTTCAAGGTCGAAAACACGACCATCCACCAGGTGGGCATCCCCTGGCATTTCGGCTGGCAGTTCCCGGTCGATGGAAGCGGCGGCGAGAGTGCAAATCTTCTTACGCCGACCGTCGGCGATCCCAATACAATGATACCCGAATCAAAGGCCTTCATGGTCAATGTCGAAAAGGCAAGGGGGTAATAACATGGCAAGAGCGAGTTTGCTTATATCTCCGGAATTGTGCATAGGCTGCAAGGCCTGTCAGATAGCCTGCAAGTCGTGGAACCAATTGCCCGGCGACAAGACAGTCAACAAGGGAAGTTTCGAGAATCCCCCGGACCTGACGCCGGACCTCTATAACAAAATAAGGTTCGTCGAAGTGCCTTCAGAAACGAACCCTGTACGCTGGCTTTTCGTCAGCCAGCGCTGCATGCATTGCGAAGACGCCGGCTGCATGAAAATTTGTCCTGCACCTGGTGCACTGTTTAAAACAGCTGAGGGTGCCGTCGCCTTCAACAAGGACAAATGCATCGGCTGCAAGCTCTGCAGTGCTGCCTGTCCGTTCAATGTCCCGCGCTATGACAAGAACGACAAAGTCTCTAAGTGCAACCTCTGCGCAGACAGGATTGCCAACAACATGGCCCCAGCCTGCGCCAAGACATGCCCTACCGGTGCAATTTCATTCGGCGACAGGGACGCCCTGATCGCCAAGGCTGCAAAATCAGGCTATGCCAAGGTATACGGCCAGGCAGACCTCGGAGGCCTCGGCGCGATCTATGCCTTTCACGATGCGCCCAAACTTTACGGCCTTGACGAAAAGCCGGCCATACCAGAGATGGTTGTATTCTGGCACAAGTATCTGAAACCTCTTTCCTGGATCGGGATCGGAGGCACGGCTGCACTCATGCTGCTTCACTATGTAGCTGTCGGGCCCAAAAAGGACAAGGAGGAAACCGATGCAAAATAACGATCTTGTAAGAAAAGAAAGTGCTTTCGGGATATTGAATCATTGGGCCCTGGCCTTAAGCTGCATCGTGCTTACGGTCAGCGGGTTCGGCTTCCTCTTCCATATGCAAAGCATCGGCAGCGCATTTGGCGGATTTCCGGCGATGAAAGCGATCCACAACTGGGCTGGAGTTGTTTTTACTGCGTCGCTTTTCCTCAGCATGTTCAACTGGCTGAAGGAATCGCTCACATTCGACGCGGACGATATCGGCTGGATAATGACCGCTGGAGGCTACCTGAGCCACAAAGTCAAGGTGCCGCCGATGCATAAACTTAATACGGGGCAGAAATTCTTTTACCTGACCCTGCTCGCATCCGGTTTCGCCATAGCAGCAACAGGCTTCATTATCTGGCTGATACCGGAAAATAAGCCGGCGCTCGTTATGTCCCATTTTATCCACAACGTGAGCTTTATAGTCATTACGGCGTTCATCCCGATCCATGTTTATCTGAGTACGCTCGGCAATCCGGGCACCATCAGGATCATGATAACCGGGAAGATACCATATTGGTGGGCAAAGAAGAAGCATCCCAAGTGGGTCAGGGAGCTTGAAGAAGGGCGCAGTCATTAAAAACTGTTGATTATGGGATGATGGAAGACTGAAAAGTCTTCCGGAGAATAGCACGGGGACATCCCGCCTGTGTTGGTGATGTCCCCGTGCTACAAATAGACGGAAAGGAAAAGCCGTGCGGGCCGGAGGAGATATGAAAAGGTTGATTCTTATCCTGGTTGTAATATTGTTTGTGGGCACGGCCTCTGCCGAGATCAAGAGGTATGATGTACCCTCGGGCGGCTCTCCTGCCTTCGGGCCTCCTGATGCCGGGGTTACAATTATTGAGTTCATCGACTATCAGTGACCTCACTGCGTGGAGGCCGGTCCGGCCGTCGAAAAGATATTAAAGGAATATGGACAGAAAGTCCGGCTCGTGATCAAATTCTATCCCTACAAGTACCGCGACTTTGCGCGCATTTCTGCCGAAGCAGCGCTGGCTGCGGCGGACCAGGGGAAATTCAGGGAGATGCACCGTCTGATGCTGAGGAAATCTCCTCGTCTTGACCGGACAAGCCTTATCGGATATGCGAAGGAACTTGGATTGGATACCGAAAGATTCAGACAATCTATCGATACAAAGAAGAACGACTGGATAATAGAGCGTGATTTGAAACTCGCACTCGAACTGGACCTTTACAACACCCCAACTTTCTTTATCAACGGCCGACGGATTATCGGAAATGTGCCGTATGAATATCTTAAAAAGATAGTTTTGGAGGAGTTGAATGCAGCAAAAAAATAATCGCTTTTTCATCGCCATTGCAGTATTCATCGTCTTCTCTGCAGCGAATGCCTTTTGCGGCAACATAGAACCGATAACATCTGTTCCTGTGTCAGCCCTCAATCCTCAAACACCCGAAAAGGTGGAACTCGGAAAGCAGCTTTTTTTCGACCGGAGGCTCTCCGGAGACGGCACTATGAGCTGTGCGACCTGCCATGTTCCTGATCTTGCATTTACGGACGGACAGGACATTTCGTTCAGCTATCCCACGACAAAAAACTGGAGGAATGCGCCCACGCTCATAAATGTGGCCTTCTTCAGTAATCTCTTCCACGACGGCAGGGCAACCTCACTTGAGGATCAGGCCCTCTTTCCCATTATGTCGTCCTTCGAGATGAACCTGAACCTCGACTACCTTGAAGAGAAGCTCCGAGTAGTGCCGGAGTATGTTGCTGCCTTTAGAAAGATATTCAGAGGCGATATCACGAGGGAGCGTGTTGCGATGGCGCTTGCCGCATTTGAAAGGACCCTTGTTTCAACAAATGCTCCGATTGACCGTTTTCTTAAAGGTGACCAGTCGGCGCTTTCCGAAGATGCAAGGAAGGGCTATGAAATATTCGCCGGAAAGGGCAGGTGCGCAGAATGCCACTACGGAGCGAAATTGTCCGACGACAAATTTTATGCATTGAATGTACCGGAGAACCCCGATCATCAAACGGATTCGAGAATAACAGCGACCAGGCGTTTCGTGGCAAAGGTATATCATTACGGTGACTATGCAAACCTTTCCGAAGACCCCGGCAGATATCTGATAACCAAGGACAAGAAAGACTGGAAGGCCTTCAGGACCCCAACGCTGAGAGAGGTGGCAAGGACGGCCCCGTATATGCACAACGGAGTTTTTGCAACCATAGACGAAGTAATCGATTTCATTAACCGCGGAGGCGGCAAGGGTAATTCGGTGATTGAACCGCTTGGACTGAATGGAGAGGAAAAACGGCAGCTTAAAACCTTTCTTTTAGAGGCATTAAGCGGCGAAGGACCTGCGATTAAATATCCGGCAGTGCCCTGAAGTCGAGGGGTCCTGCACAGGGCCTCTATAATCAGGCGACTGTGGTATTTGCAAACAGCACCCGACTTCATTTACAATTCTTCGTAACATGGGTAAGGTCTGTTTGCATTGTTTGTGTCCCAGATAACGGAAGCGAGGCTGCAATGATTATATATGGTATATGCGCTACAATCCTCCGGGTTGTATAATTATTTGACTGGAGGACTCTAAAATGGGCTTGAAATTCGGAAAGGAGGATCTGGGTAAGCATCAGATAATATTGCATCTCGATGCAAATCGAAGCTTGTGTATTAACGCTGAGACATTAAGGGAAGGGGGAGTATAACTATGAAGCGAGCCATTCTGTTAATGAGCATTCTGTTTTTGTTTTTGAGCGTTCCGGTTCTTTGCTTTGCCGAGGTAAACGTTGGTGTGCAGATCACTACTCAACCGGCCGAAACGGTCGCAGTTCAAGAAGTACCAGCCGAGGAATACATTCCGGAAGGAGATCCGACGCCTCCTCCTCCGCTCGCGGTTCAGAATCCGGACTTGGTGGTTGTGCCGAGCGGGGATGCACAGGTATATATGGTGCCGAATACGGTCGGTGTTTATTTTTACGGGGGCACCTGGTATCGTTTCCATCACGGCGTCTGGTTCACAGCCGCTGTTTATGACGCCCCCTGGGTTGTAGTCGAACCGGCATTTGTCCCATCGTTTGTAGTGGGCATATCGCCTGCTTATGCATTATATCTTCCTCCGTCATATTATCGGATTCATTACGGCGAGTTTCATTCGCACTGGCGTGATTGGGACCATGACCGCCGCTGGAGCAGAGAGCGCTGGTACCAAAATGAGAGGCGGGCAGATGTAAGGGAAAGCCGCGAAAGGCGTGCTCGCGAGAGAATGGACAAAGACCGTATCGCAAGGCGAGATAGGGTCAAGGGTGATAAAGAAGGATTTAAGAAACGTTTAACTGACCAGGACAAGCGCAATAAAGACAAGTCTGGCAAGTTCGACAAGTCGGGCAAGTTCGACAAGACCGGCAAGCTGGACAAGACTGGAAAGTTGGACAAGACTGGTAAGCTGGACAAGACTGGTAAGCTGGACAAGACTGGCAAGCTTGACAAGACCGGCAAGCTTGACAAGACTGGCAAGCTTGATAAGACTGGCAAGCTCGACAAGACCGGTAAGCTTGATAAGACTGGCAAGCTCGACAAGACTGGCAATATTGACAAGACCGGTAAGCTTGATAAGACTGGCAAGCTCGATAAGACTGGCAAACTTGACAAGACCGGAAATATTGATAAGACTGGCAAGCTCGATAAGACTGGCAAACTTGACAAGACTGGAAATATTGATAAGACTGGTAAGCTTGACAAGAGCGGCAAGAACACCAACATCAACAAGAACACCAATATCAACAAGAACACCAATATCAATAAGAACACCAATATCAACAAGAACACCAATATCAACAAGAACACCAACATCAACAAGAACACCAACATCAACAAGAACACCAACATCAACAAGAACACCAACATCAACAAGAGTGTCAATACGAACAAGAGTGTTAACACTAACAAGAGTGTCAATGCAGGCAAGGCGCATGTGGATAAGGCAAATCACAAGTAACAACTCTGTTCAGGCGTGAAGAGATAAAGAGAGGGCCGCGACGGCCCTCTCTTTAACTTTTTTTGTAATAAGACGATTCATATGCAGAGACGGCAGTTTAATTGAGTGCACTCTGCCTCGCCCGCAGAAATATTCCGAGAGGTAATCCATGAAATCCGATAATCGGGACCCGTTAATGAATGATACGCTGCAATCTATACATACCCGAAGAAGCATCCGGGTTTTCATGAAGGACGAGGTTTCTGACGATCAGATAGCTGTCCTTCTTCAGGCCGCAAACGAAGCCCCGTCAGCCCACAATCAACAGTCGTGGAGGTTCATCGTGCTGCGCGGACTAAAAAAGCAGGCCCTTGCCGACCTGGTAGCTGTAAGGAGCGAGGGGTTACCGAGGCCTGCATCGGCCCTGCTGCGCATGGCCGCACGCAGCATTGCGAGCGCGCCTGTTGTCATAGCAGTTGCCAATACCGGCGATCTTATCGAACATGGCACCGACCTTTTCAAGGTCAACAAGGAGATAGCCTACGACTTTTTCAGGACGATGGAGATTCAGAGTTCTGCGGCGGCGGTTGAGAACCTGCTCCTGGCGGCTACTTCGCTGGGACTCTCGACGGTATGGCTGGGAATACTTTTCCTGATCAAAGATGAGGTGCTGAGGTTCCTGGAAGAGCCGGCAGGGGAGTTCATGGCAGTAGTGCCTGTCGGGTACGCGTCAAGGTTATCCGCCGGCCCCCAAAAACAGCCGTTCGACGCGAAAGTCAAATATTTCTATTAACTCATGGTTTGGATGAAGTAAGAACCGACTAGGCAGCCGCATTGTGCCGCACTGAACCAGAAGGTTCGCAGAACAACCGAACCGACAGATATCACGCAAGAGGTCACCTGCAACTCTGCTCGTTAGGCCGAACGGTGGAGCAATAATTTCCGATACAACTCCGCGCACTAGACGAAATACGTCCGCGCTTGATTCATGTCGTAATCATCGGAAGAGCCAGTTAAGACCGTTCAGATGATATTTCTAATAACCCACATCCAGCATCCGTTTCTTAAATATGGAGATAATTATCAGTAACATTCTGAGCCCGCCGAATTCCGCTTATATTTCTGTATGATAAAGTCAAAAATATATCCTATAAAAACGGGTGGATTTTATTGTAAACTATTGCATTCTTCACAGACTGTTTTATTTTCTAGTCCGCTGAGAAACAGGTTCGCACACTACTGAATAATTCTTATAAGGAGGGCACATAGATGTTGTATAGATATTGTATCGTTTTTTCCATATTGATCTTTAATCTAGCGCTTTTTTCTGCTCTTCCTGTCGATGCACTAACGCTCACAGAATTTTCAGCGGGCATTTCAGCGAACAGCGGACTTCAGACCATCACAGCCGGCTCCGACGGCAACTTATGGTTTGTTGAATTCGATGGCAATAGAATAGCGCGTATTACACCAAATGGGGTTGTCAGCGAGTTCTCCTCTGGGATTTCACCGGACAGTCAACCTGTGGGCATTGCAGCCGGCTCTGACGGCAACCTCTGGTTTACAGAGGCCAACGCGAACAATATTGGGCGCATCACGCCCTCTGGCGGCGCTACTGAGTACCCCGTTACAACGGCAGGAAGCGCTCCCTGGGACATCGCGAGCGG
>DATJOY010000047.1:0-18498 GCA_035506695.1 Dissulfurispiraceae bacterium
CGTCGGGACCAATAGCCCGATAATCCATGTTTGAGAGGTTCCGGTTTGCCGGGGCCGGAGAAGGGATCGCGCAAGATGTCCTTGATAAGTATATTTATGCGTTTGAGAATCTGCCTGTCGGTTTGCGGCCAGTACAGATAATCTTCCCAGGCGTGCTCTGCGAAGATCAGCTTCATTCCGCCAAAGGTTTCTCTCTGCCGCCGCCCTTCTCAAGCTCCGCTATTGATTCAAGCAGCCGCCTTGCATTAGCCGGTACGCGCAGCAGATATGAGGTCTCCTCAAGTGCCTTGAAGTCTTCAAGAGAAAGCATCACTACTGAATCTTCCTTCTGACGTGTGATGATAACCGGATCGTGGCTTTCGCACACTTTCTTCATTGTCGATGCGAGGTTGGTACGGGCCTTGGAATATGTAATGCTATCCATTGCTTTACTCCTTTGCACATTGTACATGTTATTGTACATGTTATTAAAATAAATTTCAAGTTTCTGTCGATCACAGATTCCGCATAGAAGGAAAAGAAATAAATGCACTGATAAAACATAACATCAGACCTCGATGTAGCTGTTTGCTCTTCATCTCTCCATTCCTGTATATTATTTTATTTTAAAGACTGCAAGTGCATTCTAAGCCCGAGGTCGCATCCCTAAGACAGCTCTGATCCTCTGCAAGTTATAGCCGTATACAATCTTACTTTACGGATATGATAAAATGTCCGGATGATAAAGACGCTCTCTGAAAAAGTAAAAGAGACTATTGCCAAGTATTCCATGATTGCCCGAGGGGACCGCGTTATCATCGGCCTTTCCGGAGGCGCGGATTCAGTATGTTTGCTGATTGTTCTTCAAAAGTTAACAGACGAACTCGGCATTGAACTTACAGCTGCCTATATCGACCACGGATTCAGGCCGGATGAAGTGCCTGCCGAGATTGAATTCTGCAGGAAGCTCTGCACTAAAAATAATATCGACTTCGCTGTCCGAAAAATAGATCCCTTATCGTATGCCGAATCGGAAGGGTTGAACAAGCAGGAAGCGGCGCGCATTCTCAGGTATAAGACGCTTGAGGACGTAGCTGCCGAAACAGCGGCTGCCAAAATTGCCCTGGCACACAACGCAGACGATCAGGCCGAGACCATGCTGATGCATCTGATCAGAGGCTCCGGCCCTCTCGGACTTTCCGGAATACCGCCGATCCGCAGCCGCATAATAAGGCCTCTCATCGAAACCGAGCGCGGAGAGATTGAAGCTTTCCTCTCTCAAGAGAAAGCTGATTACGTCACGGACTCTTCGAACCTTAAGAACGATTATCTCAGAAACAGGATCAGGCATTTCATCGTACCTGCCATTAAGAACATAAACAGTGAATTCATCGGCACCGTCCTCAGGACAACAGCCATCTTCAGGGATGAAGAGAGATATTTCGACATCCTCGTGACTAAGACTCTTATGAAACTCATAAGCAGGAAGTCCGACGCGTCCATCGAACTTTTTCTCGCACCGACGGAGTATATGGATACTGTTCTGCTCAGAAGGGTCCTGAGGCGTGCGCTTGCCGAGACCAGAAGCCTGCGCGGTCTTGGTCTCGATCATGTCGAAGATTTAATAAGACTGATCAAATCGGGAAGATCGGGCGACCGCATCTACCTGCCGCATTCCATCCGGGCCATCAAGTCATACGCAACTCTGATCCTGACTTCAGAGCCGCCTGCCTGCCTGAATGAATATGTCATCGGCTCACCCGGCGAAGTTGTGCTAAAAGAATCCTCGATAGTTCTGAAATTGTCCGTCTTCGAAACAGACCGTGGATATGATGAATTCGGTGACGGAAAGAAAATAGCCTGCCTTGATGCGGACAAAGTGACTTTTCCGCTCACGGTGCGGCCCCGAAAACCGGGTGATTATTTCTACCCGCTCGGTTTCGGCAAGCGAAAGAAAATCCAGGACTATTTCGTAGACGAGAAGATACCCCGTGACGAAAGGGATTCCGTTCCGCTACTCGTAACAGGCTCCAACATCGCATGCATAATAGGTTGCCGGGTTGACGAGCGCTTCAAAGTTGATGATAATACAACGAAGGTCTTGAAGCTCGAAATCAGACCTATGAAATTCTGATCCTTTATCCGTTGATTCGGGAGGTCCTTATGAATTTGCCCGCTTTGCCGACAAAAATAATTCTGCGCATAGCTGTATTCTCATTCCTGTCATTTTTTTTATTGAATCCTTGCCCTGCTTTTTCAGCGCCTTCCGACCAGAACGCGCCTGCGGATATTCTGACGCAACTTGGAGATGCGATGTCGAAGGTTGCGGAAAAAGTGAAACCTGCTGTTGTGAACATCTCAACGTCCAAAACAGTGAAATCGCCACGACTTCCATTTAACGACCCGATGCTCAGGAAATATTTCGGAGAGGATCAGACTCAGAAACAGAAGGTCTTCAGCCTCGGTTCCGGTGTCATAGCCACACCTGACGGTTATATAGTGACCTGCAACCACGTAATTGAAGGTGCCGAGGACATAGTAGTCAGGCTGAATGACGGCAGGGTGATGAAGGGCAAGATCGTCGGTCTCGATTCTCGCACGGATATCGCCATCATCAAAATCAACGCGGAGAATTTGCCTACTATAACCTGGGGAGATTCGGACAGGCTCATGACCGGATCGGTAGTAATCGCCATAGGTAATCCTTACGGATTGAACCAGACCGTAACGATGGGCATCGTCAGTGCAACCGGCAGGTCCGGAATCGGGCTGGTCGATTATGAGGATTTTATTCAAACGGATGCCGCCATAAACCCCGGGAATTCCGGCGGGGCACTGGCAAATTCAAAAGGGGAGCTTGTAGGCATAAATGACGCCATCTTCAGCACTACCGGCGGATATCAGGGCATAGGCTTTGCAATACCTTCAGGCATGGCCAGGAATATTATGAACAGTATCATCAGCCAGGGCAAGGTTGTACGGGGCTATCTCGGAGTGCAGGTTCAACCACTAACCCCGGAGCTCTCCAGGCAGTTTGGCCTGAAAGACGAAAAAGGCATACTCGTTGTAGATGTAACGGAAGGCAGCCCTGCCGACAAGGGAGGTCTTAGGAGGGGGGACATCATCGTCGGCTTCGACGGCAAGACTGCAGACAATCCGTTTCAGCTGAAAAATCTGGTTGCTTCGACGGCGCCCGGCAAGAAAGTCGATGTGCGTGCCATAAGAGAAGGCGGGGTCGTAGTCTTATCTTTAGTAATAACGGAATTGGTGCCTGAGTCTACGACAGCACCGGCAGCAGAGACCGACAACTCACTGAGGGGTGTGACCGTGCAGGACCTCACTGCTGAGATACCGAAGCAACTTGGTGTTACACGGGACATTCAGGGTGCCGTGGTAAGCAGTGTCGGCGAAGAGAGCCGCGCTCTCGGAGTTTTGAAGAGGGGAGACATTATCATGGAGGTCAACAGGACTTCCATACACAACGCCGATGAGTTCAGGTATGTTGCCTCGAAGATATCCCCGAAAGACCCAATCCTGCTGCTTATTATGAGGGGCGGTGTCGCTCAATATCTAACATTATCCGGACGATAACTTCATTGCAGAAAAGCAGCCCCTTTTTCGTCAGCCTGATATGATTGCCGGACAATTCGACTAGCCCCCGGAGGACACGGTCGTCGGGGGCTTTTTTCAGTCTCGCAGCGGTTTCGGACGATACAAGCCCGAGGTCAAAACCTTCTGTTTTTCTTAGTCCGAGGAAAAGGAGTTCATCAAGCTCGTCTTCAATCGTAAGTGTCAACTCCTCCGCAATAGGAAGCCGGTTTTCGTTAATCTCAGCTATATATCGATCAACATCGGAAACGTCGGCAGTTCTCCGACCGCCTTCAAATGAATGGGCACCTGCCCCGATACCGAGATATTCTCCCCTGTTCCAGTAATTCAGGTTATGCCTGCATTCGCGGCCCGGCAGCGCAAAATTGGATATCTCGTAATGGACATATCCGTTGTCCTCAAGCATGGCAATCGTACTGTTATACATATCTGTCACAATTTCTTCGTCAGGCAACTTCAAGTGGCCTTTTTCGAGTTTCTCAAAGAGGACTGTATTTTTTTCCGGGGTCAATTCATATGTTGAAATGTGTTCAGGCCGCAGGAGGACGGTCCTTTCGAGAGTGTCTTTCCAGCTCATCAGATCCTGGCCGGGTATGCCATAAATCAGGTCCGCTGAAATATTTCCAAATCCGCCCTCTCTGGCAATGCGGAACGCATTTTCCGCTCCGGCTGCGTCGTGCATTCTTCCCAGCACTGCTAATTCGCTGTCTCGAAGCGATTGCACCCCTATGCTGATCCTGTTGATTCCGGCAGCAAGCATGCCCTTTATCCTGCCTTCGTTCAAAGTTCCGGGATTGGCCTCAGATGTGATTTCGGCTCCGGCACTTATAAGCCCTGTTCCCTGAAGCAAATCCATGATCATGGCTATATGCTCGACCTTGAGGATTGAAGGCGTCCCGCCGCCAATATAGATCGTTTCCAGGTGCCAGATGTGATCTTTTTGCATCTCGATTTCCCTGCAGAGCGCTTCGATGTATGAATGGACCACAGCCTCGCTTCCGTATACCGAATAGAAATCGCAGTAAGCGCACTTTTTGAGGCAGAACGGGATATGGATATAAAGATTACTGACCATACTGTTATTATTGTACCCGTTCAATGAACAGGATTGCTTAACGGAATTTAATTTTTTTATAGAATTCATTGCGTCATTCCTGATAAAATTGTAAGATTGTGGGCACAAAAACCGGCAATGTCGCAGCGAAACGTCCTCTGGTTTTCGTCGTAGATGATGACCAAACGATTCTTGTGCTGTTCCGCCTGACACTTGAAGAGTCCGGGTTTTCTGTCGAGGAAGCTCACGATGGAGGTGAGGCTTTATCCCTCTTGAAGAAACGAAAACCCGATCTTATCATACTCGATGTCATGCTGCCGGGCATGGACGGCTTCACCGTGTGTGCCGAGCTCAGAAAGATGCCTGAGGGAGAAAATATCCCGGTTCTCATGATCACCGGCATGGACGACCTCGAATCAATAAAGCGTGCTTTTGACGCCGGCGCGACAGATTTCATGCCAAAGCCGATCAACTGGATGGTCCTCAGACACCGATTGCTTTACATGCTCAGGGCGAGTAAGACCTTCAACGATCTCATACGCAGCGAGACTAAAAACAGGGCAATCCTAAATGCAATCCCGGATGTAATGTTCCATATAGACAGCACCGGGGTCTTACTGGATTACAGGGCCGGGGCTGACCCTTTTCTCATTATGGCCCCTGAAACGGTGGTGGGCATGATGATGCAAGAGATACTGCCTGAAAAACTGGCATACACCATTACCGAGATGATGCAAAGGGCAGGCGATACCGGTGAGACGCAGATATTGGAATATCATGACACGGGAAATGGTCCGGAAAGATATTTCGAGGTCCGTCTCGTTATATGCGGCCCCAACGAGTTTCTCGTGCTCATGCGCAACATAACAAAACGCAAACAGGCCGAGGACCAAATTCGGTATATGGCATATCACGATCCGCTGACGCGCCTGCCCAACATGATACTCTTCAGGGACCAATTAAGCAGATCACTTTTATCGTCTGCACATACGGGCAAGCTTGCAGCAGTTTTGTTTGTAGATCTTGACCGCTTTAAACTTATTAACGACACCCTTGGACACAATGTCGGGGACCTGCTGCTGCAGGCCGTCGCAGACAGGATCGTAAACAGCATGCGCCGAAGCGACACGGTGGCCCATATCGGCAAGGGTGACCTCGACGACATGGTTGCCCGAATGGGCGGAGACGAATTCACGGTCCTTCTTCCGAATATCAACAAACCGGACGATGGTGCCAAAGTTTCCTATCGCATCCTGGAAGAGCTGTCCATACCCTTTTTAATCGCATCGCACGAAGTGTTCATAACAGCGAGCATTGGTATTGCGGTCTATCCCAATGACGGTGAAGATGTCGAAGTCCTTATTCGCAATGCCGATGCCGCCATGTACCACGCCAAGCTCAGGGGCAGAAACAACTTCCAGTTTTTCGACGAATCCATGAACCTCCACATCGCCGAGCGACTCGCGGTAGAAAACAGCATCAAGAAGGTACTGGAGGATAACAGTTTTGAGTTGCATTATTTGCCGCGATATGAAATGAGTTCAGGCGGGACCACCGGAGTGGAGGCACTGCTGAGGTGGCACCCTAAAAATGCAATCACCATACCTGTTGAACGTGTAATTTCGATAGCCGGAGATATCGGTATCATTGCGCTTCTGGGAGACTGGGTTTTGAAAACAGCTTGCGATCAGGCAAAAAAATGGATTAAAGCAGGGCTGCGCACATGCCTTTCGGTCAATCTCTCCATTTATGAGTTCAGAAGACCGGGGTTGATTGATGACATCAGAAAATTGATCGACGAAAACGGAATCGGTCCCGGCTCTCTCGGCGTTGAGATCGCCGAAAGCATAATCATGCAGGATGTCGAAGCATCAGCATCGATCCTGAATAGTCTCAAAAATGCCGGAGTCGATATCTTGGTCGACGACTTCGGCACCGGATATTCCTCACTGAGCTCTCTGAGGCGATTTCCGATAGATGCGCTGAAAATAGCCCAATCCCTGACATCTTCCATGACCGGCAACCGGGACTGTGCCGAAGTCATCAAGGCCATCATTGCCCTTGCTCATTCAATGAATCTGAGAGTTGTTGCTGAGGGAGTGGAGAACAACGAACAGCTTTCTTCTCTCAGGGAGATGGGCTGTGACGAAATTCAGGGTCATCTCTACGGCCGCGCAATGCCTGCTGATGAAGTCACGAAGCTCTTGAAGGGATCGGGATGATCGCGAAATACAAGGGGCAGTGGCAATTCCTAACCCGCTTTATTCGTATATCCTTCTATCATTACATCATCGCCGACCTTCCTTACCCGAAGGTCTGAAACCCTGATCGCCTCTTCGATTCTCAGAAAGTAATCTCCGCCGACAGCAGGGACCGATGACCTTCCGCAAATGATCTTCGGCGCAATAAAGAACACCACTTTGTCCACTACTTTTTCCCTGAAACAGGCTGCATTGAATGAAGAACCGGCTTCTATCAGGATCGACGCAAAACCCATAGCGCCGAGTTTTTCCATCAACCAAACCATATCGACCCTTGCCCCCTCATGTTCGATGAACTTGATGCCCCTGTTTTCCAATTCAAGTCTTTTGCCGTGATCCGGTCCGCTGCGCCTAACGACAAAGATAGTCTCGGGAGGGACATAGCACACTCTGAAGTCGGGCTGAATTTCGAGATTGGGGTCGATAACGATCCTCACAGGTTGCCTTCCACACCTGATACGTGCAGTTAATTCCGGATTGTCGGCTTTTACTGTACCAATAGCGGTCATCACTGCATCTACACCGCAGCGCATTTGATGGACTATTTTACGCGCCTTTTCTCCCGTTATCCATTTGGATTGGCCTTCCGGGGTCGCAATCTTGCCATCGAGGGTCATGGCGGTTTTAAGTATTACGAAAGGCCTTCCGGTCGAAACATATTTGAAGTATGCTTCATTCAGTTTTTGCGCAGGACCTTCAAGAAGTCCCTCTGTAACAGTTATCCCGTGATTGCGCAATTCCTGTATGCCCTTCCCCGAAACTTTCGGGTTGGGATCTCTCGTGGCAACAAAAACCTTTTTGAAGCCTGCGTTAATTACCGCAAGGCTGCAGGGAGGTGTCCTCTTGTCGGTATGGCAGCAGGGTTCGAGCGTCACATAAAGTGTTGCGTTTTTGGTATTTCCCCGGGCCTTTTGAATTGCGAGGGCCTCTGCATGAGGATCACCGGCTTTCTTATGAAAGTCCTCTGAGACGATCCTCCCGTTTTTGACTACTATCGCCCCAACCATCGGGTTGGGACTGGTCATTCCCATGGCCTTCCGGGCGAGCTGCAATGCCCTCTTCATAAAAAATATGTCGCTTCCGGAAAACACATCTGGGTGTTTATCCATGTTTTTCCCTCTGGTTAAAACCCGTATTCCCTCCATCTGGCATCAACAAGATGCCTGATCTCATCCGACATAAACAATTCCTGCGGCCATTCTCTTGTCATGCCTTCCTCACGCGTCTTGCGTGTTGCATCGATTCCCATTTTTGCACCGTAGCGCGGGAAATTGGCGGCATGATCGAGGTCGTCAAGCGGGCCCTCAGAAATGACTACGTCTCTTTTCCAGTCGACATTATTCAGCACACGCCATGCGGTATAGGAAATATTCTGAACGTCCACATCCTCATCTACTACAACCAGCAGTTTTGCAAACATCATCTGCCCCTTGCCCCATAGACCGTGGATGATTTTTTTGGCCTGCCCGGGATAGCTTTTGCTAATGGATATCAGGCACGCGTTATGGAAAACGCCTTCCATCGGGAGGTTTATGTCTTTTATTTCAGGGAAGTCGAGCCTCATAAGCGGCAGAAAAATCCTCTCGGTCGCTTTGCCCATGTAACAATCTTCCATAGGCGGTTTGCCGACAATAGTTGCAGGGTATATCAGGTCTTTCCGGTGGGTAATGCATGTCACATGAAAAACTGGATAATAATCGGCCGCGGAATAAAACCCGGTATGGTCTCCAAACGGGCCTTCGATGCGGGTTTCGGACGGATCGAGAAAACCCTCTATGACCAGTTCGCTGTTGGCCGGCACCTCGATCTCCGATGTTATGCATTTGACCATCTCCACGGGCTCCTTGCGGAGGAAGCCGGCGAAGAGCATTTCATCGACAGCCTCGGGGAGGGGAGCGGTAGCGGCGTATATCACAGCTGGGTCGCTGCCGACTGCTACAGCAGCAGGCATTTGCTTATTTTGCGCTCTGTATTTGTCGAAATGACGCGCCCCGTCTTTGTGAATGTGCCAGTGCATGCCGGTAGTACGGCCGTCATATACATGTATCCGGTACATGCCGCAATTCGGCCTGCCGGTTTCGGGGTCCTTAGTAAATACCATCGGAAGCGTTATGAACCGCCCTTCGTCGGAAGGTTGTCCGTCGTGAGGCCAGCATTTCAGAACCGGAAACTTTCCCAGATCAGGCGCTTCCTTTTCTATCACTTCCTGGCAGGAAGCGTGTTTTACAGTTTTCGGCAGGTATCTTGAAAACTCGAACAGTTTCGGCAGCATCGAGAGCTTCTCGCTCAGCGTCTTCGGGGGTGCCTGGTTCAGCAACCCTTCAATCCTGCGTGCTACATCATCGAGATGTCCTATCTCAAGAGCAAGGCACATTCTATTAAAAGACCCGAATATATTGGTGACCACCGGGTAAGAAGACCCTTTTACCCTTTCGAAAAAAAGCGCTTTGCCGCCTTCAGGACTTTTGCACATACGGTCTGTTATTTCGGATATTTCAAGTACAGGGTCGACTTCCACGCCAACCCTGTAAAGTTCTCCTTTAGCTTCGAGGACCCTTATGAATTCCCTTAAATCCTTGTATGCCATGGCTTTTACCTTGTCCGATTTTTTAAATTATTATATCCGCATGATCGAAAGATACGCAAGGAAATATCGGGAACAATCTAAAGAAGAAGACCGATAATGACGAAGATATAGCCTGCAGCCCTTATGATCGCCAATAGTGTTGTATAGGAACCCCAGCCCATGAGCAGTGAAAAATGCGATATGGCAAACATGAGAAACCCCACACCGATAAATACAAACGCCTTCACCTCTGACTGAAGATAACGTTTGATGCCGAGAAAAAGGATCGTTAAGCTGAGCAAAAGGTTTAACAGCGTTGTAGTAAAGTCCATCTCACTCCTCCGATTTTTTTTTGAATATAAGACTCACGGTGTCGCCGTCCCTTATTCCGAGCTTGTCCAAATCGGCCTGGGTGATAAGTATCCCGGTCTTTTTTTCGGCATGACAGAAAAGTTTCAGTTCGCCGACCCCAGAGGCGCCCTTGAATATGGCGACAGCATTGCTGTTGGCCGCTGCACTGTAAATGACCTTCGACATCCTTGCATGACCGACCTTGGCACCGAAACCCTTCTCCTTTTTGACAATGGTACGAAAAACGGACTCGAATACATCGCCGAAAAAAATATAATAAATAAAAATGTCCCTGAACAGACCAGGCGGCATCTTAAGCCTGTCAAATACCCACCCCGGGACAAGATGATACTCGGAAGGGACCGGTTCGCTGCCTACAAAAGGGTATGCAATCAGAAATTCGTTCAGAAATTCATCTATCCGCTTCCTGATGGTTTCACCGGACAGAGAGAACTTCGGGAAAGACTTAGTGATCTCATCACAAACGATGCCGAAGGCTGTAAGACCTTCGAAACCAGCTTTGGCGAGGCAGGCCAGAATCATCAGAATGTCAAGCAGTCTTTGGACCATCTTTTCATCGGCGCTGAACAAAAACGGGGAGCAGGCTGGAAATGTCTTCTCAATAGTCAAGGCCTGGATATCTTCAAGCCCGACATCGGCGGCGACTTCGCTGATTTCCGTGAAATCATCAGACAACAGACAGTCAATCATCTGATCACGCGAGAGTGCACTGGACCTCAGGTTGATCAGTATGTCGTTATACAACCGGGCCTCAATAATGTGCCTGTCGCCGGTAGTGATATATGAGACACCTTCATGAAGGTTTTTTTCTCTTGCGACCGAATAGAGCCTTTCTAACGATACAACCATGAGATAGGGTCCTTTTCTTGATAAGCGACGGGCGATACCCCCGGCAGCTGTGATGCCGGGGGTATCATCGCATAAAATAAAAGATAGTTGTTAAAAATTAAACTTGTAGGACTTGACGAATTCGCCGATGCGCCTCTGCGAATTATCGAGCCGGTCTCGCAACTGTTTCTTGTATTGCTCCAGATCGATCTGTACCTGTGCCACGCCGGTTTCCATGGCCGCCTTGGCAACCGCTGGAGCTTCCCATACGAGCATGCGCGTGTCGAGCGCCTTTGGAATGACATAGTCGATACCAAAGCTCAGTTCTTTCACTCCATACGCATCGCATATTTCTCGAGGGACCGGCTCCTTTGCAAGAGCTGCCAGGGACTTCGCAGCAGCCAATTTCATCTCTTCGTTAATGGAAGTGGCGCGAACATCGAGGGCGCCGCGGAAGATATACGGGAAGCCCGAGACATTATTTACCTGGTTGGGAAAATCGGAACGGCCGGTACCCATCATCAGATCGGAACGTGCAGCTTTCGCATCATTAAACGGAATTTCAGGATCAGGATTGGCCATGGCGAAAATGATCGGATTTTTGTTCATGCTCTTCACCATCTCGGGAGACACCAGATTTGCCTGGGAAAGTCCCAGAAACATGTCCGCTCCCTTAAACGCATCTGCAAGCGAATCATACTTCTTCTTTGTGGCAAAATAGCGTTTCTGCTCGTTGAGATCTTTACGCTCTGCGTTTACGTGGCCCTTGCTGTCGAACATGGCGATGTTCTCAGGCTGAACGCCCAGTGACACGTAGAATTTGCAGCATGCGATACCCGCAGCACCCGCGCCCGAGACGACGACCCTGAGATCTTCGACCTTCTTGCCGGAAATCTCCAGCGCATTTAAAAGACCTGCGCCCGATATTATGGCGGTGCCGTGCTGGTCGTCATGGAATACCGGTATATTCATCTCTTTCTTCAGTTTCTCTTCGATATAGAAGCATTCCGGGGCCTTGATATCTTCGAGGTTTATGCCCCCGAAGGTAGGCTCGAGCGCCTTGCAAACAGTTATGACAAGATCCGGGTCTTTTGCGTCGAGATTGATGTCATAGACATCGATATCCGCAAACGTCTTGAATAGAACCCCCTTGCCCTCCATAACCGGTTTGGCAGCTAACGGGCCGAGATTACCGAGTCCCAAAATAGCCGTACCATTCGATACAACTGCCACGAGGTTTCCCTTATTGGTATATTTGTACACATCTGCCGGGTCGGCGGCGATTGCGCGGCAGGTCTCTGCTACACCGGGGGAATAAGCCATGGACAGATGTTTCTGGGTCGTGCAGGGCTTGATCGGGATTACCTCGAGCTTTCCGTACGGAAAAGTGCTGTGATAAGTTAATGCTTCTTCTTTTGTGTAAAGGGCCATTTCAGTTCCTCCTTATTTATGTCCGGTATTGCTTTTGAGCTCTCGAGAGTTGCAGCCCCTAAATCTTCGGCTTCACATACAACTCTCCGCCAAATGCGTCGTTGATAACGAGCAGCGGGAAATCTTTCACCTTCAGTTCCATTACAGCCTCCGGGCCAAGGTCCTCGTACGCAACAACCTTGGCCTCCTGCACGCGCAGGGACAGCAAAGCCCCGGCGCCACCTGTAGCCGCGAGATATACTGCCTTATATTTCTTCATTGCCTCTTTTACATCGTCGTTACGCTTTCCCTTGCCTATGGTACCCTTCAGACCGAGACTATGCAATCTTGGAGCGTATGTGTCCATCCGGTAGCTCGTAGTCGGACCGCAGGAGCCGATAGGACGACCCGGAGGGGCTGGTGCAGGGCCTACGTAATAAATGAGTGCCCCCTTAATATCGAAGGGCAGCGATTCGCCCTTATCCAAGGCCTCGAACATTCTTTTGTGGGCGGCGTCCCTGCCCGTATAAATTGTGCCGGTAACGAAGACAACATCACCGGCTTTAAGTTTAAGCACATCTTCATCGCTCAGCGGAGTGGTCAGTCTGTGTTCAGCAGCCATTAGAGTTCCACCTCCTTGTGCCTTGCAGAATGGCACTGGACATTGACGGCTACCGGGAGGCTGGCCAGATGGCACGGTGCAACAGCGATCTTCACATCAAGACATGTAGTCTCGCCGCCAAGCCCCATGGGTCCGATCCCAAGTTGATTTAATGCATCCAGCAATTCTATTTCAAGCTTTGCAATAGCAGGATCGGGATGCCGTTCACCCAATGGACGCAATAAAGCCTTTTTTGCCATAATCGGTGCCAGTTCGAAATTTCCGCCGACTCCCAAACCTATTATGACTGGCGGGCAAGGATTGGAACCCGCCTCCGCGACACGGGTTACCACAAACTTCTTGATTCCTTCCCAGCCCTCGGCAGGTGCAAGCAGCACAACTCGCGACATATTTTCGCTGCCGCCGCCTTTTGCCATCATCCATATCTTCAGTTTGTCGCCGGGGACCAAATCAATGTGAATGATGGCCGGCGCATTATTTCCGGTGTTCTTCCGGGTAAACGCGTCGCATGACGACTTGCGCAGATATCCATCCTTGTAACCTTGGATCATTCCTTCGGTTATTGCTTCTTTAAGGCTGCCATCCTCGATTTTGACATTCTCTCCAATCTCGACAAAAAAGACCGCAAGGCCGCAGTCCTGGCATAGAGGAAGGCCGGTCTCAGCAGCCAACACGGCATTTTCCTTCAGCTGACGAAAGACCTCGACTGCAGTCGGCGATGTCTCTTTTGCAGCACATTCATTAAACCTGTCGAGCACATCTTCCGGAAGGTAGCGGTTAGCATCCATGCACATCTGCGCTACTTTTGCCCTGATGTCTCCGGCTTTGACTATACGCATTACGCTCTCCCTCAACTCGATATTTCGTAAATAGTTTTGTCTAACAGATCTTGTTATTAGGGCCCCACTCTTTTTCATCGCGCTCGATCATGGCTTCCTCCGGTTCGAGCGCTGCTATATCCTCATTGTTCAGTACGCGCATCATCCTGTCATTGTCGATCGATTTTTCCCATTTTGCCACGACAACAGTTGCGACTGCGTTACCAACCATGTTTGTGAGTGCTCTGCATGTCGCCATGAACCAGTCGATTCCGAGCAGCAGGACAAGCCCTGACACTGGCAGCACCTGCGTGGATGCAAGCGTGGCTGCAAGGCAGATGAAACCACCTCCTGCAACAGCTGCAGCGCCTTTGGAGGTGAGCATTAGCACGAGCAGAATCGTAAGCTGCTGCCATATCGAGAGGTCTATATTGAATGCCTGCGCAATGAAGATAGACGCCATTGTCAGGTAAATGCTGGTGCCGTCAAGATTGAAGCTGTACCCGGTAGGAATAACAAGGCCGACTACCGATTTCTGGATGCCGAGGTTTTCGAGTTTTGCTATCAGCCGTGGCAGCACTGTTTCCGAGGAAGAGGTCCCCAGGACTATGAAGAATTCTTCTTTTATGTATTTCCACAGTTTCCAGAGACTGAACCCTGCGATTTTGCAGATGATTCCGAGTACGATCACGACAAACAGGAAGGCCGTACCCCATACACCTATAAGTAGTTTTCCGAGTGCAGCCAAAGTACCGGAACCGAATTTACTGACAGCAAAGGCGATAGCTCCGCCTGCACCGATCGGGGCCAGTCTCATGATATAGTGGATGCATTTGAAGAAGCCGTGAGTGAATTCGTCGATAATATGCACGACAGGCTTGCCCTTATCACCCATTGCAGCCAGGGCAGCGCCGAACAGACACGAGAAGAAGAGTACCTGCAGGATTTCTCCTTCAGCGAAGGCTTGTATTACAGTGGTCGGTATTATGTTCATCAGGAAGTCGACTGTACCCAGTTTCTTGGCACCGGCCGTAAACTTGGCGATCTGCCCAATATCCAGCTTCGATGCATCGGCATTGACGCCTGCACCCGGCTGATACAGGTTCACAACCAGAAGTCCTATGAAAAGTGCAAAGGTTGTGACGACCTCAAAATAGATGATCGCCTTGACGCCAACCCTGCCGACTTTTTTCATATCCCCCATCTTGGCTATCCCGACAACAACTGTACCGAAGATGATGGGCGCTATCAGCATCCTGATCATCTTTATGAAGCCGATGCCGAGAGGTTTCAGATATTCTTCGACCCATTTCGGATCTACATAATACCCGGCAATTGAAAAATTTGGGTTACTGAAAAAACCTATGGCAATACCCAGTACCAGTCCCACGGAAACCTGGAACAAAAGGCCGCTGTAAAACTTCTTCTTTTTACCGACGCTAACCGGTTTTTCCACTTTTTCCACCTATGACCCTCCTCGCGTTTATATTTATACGTTCTGCTGTCTTAAAATACCACATAACAACTGCATTATAACTCTATTGCGATACCTGTGCCTTTATGAACTCCCTGTTCAGTTTTGCAATAAAAGAAACCTTTATCCCCTTGGGGCACGCGGCCTGGCATTCATAATGATTTGTACAGTTGCCAAAACCTTCCTTCAGCATTGCCTCGGTCATTACGCAAACGCGCTTAGCCGCTTCGACTCTTCCCTGGGGCAGCATGGCTAGCTGGGTGACCTTTGCAGCTGTGAAGAGCATCGCCGAACCGTTGGGGCAGGCGGCCACGCAGGCCCCGCAGCCAATGCATTCCGCTGCGTCCATCGCAACATCTGCATCAGGTTTCGGAATAAGAATGGCATTGCCGTCCGCTGAACCGCCTGTATGGTTTGAAATATAGCCGCCGGCCTGAATGATGCGGTCGAGAGCACTGCGGTCAACTATCAGGTCCTTGATTATTGGAAAGGCCTTCGCCCTCCAGGGCTCGATGTAGATCGTATCTCCATCCTTGAATTTCCTCATGTGCAGCTGGCAGACCGTTGTTCTTTCCTGTCCTCCGTGAGGTATACCGTTAATAACCTGGGAACATGTGCCGCAGATGCCTTCGCGGCAATCGTGATCAAATGCGATCGGTTCTCTGCCTTCTTTTACAAGGCCCTCGTTGACCTCATCAAGCATCTCCAGGAAAGACATGTCCCTGCTCACATTCTTTGCCGTATATTGCTCGAGCCTTCCGGGTTCAGCCGGTTTCTTCTGGCGCCAGACAAATAGTGTAAGGTTCATTATTTGTAACTCCTTATTCCGAGATTGACGCTCTCAAACTCGAGCGGCTCTTTGTGAAGCTCCGGCTCTTTGTCGGTGCCCCTGAATCCCCATGCCGCAACATAACAATAATTTTCGTCATCGCGTTTTGCCTCGCCGTCCGGCATCTGGTATTCAACGCGGAAATGGCCGCCGCATGATTCATTTCGATTTAAGGCATCGCGTGCCAGGAGCTCCCCGAATTCGAGGAAATCTGCAACCCTCCCCGCCCTTTCGAGGTCCTGGTTAAGGTCATTACCACTACCGGTAACCTTTACATTTTCCCAGAATTCGGCCCGGATTTCGGGGATTCGTTTGATGGCATTTTTTAAGCTCTCTTCGCTGCGGGCCATGCCTACGTTCTCCCACATTACCCGGCCCAGTTCACGATGGAACTCTTTAACAGTTTTTTTGCCGTTTATGGAAAGCAGTTTCTTAGTCATGGTTTCGACATCCGAGATTGATTTTTTGAACTCGGGATGTTCTGCTGATACCTTACCCGGCTTTGTCTGCGCGAGATAGTTGGCGATAGTGTAAGGTATTACGAAATAGCCGTCTCCAAGTCCCTGCATGAGAGCGCTCGCGCCGAGACGGTTTGCGCCGTGATCGGAGAAATTGGCCTCACCGAGGACAAAGAGGCCGGGTAGGTTGCTCTGCAGGTTATAATCGACCCACAACCCCCCCATTGCATAATGAAGGGCCGGATAGATGCGCATCGGCTGCTTGTATGCGTCCTCGCCCGTAATCCTTTCGTACATCTCGAACAGGTTTCCGTAACGCGCGCGAATCACATTTTCGCCAAGGCGTTCGATTGCCTCGGCAAAATCAAGATATACCCCAAGACCGCTGGGACCTACCCCGCGTCCTTCATCGCAGGCCTCTTTTGCGGCCCTTGACGATATGTCGCGGGGGGCAAGATTGCCGAAGCTCGGATATTTCCGTTCGAGGTAATAGTCCCGTTCATTTTCGGGGATCTCATGTGGGGCACGTTTGTCGCCCTTTTTCAAGGGGACCCATACCCTGCCGTCGTTTCTGAGGGATTCCGACATGAGGGTCAGCTTTGATTGGTGGTCGCCCGTTACCGGTATGCATGTCGGATGTATCTGAGTATAACAGGGGTTTGCAAAGAATGCGCCTTTTTTGTAGGCGCGGTAATTGGCAGTAACATTACAACCCTGAGCGTTTGTGGAAAGATAATAGACATTCACATAACCGCCGGTGCAGAGGCATACTGCATCGCCCGCATAGCAGCTTATCTCGCCGGTTACCATGTCCCTGACCGTTATGCCTTTAGCCTCGCCATCGACAACGACAAGGTCAAGCATTTCAGACCGTGGATGGACCTTCACTGTTCCAAGCTTCACCTGGCGGGAAAAGGCTGAATAAGCGCCGAGAAGCAGCTGCTGACCGGTCTGTCCTCTCGCATAGAATGTACGTGAAACCTGCGTGCCTCCGAATGAGCGAAAATCTAAATATCCTGCATAGTCTCTTGCGAACGGAACACCCTGGGCCACGCATTGATCTATAATGTTATTGCTTATCTCTGCAAGGCGATATACATTGGCCTCGCGTGATCTGAAATCTCCACCCTTGATGGTGTCGTAAAAAAGCCGGTATATGCTGTCGCCGTCATTAGCATAATTCTTGGCCGCATTAATGCCACCCTGGGCTGCAATGCTGTGGGCCCTGCGCGGACTGTCCTGGTAACAAAAAGACTCGACATTGTAGCCAAGTTCTCCAAGCGTGGCCGCTGCTGAAGCCCCGGCAAGACCGGTCCCCACTACTATTATCTTATATTTCCTCTTGTTTGAAGGATTCACCAGCTTCATATCCCGGCAATGCTTGGTCCATTTTTCTGCCAGCGGACCGGATGGACATTTTCCGTCAAGTATCACGTTTCCCCCCTAACCTTTATAATTCAGCAGCCCTAAAATTATGACGACCGGGATTGCAGCATAGCCCAGAAGGAAAATCAGGGCAGCACCGGTCCCGGCTTTTTCAACTACCGGAATAGTCCTGTTGTTGTTGAGTCCGAAAGTCTGGATGAAACTCTGTATGCCGTGTGTTAAATGAAGGGCGAGAATGATCATTGCAGCTATGTAGGCAGAGGCAATCGCCGGATTTTGAAAACTCAGGACGACCATCCTGAAAACATCGAGTCTGCCCATTGCATCGGTCCCTGAGGATATCGCCGGATTGGTCAAACGCGCCGTAAAATGCAGCAGGTGATAGACAAGGAACACAGCAATCAGCCCCCCAGTCCATATCATGGTCCTGCCGCTGAAAGTCGCGCGCAGGTTGCGCTTGACAGCATATGCCTGGGGCCTTGCCGCATTGTTTTCTATCGTTAGTTGTATCCCGAAAAAAATATGCAGCATAAACACCGCCAGCATGAAGAGACGGAAACCCCACACAACGGGCGGCATGCTGTGAAGACGTTCACCGTAAGCATTGATCCAGCCGACGTAGATAAGAGAATTGCCGCAGAGATGAATCAGGAGAAAGCCGAGCAGCATGAATCCCGTTGCGGCCATTATCATCTTTCTGCCAATGGAACTGCTTAAGAAAGACATTTCAAGACCTCCTCTTGACACAAAAATGTTTGTTCTTTCAACAATTATCATCCTCGAAAAGGACGCGTCGAAAAATTAATCCTTTCAAGCCTGTCGCATATCAGGG
>DATJOY010000048.1:0-5448 GCA_035506695.1 Dissulfurispiraceae bacterium
TGTATGGGCATAAAATTCTTCTGCGCCTTCCTGCCGAGGCAGTCTTCGAGTACCTCTATGAATTTCATGAGCTCGACTGGGTTGTTGTTGCCGATATTGTAAAGCCGGTACGGGGCAAAGCTCGTTGCCGAATCGGGGCTGTCTCCGCTCCATTGCGGATTCGGCTGAGGTATTCTGTCAATCACCCTGACTACGCCTTCCACGATATCCTCTATATAGGTAAAGTCCCTTTTCATCTTACCATGGTTGAATACATCAATCGGTCTGTTCTCAAGTATGGCCTTGGTGAAAAGGAAGTAGGCCATGTCGGGCCTGCCCCACGGTCCATATACCGTGAAGAAACGCAGGCCGGTGCAGGGTATCTTGTACAGCGCCGCATAAGTATGAGCCATCAGCTCGTTGGCCTTCTTAGTTGCAGCATAAAGGGATATCGGATGATCGACATTATCATGAACTGAAAAAGGCATCCTGGTGTTTACCCCATAAACCGAACTGGATGAAGCGAAGACGAGGTGCCTGACGCCGTTGTTTCTGCAACCTTCAAGCACATTGAGAAAGCCGACGATATTGCTGTCGATATATGCGTGCGGGTTTTTTAGTGAATATCTCACGCCTGCCTGTGCAGCCAGATTCACAACCACGTCGAAGCCGTGCGTGAAGAGCTTTTCCATTTCAGCCCTTTCCTGGAGATCAAGCCTGATGAAATTAAAGCCTGGGCGGCCTTCGAGGGTTTTAAGCCTGTCGAGTTTCAGGTTAACATAATAATAATCGTTTATATTGTCGACCCCGGTCACGGCATCTCCGCGATCCAGGAGTCTGGCGCAAAGATAAGACCCGATAAAGCCCGCCGCACCGGTAACAAGGATCTTTTTCAGTTTATCCCCCTTTAATACTGTTTCGATTTTTTTCGACATGCCGGTCCACCGCATTTTTCCAGTCGGGCAATTTATATCCCAGTGCCGAAGCAAGCTTCGAGTTGGACATGGCCGAAAAATATGGTCTCCTTGCCGGCGAAGGAAAGAGGTCTGAAGTTACCGGCAGAACGATGTTCTCCGCTCCCGCTTTCTCAAGGAAATAGCGCGCGACTTCATACCTGGAAGCATAACCGCTGTTGGTCAGGTGGTAGAGACCCCTTAAGTCCTTATCCACAGCCGACATGGTGGCCCGGGCGATGTCTTCAGTATATGTCGGCACCGAAACCTGGTCGCTCACAATCTTCAGCACCCTTTTTTTCTTCGCCCATTCAAGCAGCTTGAAGAGAAAATTCTGCCTGCCCTCACCGAAGACCCAGCTCAGCCTGAAGATCAGATATTCTGCGGCTTCTTCCATCACAAAAATCTCGCCCGCGCGTTTGGTCTCGCCGTAATTGTTGATCGGGACAGTTGCATCATCCTCTGCATAAAGGTCTTCTTTCAGCCCGTCGAAGACATAGTCACTGCTGTAATGCACCATTAGTGCATCATATTCTCTGCAGGCAGCAGCGAGGTTCTTCGGTCCAAGCGCATTGACCCTGTAAGCTGCATCTGCATCATCTTTTTCAGCTTTGTCCACGTTGTTATAGGCAGCGCAATTCAAAACGAGGTCAGGTCCGGACGCTGCGACGGTCTGACGGACAACGGCCCGATCAGATATGTCCAGCGATTGTTCCGCAGGCGCGATGACTTCATGGCCCGCCGCCGGAAGCACTTTCAGGAACTCCTGCGCAAGCTGACCGCCCGAACCGGTGATGAGAATCTTCAATTAAGCCTCCGTTACCAGATCAATTTGCAGATTTAAATCATCGGTCGATTCGTTGACTCAAGACCCCTGCACCACAAAATTATTGTCTGCATCCCTCAGTAGCGGATGCCGGGAATCCTTGTCCGACAGCAGCGGTTTGCCGACCGGCCATTCTATCGCGATATCAGGGTCGTTCCAGATTATGCCTCTGTCATATTCGGGGGCATATTCACTGGTACATTTATAAGACAGCTCGGCGGTTTCGGTCAGGACGAGGAACCCGTGGGCAAAACCTGGCGGGACATACAGTATGCAATTATTCTCATCGTTCAGTTCCATCCCGACCCATTTCGCATAAAATGGCGAACCCCGCCGAATGTCAACAGCCACATCGAATATCGCGCCTTTCATGCATCTCACAAGCTTGCCCTGGGCAAAGGGCTCCTTTTGGTAGTGGAGCCCACGGAGCACATGGCGGCACGACCTGGAATGATTGTCCTGAACAAAGACCTCTCCGATGCCGGCCTTCGCAAATTCGCTCTGTTTGTATGTTTCGAGGAAATGGCCCCTGCCGTCGCTGAAGATGCGGGTCTTTATGAGCACGACGTCCGGGATTGCAAGGCGGCTGAACTCAAAGTTGCTCATCGAGCATCCTCATCAGATATTTACCGTAACCATTCTTTTTGAATGGTGCGGCCAGTTTCCTCACCTGGTCCTTGTCGATATACCCAAGCCGGTATGCTATTTCTTCGATACAGGCCATCTTGAGGCCCTGTCTCTTTTCTATGGTGGCGATGAATTCCCCGGCCTCAAGCAGACTCTCGTGGGTCCCGGTATCGAGCCAGGCAAAACCCCTTCCGAGAACTTCGACCCTAAGCCTGCCCCGGCTTAGATATTCCCTGTTGACATCTGTTATTTCGAGCTCTCCCCGCCCTGAAGGCTTGACCCCGGCCGCTATGTTTACCACATCGTTGTCGTAGAAATAAAGGCCGGTCACTGCATAGTTCGATCTCGGCTTCGCAGGCTTTTCCTCTATCGACAGGGCCCTGCCATCCTTGTCGAACTCCACCACCCCGTATCGTTCCGGGTCGTTGACGTAATAACCAAAAATAGTTGCGCCTCCGTTCTTTTCTACATCGCTGACAGCTTTTCTTAACATGCCCGTAAGGCCATGACCGAAAAAGATGTTGTCGCCGAGTACAAGGCATGCGCTGTCGTTTCCGATGAATTCACGCCCAAGTATGAACGCCTCCGCAAGTCCCTTCGGTGCGGGCTGCACTTTATAAGAGAATGCGATACCAAGCTGCGATCCATCCCCGAAGAGGTCCCTGAACCTCGGCAGGTCCTGGGGAGTCGAGATGATCAGGATCTCCCTGATACCGGCGAGCATAAGGGTCGCCAGGGGATAATAGATCATGGGCTTGTCGTAGACCGGCAACAGTTGCTTGCAGACCGCCATCGTAACCGGATAGAGCCGTGTGCCGCTGCCGCCTGCAAGAATAATCCCTTTCATCCTCTGCTCCTTAAGCTCAATCGAATTAGGATATTATTATAATCTTTTGCGTGTCTGATGTCACAGCTTGAAGTCGGCGGCAGGTCTCTATCCGACGGAAAAGATCAGTCCTTGTGCAATTACAGGAACACTTTTTTACGATATGATTATTTTATCTTCCGCCGGAATGCCGGGTACCGTAAAACCCGGACCCATCCACCAGAAAGTGACCCGCCACCGACGCGCATAACCGCATCATTCCGGACGGACCACCCTGACGACTTTCTCTGCCGGCACCTTTGCAAGCAACAGCTGTACCGCAGAATCAAGCGCGGCTGCATCAATGGATTCGAGAGTAACCATTACAGTATATTCGCTTTTGTCGATAACAGGATAAGAGCCGATCTTCACGCCGTTGTTGAGCCCGACTATTTCGTCGAGGCGGGGCGCAAGTACCGACTCGGATTCATTGAAATAAACCTTGCTGAGAAATATCCTGGGTCCGTTGAAGCGGTCACCGACAGCATGGAATTTCCTGTACAGCAATTCAGGTATCCCCGGAAAGATGTAAACATTCCTGAATTTTATCAGGGGGAAAGTCAGTCCGTTGTCGTCAATAAGTTCTGCGCCTTCGGGCACTTCAGCCATTTTCAGTTGTGCAGGCGTAAGGTTTTTGTGTCTCCGCTCCATCGAGCCCTTCAGGACATCGCTGATGACTGTTTTTACACCGAAAGCCTGGGAAATGCCTTCAATCGTAATGTCGTCATGGGTGGGGCCTATACCTCCGGAGGTGAATACGAAATCGAATCTTTCAGAAAAATCCCTCACCTCCCGAGCAATTACCTCCGTGATGTCGGGGATCACCGAGGCGCGACACACGGATATGCCGCGGGACCAAAGCTCCTTAGCAAGAAAGAAGGTATTGGTGTCCTGGACCTTGCCGGTCAATATCTCGTCGCCGATGATGATTATCCCTGCAGTCTTTGCAGAAGCCATGGTCAATTATATCACTTCGTCGAGGCTAAGGACAGTGCTTGTATGAGTCACGGACTTTTTCTCTGTTGTTTGTGAAAGAAAAGATTGTGCCTATTGTAAAACTCCAGTATCTTTAACCGCTGTTGTGTCGCTTCGGAACCTTTAAAGTGTCTGAGACTACGGAGCATTTCATAGTACCTCCTGTAGCCGCTTATCTTATCGAAGACCTTATGAACCTTCGAATGATAATCCATTTCGACTTTACGTCGAAAATGTTTTGTGACTTATGCATTGTTTATAAAATCAATACTGTAATGTGTGGCAGCAGTCGTAATTGCCTGACAATGGCTGATTAAAAAGAGCATTTATAAAAAACGGTTCTATGAGAAATAAACAGGCGTATAACGCCAATTGCCGGGAGCGGCAAGACAATTATGCCGACCTCTAATCGATTCTATCCAAACTTGATCCTCATCTTCAGCTCTTTCAATTGATCGCGTTCAGACAAATCTTTTTGCATTTGCACGGCTTCTTTTTGTGCCAGTTCAATTAAATATTTTCTGTATTTTAAATTGCTATTACCCACATCTTCTATCAGGTCCTTCGCATGATAGTCTTCTATTTCCGTCAGCATGCAGTTAATGACAATATAGTCCCTTTCAATCCAGGCATCTCTCCAAGCAGTATGGCGCGGAAGGCTGCGCTCTGCCGCAAATATCTGCTGCCACTCCGCCGGAGGTGAAGCGGAAAGCTTGAGATATATATTGTAAAGCAATTTTGAGTTGTCCGGTCGATACGATCTTGCATCATCAATTTCCAGTATTTTAATGTCTTCAAGGCCTGTTAAGTTTCGTTCGATACAAGCTTGCTGCACTAGTTCTGCATTCTCAACACCGTCAACCGGCTTTGGTTCTGACATGGTCTTTTTGTCTGCAAATGACTCGCCGCCTGCTTTAGTCAGCCGGAATGACTGCTTGCCGGCGTCTACCAAGTACCCCCTGTTAACTAAAGAATCAAGTCCGGCAGCCAGTTCATCACTTTTATATCCGTAATTCAGCCAGGCATGTAAAATACTGCGGAAAGCAAGGCTTTCATTTGGGTGGATATTAAACTGGGCAAAAATACTCAGAATTCTTCTTTCGATGTCTTCAATATCATGGTGATAAGTCATATTACTCCTGTCAGGCAACCTTATTATGCTCAAACACACTGGGAAGCGTGGGCATTGCGTCTATACAGTGAAGCGCTGGGTTACCGTCTTA
>DATJOY010000049.1:0-12926 GCA_035506695.1 Dissulfurispiraceae bacterium
ATTCGATCACTCAATGTATATGCCTTTGCGTATCCGCATGTGAAGGAGGGATAGATCCCCTGTATATTTGTGGTACAAATCTTGCCAAGTAGTAATTGAATTTCGCTGCCCTTAAGTCGGATTGTTTTAAAGTTGTGACTGTAAGATGTTTGATAATTCAAAGCGATAAAATGCCGAAGGCGGGACTCGAACCCGCACGGCCTTGCGACCACTAGACCCTGAACCTAGCGCGTCTGCCAGTTCCGCCACTTCGGCATGTCGAATATTTTAGCACAAGTGGCTGCCGGAAGAATATCCTTGATCCGCCTGAAATCTTCATCTCATGCTTCCATATGGTAAAATAAACACTTAAAGAACGTTATGCCGGGCGCTGCAGCGAGGCGCTCAGGCATAACGACATCGGCAAGCACGAGGGAATAAAGTCATGAAAACACCTGCAAGCGGCGATGCCGCTATCAATCCGCCGCCAAATTTTATCCGTACTATCGTTGAAGCCGATGTCGCCGCCGGCAAGAACGGAGGCAAGGTCATCACCCGCTTTCCTCCGGAACCTAACGGTTATCTTCATATAGGTCACGCCAAATCAATATGCCTGAATTTCGGGCTTGCTGCAGAATTCGGCGGTCATTGCAATCTCAGGTTCGACGACACAAATCCCAGCAAGGAAGAACAGGAGTATGTCGATTCGATCATGGAAGATGTGAGGTGGCTGGGCTTCGATTGGGGAGAGAATCTTTATTATGCCTCGGGCTATTTTGACCGGCTGTATGAATTTGCTGAAGACCTTATAAAAAAGGGCAGGGCGTTCGTCTGTGATCTGACCTTTGATCAGATGCGCGAATACCGCGGCACGCTTACAGAGCCGGGCAAAGAAAGCCCCTATCGCAACAGGTCCGTTGACGAGAACCTCGATCTCTTCCGCCGCATGCGCGCGGGCGAATTCCCCGATGGATCAAAAACGTTAAGGGCCAAGATAGATATGTCATCCGGCAATATCAACATGCGCGACCCGGTCATGTACAGGATCAAGCATGAAGACCATCATCGGACCGGCAGCAAATGGTGCATCTATCCGATGTATGATTACGCGCACGGCCAGAGCGACTCCATCGAGGGCGTCACGCATTCCATATGCACGATGGAATATGAAGACCACCGTCCGTTGTATGACTGGTATCTCGACGAACTCGGCATATACCACCCGAGGCAGTATGAATTTGCCCGGCTGAATCTGAGTCACACGGTTTTAAGCAAAAGAAGGCTTTTGAGGCTCGTAAATGAAGGGCATGTCACTGGCTGGACCGACCCGCGCATGCCTACCCTCGCGGGCATGCGGAGGCGCGGATATACGGCTGAAGCCGTCAGGAATTTCTGCGAGCGCATAGGGGTCGGCAAGAAGGAAAGCCTTGTGGACAAAGGCCTGCTCGAATTCTGCGTGAGGGAAGACCTGAACAGGAAGGCACCGCGCGTAATGGTTGTGCTAAGGCCTCTGAAGCTGGTCATCGACAATTATCCTGAAGGTGAGGTCGAGTATCTCGACGCCGTCAACAATCCGGAAGACCCTGATGCCGGCACCCGGAAGGTCCCTTTCTCCCGCGAACTTTTTATCGAGCGGGAAGACTTCATGGAGGCCCCCCCGAAACAGTTCTTCCGCCTCGCTCCGGGGCGCGAGGTCAGGCTCAGGTACGCCTATTTCGTGAAATGCGTGAGCGCGGTGAAAGACCCTGAAACCGGAGAGATCAGCGAAGTCCATTGCACCTATGATCCTGCTACCCGAGGTGGTGATGCGCCCGACGGGCGCAAGGTCAAGGCCACCATGCACTGGGTTTCAGCGGGGCAATCGATTGCCGCGGAAGTGCGCCTGTACGATTCACTTTTCACCGTCGCAAATCCGAACGATGTCGAAGAGGGCAAGGACTTCATCGACTATCTCAACGGCAAATCGCTTGAGGTAATTGCTTCAAGGGCAGAGCCTTCACTGTCCGGTGCGCTTCCGGGGACCCATTACCAGTTCGAGAGGATGGGATATTTCTGCGTCGATACCTTTGATTCACTGCCCGGCAAGCCTGTCTTCAACAGGATAGTGACACTAAGGGACGAATGGGCGAAGATCTCGAAAGCAGACAGAAAATAGGTCCTTCATGAAATATTAACGCAATAAGGGATACTATTCTTTTTCTTCCGACCTATACTGCCTTCTTGCTGACTAAATCATTAAAGAAAGGCAGATTGTCGCAATAGTGCTGGCCGGTTTCACGGCTTATCTTGCCGGCGATGCAGAGTCTTGCAAGGCTGTGGTCTATCGAAACGAAGTCGTCGGCAGTTTGCTGCATTATAAGGCTTCGTATCTGGTGCGTCTTGTTCTCCCTCATCAGGTTTCTTATCCTGTGCGAATTGTTGAGCTTTTCATAAGCCAGGACCCTCCCTTCCCCGATCTTGGGCGGAACGAGCCTCTGGTTGAGGATCAGCAGAAAATTGTCGGCAAGCTGGAGCCTGATCTGGGCCTGCTGGTGCTGAGGGAAAATATCTATGATCCTCTCGATTGTGGTCGTGGCTGTAGAGGAGTGAATCGTACTCATGACCAGATGCCCGGTTTCCGCGGCCTGCAGCGCAATTGCACAGCTTTCCGGGTCCCGGATCTCACCGATCACGATTACATCGGGTGCTTCCCTGAAGATATGCTTGAGCCCTGCCTGGAATGAATCAGTGTCCACTCCGACCTCTCTCTGGTTCACGTTGCTCGATTTATGTTTGTGAAGGTACTCGATCGGGTCCTCGATGGTGATGATGTTGCACTTTCTCTTACTGTTGATGATGTCGATGAGGGCTGCCATGGTGGTGGTCTTTCCATGCCCGACAGGCCCGGTGATAAGAATCAGCCCCTGCTGTTTGAGGGCGAATTCCTCGATCCAGGAGCCTATCCCTAGGCTCTCGACACTCGGCGGATCTTCAACAATATTTCTCATCGCTATTGAGACCGACTTGCGCTGCATATAAATGTTGATCCTGAACCTGCAGATATCCGGAAAAGTCAGTGCAAAGTCGAGTTCATTGTTCAGATCAAAGTCCCTTTTCTGCTTTTCGGTAATCATCTCGTCTGCGAATTGGCGGGTCTGTTCCGGTGTAAGGCGAAATTTTGAGAGTCTCTTCAGCTGATTGTCCTTTTTTATGCATGGAGGCGACCCTGCGGACAATAGCAGGTCAGATGCCTTTTCCTTGACCATGATTTTGAGCAGGTGTTTGAGGTCCACTGCCCGTTCGCATTCGACGGCTTTCTGCTGTAGGCTTGCCTGCGCTTGTTGAGAAGACCCCCCCGGCGTTCCATGGCCCGATTCGATCATCCTGATGGTTTTGTCCATCTGGGACTGGAGGACCAGCACTGGTTGTATGGAAAAGCCCATAAGGAATTCAAGATCGTTGATTGCCACTACATCTTTCGGGTTCACCATCGCCAGCGTCATGCTTTTGCCCGAAGCCGAAATCGGAAAGACCTTGTATCCTCTCAGCTTGTTGATTGGTATGTTTTTTAGCAACGACGGGTCAATAGCCGCGGTATCGAGGTCCGCGGTCTTCACTCCGAACTGTTTGCCAAGGAGTTCAAGTATCTTCGCATTGTCTATATATCCCAGCTCGATCAGGATCGAAGCCAGCCGCCCCTTTGTCTGTCCCTGCACCCGCAAGGCTTCCTGTATCTGTTTTTCGTTGATCAGCCCGGCCTGCAGCAGCATTTCCCCGATCTTTAATCTTTTTTCTCTTTCCATTTTTACACCCCTCCTGATTTGCCTCATTCAATGATATCAGATTGCATGGAGGCAGACAACAAAATTTGAGAATCGTGTCAAATTTAATAAAACAGACTGGCGATGGGATGGAATAGCCTTCATTATTCATAAATGTCGACAGCACAGCCGGAAGTATTTGCCTCTCGCGCACTGAATTAGCCATTGTTACGGATAGACTGGTCCGGTCATGAAGAGAACTGTCTGCTTATAGAAAGAATTGTCTTTTCTGATTGGCAGCCCTGAGGACCCAGACAGTGCTCTTCGATTCAAACACTTCAGGCTATGCCGCGAAATAATTTGTGAATAAAGTGGGATAGCTGGCTTCAATGCAGGCCCCTGAACAGTCAGTTTCCGGGGCCATTAATTTATTATATTCTTGTCATCCTCTGCGCAACCGCATCGATGAACTCTTCGGTCAGTGCATATTTTGTGACGCAAGGTTCTGCGATCAGCATGAGGTCTTTGGTCATGACACCGCTCTCCACCGTGTCGATCACGGTCTTTTCGATCTTGTGCGCAAAGGCTGCGACATCCGGCGTGTTGTCCAGCTCTCCCCTTTTTGCGATTGCCCCTGTCCAGGCAAAAATCGAGGCAATCGAATTCGTGGACGTTGCGTTGCCCTTCAAATGCTCGTAATAGTGGCGCGTAACGGTGCCGTGGGCCGCTTCGTACTCGTATTTGCCGTCCGGGGAAACAAGGACTGATGCCATTAGGCCCAGGCTGCCGAAGCCGGTAGCTACCATGTCAGACATGACGTCGCCGTCATAGTTCATGCAGCACCAGAGCATTCCGCCAGCTGATTTGAGCACCTGCGCGACTGCATCGTCGATAAGCATGTAGCGATACTGGATTCCGGCCCCCGACAGTTTATCCTCTGCTTTCCCGACCTCCTCTGCAAAAACATCCCTGAAGAAGCCGTGGTATTGCTTGGAGATCGTGTCCTTCGCCCCGAACCATAAATCGGTCTTTTCGCTCAGGGCGTAATTGATACAGGAACGTGCAAAGCTTCGTATCGATTTTTCGGTGTTGTGCATGCCCATGACAACGCCGCAGCCGTCGAAGTCGTGTATCTTCACGACCTTCTTTTCACCGCCACCTGCAGGTGTAAAAACAATTTCGGCTGTCCCCGGCTGGTTGATCACATATTCGGCATTCCTGTAAATGTCGCCATAAGCATGGCGGCCTATAATGATCGGCTTTTTCCAGGACTTAACAAGCGGCGGGATATTTCTAATAATAATCGGCTTTCTAAACACCGTACCGTCAAGGATCGCGCGGATTGTGCCGTTGGGGCTCTTCCACTGCTTCTTGAGATTGTATTCCTTCACGCGTGCGGCATTGGGCGTGATCGTGGCGCATTTTACGCCGACCCCGTATTCCTTGATACCGTTTGCGGCATCGATAGTCACCTTGTCGTCCGTATCGTCACGATGTTTGACACCGAGATCGTAATATTTCAGGTCTATGTCCAGAAATGGCGAAATCAGCTTGTCTTTTATCATCTGCCAGATGATGCGGGTCATCTCGTCGCCGTCCATCTCGACGATGGGGTTCTTTACTTTAATCTTTTCAGCCACAGCTTCCTCCTATCAGATAAATGATATAATTAACGCGATATAAAGCCGGATGGAAGGAAGCCCCGGAGTCTTTATAATGCGATGTGAAACTGTATTCAGTCGCGAATTGAAGGACTTTGCCAGAAGTGCATTCTTGCATCCGATCTGTCCGGCAGTATGAAAATCAGCTAAGGTATCGCTATAAAGCCTTCGGATCTTCCTTCCATCCGGCCTGAAGAATGCCTCAGAACAGTACTCATAATTTAAATTGAAGAGCCGGTCATTGTCAAAGGGACAATGGTACAATAATGGATGTCCTCAGGTAAATTCACCTTCATTAAGACGCCGGGGAAAGAGGTGTCAGGCACTGTGTGCGATTTTCTGGTGTCGGAAACCGGACTTTCCAAAGGCCGAATCAAGGACGCCATGAACAGGGGTGCGGTCTGGATCGCGAGGAAAAGTGGCGGGCTCAGAAGACTCAGAAAGGCGACAGCTGAAATCCGCACTGGTGATCGTATCGAACTATACTACGATGAAAAGCTGCTTGCCATTAAACCGCCGCAGGCCCGACTGATCGAAGACCGCAGGGACTACAGTGTATGGCATAAGCCTGCGGGGCTGATGGCGCAGGGCACGATGTACGGAGACCACTGTTCGCTGCTGCGCCAGTCCGAGCTGTACTTCAGGAACAACCGTGAGGTGTTTCTCGTCCATCGCCTTGACCGCGAGGCTGCGGGGCTGATGCTGATCGCGCACGCGAAGGATGCCGCCGCAAGATTGTCCGAACTTTTTCAGAAAAACCTTGTCATCAAGAAATATCGCGTCGAAGTCCTCGGCAACCCTGGCGAGAAAAATCAGAATGGCACTATAGACTTGCGGCTGGACGGGAAATCGGCACACACTGAATTCAAGGTTGAGTATTTTGATTCGCAAAAAAACATGTCCATTGTCGATGTATCAATTAAAACAGGACGACTGCATCAAATCCGCCGCCATTTTGATATGATCGGCCATGCGGTGATGGGAGACCCAAAATACGGCAAGGGGAACAAAAATAAAGAAGGAATGAAGCTGGTGGCTTATTCGCTGAAGTTTGAATGTCCGTTCAAAAGGCAACAGGTCGAATATACTCTATAAAGCAGTTGAAGGGTCAGTCATTCGTTATATCTGAGTAGCCTTATCGAGAACCTCTGCAGCCCATTGGTTCAGACTTTTCCCTGAAGCTTTAGCCACTGTGAGTGCTTTAGCGTGTGTTTCAGATGATATGCGGAGCATGAGCTTGCCGGAGGCAGGCTTAAATGGCTTGCGACCCATGGCTGCACAGTCAGTTATATAATGGTTTATTGCCGCCTGAAAATCAGTTCTAAGCTCCTTTACGGTTGCACCGTGGAAAGAGATGCTATCGTCAATACCCAAAACTTTTCCGGTGAAGATATTGTCTCGCGGGTCAAATTCTACACGGGCCATATAACCTTTATAGGTCATTACATTCTTCATGGTATAACCTCCAAATATCTGAGCCACTCACGCAGCTCTTCGACTTGATATTTCTTCGCCTCTTTGCCCGGGTGCGGACGGTGAAGATATCTGCGGGACCCTTTAAGTTCAAAAACAACGCGTGAGCCTTCTCCCTCACGGACCTCACCGCCTATTGCAATCATCAAGGCTTCTACGTCAGAGAAAGCAATGCCGGCAAGCGTGGGTGTCGCAAAGATTGCTTCGAGCGTTCGCCTATGCTTTGCCTTCATATCAATATGATATCATATTATGCTATCACTTACAAGCGTTCGTTGCCCTGCACTTAATTCATGTTAGTATTCAGTTCCCACTACAAGCAGGCGTTGAAAAAATGCTGTTTGGGTGTATCATAAGTGTATCACTGAGGAGGTCAAATCCCATGCCCACAAAAAATCCCCGGATCAATGTCGTCTTGACTCGAAAAATCTATGCCGACGTGCAGATGCTGTCAAAGTCCCGGGGCCGCTCCATGTCATCAGTCGTAGAAGATCTCATTGGGGACGCTCTTGAGATTCAGGAAGACTTGGCCCTGGTTGCTCTGGCAGAGGAAAGAAAGAAATCTTTGAAGAAATCTGAGCTTATTTCTCATCAGAAAGCCTGGGGTTAAGTGCCATTTGCGATCAAATATCACAAGGACGTAGTAACGAGAGATATTCCGTCTTTACCGTCTGCAATTAAATTAAGAATAAAACTCGCTATAGAAACAAAACTGATGACTCATCCGGAACAGTTCGCCCGGCCATTACGGCGTACACTCAAGGGATACTGGAAGCTCTGTGTGGGTGACTACAGAATTATTTTTGAATTTGACCGGTAGATGGTAATTGTTCTTGGGATAGGACACCGGAAGGACATTTATGATCGTGCGAAGGACCGAATCCTGGTTCTTTGAGTCAATATAAATACAAGCTTTTACGCGCTCGAAACCGGGCACCAGACAAAGTTGTTGCCAACAGATGTGTTTGTAGCTATCTATTTCAGCGGCAGCGCCTCTTCGATCAGCATGACCGGGATATCGTCTTTGACCTGATACATTAGCCTGCACTTTTCGCAGACGAGCACGTTTTCATTCTCTCTGTAAATAAGATCGCCCTTGCATTTGGGGCAGGCCAGGATATCTATCAGCTCTTTTTTCAGCGCCATCATGCACCTCCAATTACTTTTTCCAGACGTCTCAGTACCCTGTCTTTTCCGACGATTTCGAAGACCTCGAATATCCCCGGACTCGCAGTGCCGCCGGTAATTGCAACCCGCGCAGGTTGCGCGAGATTACCGAGTTTGACGTTGTTCTTTTCTACAATCGAGGCGAATATCTTTTCGATCTCGGGCACGCTGAATTCCGCAAGCCCCGATAGTGATTCTTTCAGCTCGGCAAGGAGCTTTATGGCTTCGGGCTTCAGGACTTTATCTTTGGCCTTCTGATCGATCTCGACTTCGTCAACAAGATAATAATTCATTGATTGGGCAAGCTCGACGAGCGTCCGGGCCCTTTCCCTGAGGGTTAGCACTGCCCTGGAAAGCCACTGCATGTCGGGTTTCTGTCCTTCAGCAAAGCGGCCTGCCTTCACAAGAAACGGCAGGACCATCTCAGCCAGGCTTTCAGGTGGCGTATTCATTATGTATTGGCTGTTGAGCCAAAGGAGTTTTTCAGGATTAAACACCGCAGCCGAAGAGCCGACATTATCGAACGAGAAGTGTTCGATCAATTCTTCGCGTTTAAATATTTCCTGGTCGCCGTAGGACCAACCGAGCCTCACAAGGTAATTGATGAGGGCATCAGGCAAATACCCCATGTCTTTATATGCCATGACCGATGTCGCCCCATGCCTCTTGCTCAAACGGGCCTTGTCTGCGCCGAGAATCATCGGCAGGTGGCCAAACTGCGGCGGCTCCCATCCAAAGGCGCGGTAGATATGGATCTGCTTCGGGGTGTTGTTGACGTGGTCGTCGCCCCTGATGATGTGCGTTATCTTCATATCGATATCGTCTACTACAACTACAAAGTTGTAGGTGGGCGCGCCGTCGGAGCGGAGGATGATCATGTCATCGAGAAGGTTGTTCTCGAATTCGATTGGACCCTTGATCATATCGTTAAGTACGGTTTTGCCTTCCTGCGGCATCTTGAATCGGACGGCAAATGGTTTCCCGTGAATTGGTTCCGTTATGCGCCTGCATCTGCCATCATATTTTGGCGTCCTTCCCTCAGCCAGTGCCTGCTGTCTCCTCTGTTCCAGTTCTTCAGATGTGCAGTAGCAGCGATAAGCCTTGCTTTCGGCAAGCAGACGGTCCACATAACTCCTGTAAATGTTGAATCTGTCGGTCTGCCTGAACGGTCCTTCGTCCCAATCCATCTTCAACCAGTTCATGCCCTCGATGATGGCTTCGATATACTCTTCGGTGGAACGGGTGGTGTCTGTGTCCTCAATCCTCAGGATAAAAGTCCCGTTATTGTGCCGCGCAAAGAGCCAGTTAAACAGGGCGGTCCTGGCACCGCCTATGTGAAGGTGCCCCGTGGGGCTCGGTGCAAATCTCACTCTTACTGAAGCGCTCACTAAAACCTCCCTGAAAAAACAAGTGAATTTCATAATACAGCATGCAGCGAAAGTGATTCAAGCCGAACCGCGAGACTTACACAACGCTCCAGAATGTACTTTGTGACCTATTTAAAGTATCTGTAATTTCGCGCCCATTTCATCCTAAGATACCTCCATAATCCGCCCGATAAGACAAATTCTTTCTACGGCAGATTTTAAAGTGTAATTTGTATTGCAAACCGAAAAGATTGTCTGGTAATCTGAATTATACGCAACATATCCTTAAAATGAGCCCAACACTTCGGGGGGAGTGCGAGGAGGCTTAGTGTCAGACAGCCGAGATGATATATCTTCGGAGTTCGGCGATCTGCATTCGTCATAGACCATAAACTAAAAGGTGCGCGACAAGGCGACCAATCGGGAGGGCTGATGAGAGATCGGCGGAAGCGGCGTCGGAAGTCCCATATATGTCTCGTTCTGCTCGTTGTCCTTTCTGCTGCTGGTGTCGCAAACGGACACCAGGGAATCAGGCCCGGTGAGGTCCGAGAGGGCCACACAGATGCAAGCAGAGAATAAGCAATTATTTTTGCCTGAAGAGGCCCATAGAAACTTCAGGATCGTCGGCATGATAGTTATTGTCCCGATGATGCTTTATGTCATCAGCCTCTTCAGCTATCTTGTGTTTCACAGTCTGGTAGAGATTATAACGGTTGCGATCGGATTCGCTCTTTTTATCATTGTCTGGAATTCCCGCAGTTATCTCCCCAGCGACAATCTTAAAATTCTCGGGATAGGTTTTGGTTTTGTCGCTCTCATAGACTTACTCCATACCCTTGCCTATAAGGGCATGGGAGTATTCCCCGGGTATGGCGCCAATCTTCCAACGCAACTATGGATAGTGGCACGCTATATCCAGGCAGCCACGCTTTGCATAGCGCCTCTGTTTGTCAGGCGCAGGATTAATGAGTACTTTGTATTCGGAGCATATTTTGCGGCAGCCTCGATAGCAATACTCGCTTTTTCGGGGCATTTCCCTGACTGCTATGTTGAGGGGATAGGACTCACGCCATTCAAGATCGTCAGCGAATATGTTATTACGTGCATGCTTATCGTCTCGCTGGCTTTCTTTTACATGACGCGGGACAGTTTAAGCGGAAATGTTTATGCGTTGATCAGCTTCTCTATAATCTGCATGGCAGCTTCCGAGCTTGCCTTTACCACGTATCTCAACGTTTACGGCTTTGCAAATATGCTGGGGCATCTCCTGAAACTGGCAGCATTTTACCTCATATACCGGGCCCTGATCGTTACAGGTCTGAAAGAGCCGTTCGATATCATTTTCAGAGATCTGAAACAGAAAGGAACGATTCTTCAGGAGGCTAATGACATCCTCGAAAAGATGGTGGATGACCGCACTCAGGAGTTGCGTGAGAGCGAGGCTGCGCTAAAGGAAGCACAACATTTAGCGCATATCGGCAACTGGGAATGGGATGCATCGAAAGGCACCATGTGGTGGTCTGAAGAATGTTATAGGATATTCAATCTCGATTTGAATGCCTCACCGCCCAACTATGAGAACCATTTGAAAATGTACACACAGGAAAGCACGGCCATGCTCGATGCTGAGGTGAAGAACTCCTTGCAAACACATGAACCGTTCGAAATTGATCTTGAGCTTGCAGATCCATCCAGCCCGACTCGCTGGATTTCCATGCGGGCACAAGTTAACCGTAAAGAAGACGGAAGTATAGCGGGACTCCGCGGAACAGCACAAAACATAACTGAACGCAAACATGCAGAAAGGGCGCTGCATCATCTGAACCGTGAATTGCGCGCCATAAGCAACTGCAATCAGGTGATGGTGCGCGCTACAGACGAAGAGGCGCTGCTTAACGACATATGCCGCATAATCTGCGAGGAGGCAGGATATCGCATGGCCTGGGTAGGATATCCAGAGAACGATGAAGCCAGGACAGTAAGGCCGATAGCATGGGGGGGAGTTGAAGACGGCTATTTAAAACAGGCTGCGATTACTTGGGCCGAGACGGAACGGGGTCGTGGTCCTACCGGAACGACAATCAGGACAGGAGAGATTTCGTGTATCCAGGACTTTGCCATTGACACCAATGCAGCCCCCTGGCGGGAGAGTGCCTTGAAGCGGGGTTATCGCTCTGCGGTTGCACTGCCGCTGAAAGATGAGAATGAAAAGACATTCGGAGTGCTGAGGATCTATTCTGAGCGGCCTAATACTTTCACTCCGGATGAAATAAGGCTTCTGGAGGAACTGTCGGGAGATTTGGCGTTCGGAGTAATCACTCTGCGCGCACGTGCCGACCGCTGGCGGGCGGAAAAAGAACGGATTGCCCATCTCAGCTTCCTTGAGAGGATGGACCGAGTGAATAGGGCCATCCAGGGGACGAATAACCCTGAACAGATGCTGAGCGATGTGCTTGATGTAGTACTTTCCATTTTCGATTGCGACAGGGCTTATCTTCTATATCCCTGCAACCCTGACGCTGATTCATGGACATGCCAGATGGAGCGGACCAAACCCGAATATCCCGGCGTCCTGAGCGTGAGGATGCAGGTGCCCATGGACCCGGAGGTGGCAGACGGATGGCGTATCCTTCTTGGTTTGGACAGGCCAATGAAGGTCGGTCCAGGAAATGAGTATCCGATGCCTGCATCCATAACGGAGAATTTCGGCGTAAAATGCACGATGACACTGGCTTTGCGTCCAAAATTAGGCGAACCCTGGCAATTAGGGATTAATCAGTGCTCTAATGAACGCATCTGGACGCCGGAAGAGGAGAGACTGCTGCAGGAAATAGGCAGGCGACTTACAGATGGTCTTACCGTTATGATAGCCTATCGCAACCTGCGCGATAGCGAGGAGAAATTCAGGAACATCAGTCTGCTGGCCCAAAACGCCTTTATCATCATGGACAATGACGGCACTATTTCATTCTGGAATAAGGCAGCAGAAAAAATATTTGGATATTCACAGGACGAAACGATTGGTAAGGAATTGCACACGCTCATTGTTCCCCCGGAAGTTGCGAGGGAATACGAGAATGGGCTTGCACGGTTCAGAAGCACCGGACAGGGACCAGTCATAGGAAAGACGCTTGAACTCTCAGCGGTCAGGAAAGACGGGACCCGCTTCCCGATAGAACTCTCGATTGCATCCCTTCTCATTAAGGACCAGTGGTGTGCAACAGGGATAATCCGTGATATCACCGGCAGGAAGAAAGCGGAACTGGACCGTGAGGATGCTCTTCGGCAAAGAGATCTTATTCTGAAATCCGCAGGAGACGGAATTATTGGAATAGACACGCAGGGGTGTATCACGTTCATCAATCCATCCGCAACATCAATGCTGGGATATGACGCTGAGGAATTATTGGGCAGGAACAGTCATTCTATTTACCACCACACAAGGTCGGACGGCACTCCGTACCCCGAAAAGGAGTGCCAGATTTACGGCGCTTTTAAAGATGGCGAAGTACATAATATGCAGGATGATATTTTCTGGA
>DATJOY010000050.1:0-3527 GCA_035506695.1 Dissulfurispiraceae bacterium
GCTCTGCCACTGCTTCATTGGCGGCGATCATGAATTCTTCGATGATCATGTGCGCAAGATTCCGCTCTGCGCGAATGATATCCTTCGGATTGCCCTTCAGATCCAGCAGCACCTCCGGTTCCGGCAGATCGAAATCGAGGCTTCCCCTCTTCAGCCGGCTTTCCTTCAATATACCGCAGAGTTCCTCCATTAACTCGAATTCGTTAATGAGGGCTTCGTACCTCTGCCTGACGGCGGGCTGCCTGTCAACAAGTATCTGCCTAACTGCCGTGTATGTCATTCTTTCGTTGCTGCAAATAGTGCTCGTATAAAATCTTTGGGATAATCTCTTCCCTTTTTCGTCGAATTCCATCTCGACGGTAAAGGCGAACCTGTCTACTTTCGGCTTTAGGCTGCAGAGGTCTTCGGACAATTCCTTCGGCAGCATGGGGATAACCCGATCTGAAAAATATACGCTGGTGCCCCTCTTGCGCGCTTCCTTGTCGATCAGGGTGTCCCAATCCACATAATGACCGACATCCGCAATGTGGACCCACAAACGGTATCCTGACCCGGTTCTCGCTATCGATACTGCGTCGTCAAAATCCTTGGCGCGTTCGCCGTCGATAGTAACTGTTTTCAGCTCGCGAAGGTCTTTTCTCTTAGGATTTGTATGACCTTCCGAAAGCTCTTTGCATAATTCCTTTGCTTCTTCCGCAACAGCATGAGGGAAACGGCGCGCCAGTCCAAGTTCGTCCACGATCATTTCTATGTCATCAGCCGGTGACTTTGGTTTCCGCAGGATTTTTAAGACCTTACCGGCAGGTGGCCTTTTGTCGGTCGGAAAGCTGACAATCTCGGCGATGACACTATCGCCGTCTTCAGCCTCACCTGTATCCAGCGGCGAGATATAGAGATCGAATGGAATCGACCTGTTCTTGGGTCTGACAAAATAGGCGGCCCTTCCCCTTTCGAAAGTCCCGGCTATTGTTTTGCAGGCCCTGTCAAGTATCCTGATAATCTGCCCTTCTCTCCGTTTTTTGTTCTCAACCCTGACCACGACTCTGTCATTGTCCATGGCCCCGAATACGGATCTGGCCGGTATGAAAACATCGCGCTCACCGGGCTTATCAGTGATTACAAATCCATACCCGTCCTTGTGAGCCTCAAAGTATCCGGTAACGAGACTCATCTCCTCCGAAAGTCCGTAAAGGCCCTTTCTCGTTCTGACTATTCGTCCCTCGCCTACCAAAGACCGCAATATTTTCTTTGTAGCCCTTTTCCCCGGGGCATCAAGACGCAGATGCGAGACGAGGTCTCTGAAACTTACAGGCCTCGAAATTTTATCCCTTAAAAACTTGTATATATAATCATTTGTTATCATAGTGTTATGATTTATTACCTAAAGCTACTTAACAGCATTTGCCTTGTTAAATGACTCTATTAATTGCATTGCCCCGTCCTGATTATGAAGTACTTCTCCTTTCATTTCGAGATACCTTCGCTTCATTTTTGCATCCACCTTTTTTAAATAAGCATCCATATCAGCCAATTCATGCGTAACTTTTTTTGAAAGGGACAGATAATCATCATACTTCTTTTTTTCGGCTTTTATCGAAAAATCTCCCGGCATCCTCCATTTGTCCTTGAGATACAACCATGATGCAAAATCTTCCAGTTTATATCCCGGAGCGGCTTTAATCGGGGAATCGCTCGCCATATCCGAGATCATCAGGCCATTTTTGTCGGCAATGATTCGATAGCCTCCGGCAAACGGTTCCACGGAACCCTGATCATCCATATATTCCCATCGAGATGAGGCTATCTGCTTTTCGCGATGGCAGCTTTCGCACGACCTCCCCTTTCCGAACGGATGGGATGCTTGCTGTATTTCTAACCATAGCAGGTGTTTATTGTCTCCGCCGAGGTCGAATGTACCAACGATGAAATACGGGTCCCGTGTTTCTCCTTTTGGCCAGCGGAACAGCATTTTTTCTGATGGTTTTACATCTGTCTTGATGTTGCCGACACTATGAGGGAAAACCTTTACTGCTATCCATCTGCCCTTCTGGTCTTTCATCAGGATCGGCGGTCCCTGAATGCCATAGTAAAGTGAATATTTGTTGAACGGATTTTCCTTTTCGGCTACCTTGCCGGGCCCCCATATCACTATCTGATATCCCCTGAGTTCATTAATATGGCAAGCTGCGCAGTCGAGATTCTTGTGAATGCTCTTTGAATGGGCATCTTCAATCTCAAGATGACAGTCCTGGCAATTGGCCTTGCGCTGCATGTCACCCATACCCTTTTCTCCGGTCGCGTGACAATCGGAGCACTGGATGTTCTTTTTATAATGCACATCCGGCGCCATCCCTTCGGGAAGGGAATACGACCCTCCGATATAGGTACCCCCTCTCCTGCTCTGCATCGCGCCCGAATGGCACATGCTTGTGCCCCTTCCATTGCCTGAACAACTTGCAGCAGTGGGTTTGTTTGTCATGTGGTGCAATCCCTTCTTGGGGTCGGGGTCGTAGTGGCAGTCAAGACATCCCGCATGACAAACATTGCAGTATTTCTGCTTGGCAATTGCCTGTTCTTTTGAAAAAGGTACGTTGATCTCCTTTTGGATATCCTCGGTATTCTTAAAGGAGAACTGCGAACTTCTTAATACCTCCGCCGGAGGTATGTCCGCAAAGGACGGCCCTCAATTCTGAGGCCCGTAAGGTTCGAGCCATGTCCTCATGGTGCGCTGTCTGAAATTTGTCGCCATTACGGTAGTATTGAACTGCTTAAGCTGCTCAGGGTGGCAATTCGATTTGCCGCAGGTCTTCTTGGCTATCTCAGGATTGAAGTTAAACGTAACAGTATCCCTGTCATGCCAGACTACATTTCTGACACTGGAGAGGGGAGTATATGAACCATTCTCTTTTGTCTGTGGAAGCAACTGCCTTATCGCGTCGTCACCTTTAGGCAGCAACGCCTGCGGATAAACCTTCTTCCGGTCAAGCATCTCACCGCTCGTACTCACAAGGACCGCCCTGAGCATGCCTTCATGTGCCTTGTCCGGTTCCTTTGCCCTTCCGTTTCCAAGGTGACAGTCTCGGCATTGCACATTGGGATGCTTGCTTTCGGTTTCGACCATTTTTTGAGTGACATACAACTGAGCGTAGCCCAAACGCGCCATCTTTTCGCTGTCTGAATGGCACCTCACACACTCGGCACTCGAATCCTGCCACGCCCGATAACTGAGCAGAACGACAACAATTATAAACTGCAGTACAAAAATGACAACAGTCTTTCGATTGATATGGTCGCTGAGGGATCCTATCTTCATGCAGGGCTACGGCTGAGATGATTCCGCGGGCTTTCCGGACGCAGGCGAAGTTTCGTTTTCCTTCGGATTCTCTGCAGGTGCTTCCAGTTTGAGGGCAGGTGTTTTTTCAACCTTTTTTGATGGTTTCATGTACGTCCCGGCTTGCGCAGCCGGTCCTTTCTTGTCAGGCAGGGACATATGCATGACTTCACCCTTTTTTCCGGGCGGTAACTCC
>DATJOY010000051.1:0-8808 GCA_035506695.1 Dissulfurispiraceae bacterium
AGGGTATATCCGATAGCCGGCAAAGCCACGATAGGACTCGAAGTGCCGAACAGGCAGCGTGCTTCGGTGGCGCTCAAGGAAATCATCTCTTCCGAGGAATTTCAGAAAAGTTCATCGCTGCTGACCCTTGCCCTCGGCAAGGACATCTTCGGCAGCCCCGTGGTCACAGACCTGGCGCGGATGCCGCACCTGCTGGTTGCGGGAGCCACGGGCTCCGGCAAAAGCGTCTCCATCAACGCCATGATCACAAGCATGCTTTACAAGGCCTCGCCGAGCGAAGTGAAGATGCTCATGATAGACCCAAAACTGCTGGAACTTTCCGCTTATTCCGACATCCCGCACCTGATCTCGCCGGTCATCACCAGTCCCAAGGAAGCCTCCGACGCCCTCAAGAAGATGGTGCTCGAAATGGAGCGGCGGTACAGATTACTGGCCCAGCAGGGTACCAGGAACATCGAGAATTTCAACCGCCAGGTCCAGCCGTCCGAGCGCTTGCCTTATATCGTAGTCTTCATCGACGAGCTCGCGGACCTAATGTTCACAGCACCCGCCGATGTCGAAAATGCCATAGCCCGTCTTGCGCAGATGGCCAGGGCTTCGGGGATCCATCTTATACTTGCAACCCAGCGGCCTTCGGTCGACGTAATAACCGGGTTGATCAAAGCGAACTTTCCTGCAAGGATATCCTTTCAGGTCACCTCAAAAATCGACTCGCGGACTATTCTCGATTCCATGGGGGCCGAAAAGCTCCTCGGCTCCGGCGACATGTTATACATGATTCCGGGAGTGAAGATCGTCCGGATACACGGCGCTTACGTAAGCGACTCTGAGGTAAAGGATATAACAAAATTTGTAAAGGAACAGGGCACCCCGGACTATACCACTTTTGAGAGCATCGCAGTCGTCGAGGGGAAGACGGGCGACTGGCAGCAGGACGAAAGGGATGAAATGTATCAGAGGGTGATCGATTTCGCGGAGTCCGCAGGGGAGGTTTCGATCTCGTCCATCCAGCGGAGGTTTAAGATAGGGTACAACAAGGCAGCCACCATAATGGAATTGCTTGAGGAAGACGGGTTCGTCGGACCCCCGAAAGGGGCCGGGAAGCCGAGGGAGTTCCTGAGGAGAAGATGATGAAAAAAGCAAATAGAATATCAGCTGCGGCGATGTGTTATCTCGCAGGAGTTGTGGCCGGATCAGGTCGCAATATCGCCTGCATTATATCCGGATTGCTGGTTGCAGTATTAACGACTGCGGTTGCCTGTTCCGCGCAGGCTGAAGACCAGGTAACAAAGATACAGAAAGCCTACGAGGGGATAAAGGACATCAGGGGGAATTTTGTCCAGAAAAGCTTTGTGAGAGATCTGAAACGTACCGATACATATACGGGCCGGTTCTTCATAAAACCACCGAGCATGAAATGGGAATATACGGGCGAAAAACCCCAGGCTATCTACGTCATGGAGAACGAAATCCTTATCTATCAAAAAAAAGAGAACCAAGTAATCAAGTCGAGATTCGACAGGGCAACGTACGGACAGGCCCCTATTGCGCTGCTTGCGGGATTCGGAGATGTAAGACAGGAATTCGATGTAGTCTCGGATACCCCCGGCCATCTCGTATTGAAGCCGAAGAAACCGATGGGGAATATCGACCGCATCGATGTCACACCTACCGACGGAGAGTTCCCGATCAGGGCACTCACAATATTCGATCGGCTCTCGAACAGGATCGAGATCACTCTTAAAGATGTGAAAATCAACAGCGGCCTCAAAAACTCGACCTTCAACTTCACTCCGCCGAAAGATGCAACCGTACTCGAAAACTAAACTGGCCGTCACTATCGGCGATCCTGCGGGCATCGGCCCGGAGATCGTCCTCAAATCTCTCCTGTCTGATGAAGTCGCAGGAATTTGCAGGCCTCTCATTATCGGCTCTGAGAGCGTACTGCTGGAGGCTGCGGAAAAGATGGGATTGGCCTTCGTTCCCGCGGACCATAACATACTCAATGCCGGAGAGATCAAAGACCGGAACTTTCCAAAATCGCGGGCTTCTCTTGCAGGTGGCAGAGATTGCGCAGCTTACATAAAAAAGGCCGCGGAGCTCGCGATGCTCAAAGTGGTCGATGCAATTGTCACAGCGCCGATTTCAAAAGAAGCGCTGAAGATGGCCGGACTGGCCTGGCCGGGCCATACCGAGATGCTGGCGGAATTAACCGGGACAAAGGATTATGCAATGTTGCTTTGCGGCGGGCCTCTCAGGGTCATCCTGACCACCATACATACCGCGCTCAGAAACGTGCCCGGTTTGGTGACAAGAGACAAAGTCCTGCAAACAATCATGCTCGCAAAAAGAGCCTGCGAGATGATGGGCATCAACGGACCCAGGATCGCGGTCGCGGGCCTGAACCCGCACGCAGGAGAGTCCGGAATATTCGGCGACGAGGAGATCGGACAGATTGCCCCAGCGATAGAAGAAGCCCGTGAGATGGGAATTCCGGTGACAGGTCCTTATCCTCCGGACGCTCTTTTTCATAAGGCATACAAGGGCGATTTCGACATCGTTGTATGCATGTACCATGACCAGGGCCTTATACCACTGAAAATGGTAGCATTTGAGAAGGGAGTGAACATGACCGTAGGGTTGCCCTTTGTCCGCACCTCGCCTGATCACGGTACGGCATACGACATAGCATGGAAAGGCATTGCCGATCCGTCCAGCATGATAGAGGCGATAAAGCTCGCCGCCGGACTCGGGGGTAATGCAAAGTGATGAAACTTTTCGGGCCTTTCTCCTTCGCCGGACTGGACCTGAAGAACCGTATCGTCCGCTCGGCGACATATGAAAAACGGGCTGATGTCGATGGATTCGTAACGGACTCATTGATTGATTTATACGCGGACCTCGCGGTAGGCGGGTCAGGACTTATTATAACCGGCAATGCGCTTGTCCATCCATCGGGAAGGTCCGTGCCCCAGGCGATCTGCATACACAACGATCATTATATCGATCCGCTGAAAAGACTCACCGATGCCGTACACAATCTTGACGGGAAAATAGTCATGCAGCTTTCACACGGCGGCAGGCAATGTTTCCCTTCCCTGCTCGGCGGCCTGCAGCCCATTGCGCCGTCTGCGGTCTTTGACCCTTCGACAAAAATAACCCCGAGGGAAATGGCAAACGACGAGATATGGAGCATGATAGATTCCTTTGCCGATGCGGCGCGAAGGGCGCTCTATGCAGGTTTCGACGGGGTCCAGATACACGCGGCACACGGATATCTCGTGAGCGAGTTTCTATCTTCCCACACCAACAGGAGGGATGACTACTGGGGAGGCGATGAAGAACGTCGGTTCCATTTCATCGAGGAGATTTACGAGGCGATACGTAAAGAGACAGGCAGCTCGTTTCCGCTCATGGTCAAGATGAATGCAGATGACTTCATCGAAGGAGGTCTGCGGCCTGCCGAGGCCCTTCGTGTCGCGAAGAGACTCCAGGGGATAGGTTTTTGCGCCGTAGAAGTGAGCGGAGGTATGTTCGAGGCCGGCAAAATGACGGTGCGCCCCAATATCGAAACGGAGGAACAGGAAGCCTATTTCAGGGAGGCTGCCGGACAATTTGCACGGGAACTCTCCATACCCGTTATGGTAGTAGGTGGAATAAGATCGCGACGCATTGCGGAAGATGTTCTTCAGAAAGGTGACGCCGACCTCATATCTCTTTCCCGTCCGCTAATACGTGAACCCGACCTGCCGAACAAATTCATGTCCGGCAAGGAGCGGGCCGACTGCATATCCTGCAACAACTGCATGAGGTTTCTGAAACTCGCTATGGTCAAATGCACACAGGTGAAGGATAAATAGACAGGCTCATTTGACCGCATAACCATCTCCGTTTTAATATAGTCAGTCATGCATACACCTGAAAAACAACTTGAAATAATAAGGCGGGGCTCCGTCGAGATCATACAGGAGAAGGAACTCCTTGCCAAGCTCCAAAAGTCAGCAAAAGACAGCCGGCCACTTAAGATCAAGGCAGGGTTCGATCCTACAGCGCCGGACATCCATATCGGCCATACCGTGCTGATCGAGAAACTGCGCCAGTTCCAGGAACTCGGACATGAGGTCGTCTTTTTGATCGGAGATTTCACCGGCATGATCGGCGACCCGACCGGTAAGTCTGAAACCAGAAAGCCGCTCACAAAAGAAGAGGTGCTGGTCAACGCCGAAACTTACAAGGAGCAGGTTTTCAAGATACTCGATCCGGAGAGGACAAAGATCGTCTTCAACAGCGCCTGGCTCGAAAATCTGAGCGCAATCGAGCTTATAAAACTTCAGGCAAAACAGACCGTGGCCAGGATGCTCGAACGCGAAGATTTCAAACAGAGGTTTCACAGCCAGACCCCTATCGGAATTCATGAATTCATATATCCGCTCTTGCAGGGATATGATTCAGTGGAGCTTCGTGCCGATGTCGAACTCGGCGGCAACGATCAGAGATTCAACCTGCTGATGGGCCGGGAACTTCAGAAGGAATACGGACAGGAGCCCCAGGTCGTCGTGATAATGCCGCTGCTGGAGGGACTGGACGGGGTCAAGAAGATGTCGAAGAGCCTCGGCAATTACATCGGCATATCGGAACAACCTAAAGATATTTATGGCAAGACCCTTTCGATCAGCGATGAGCTTATGATCAAGTATTACGAACTGCTCAGCCACATCGGCATTGAGGAGTTAAAAGAGCTTAAGGACGGCCTTAAATCCGGCTCCGTGCATCCCAAAAAGGCGAAGGAAGGACTCGCCATGGAGCTTGTAGAAAGATATTGGGGGGAAGAAGCTGCTCTTCGTGCCAGAGAAGAATTCGACAAGGTCTTCAAAGACAAAGGACTTCCTGATAAAATACCGGTCTTTGAACTCAGGTGGGACGAAGACGAGATGTGGCTTCCGAAAGTCATGAAGCTTTCCGGGCTTTCTTCGAGCACCGGGGAAGCGATGCGACTGATTAAACAAGGCGCTGTAAGCGTCGATAATATAAAAATAGAAGACCCGAACATGAAACTTGTCGAAGGCGATTATGTCATAAAGGCCGGCAAAAGAAATTTTGTAAATTTAAAGCATATTTGAACATCACTTTTTTGAGGAGGTTTTCGCGTCAGGTTGAATTTTCCGGAGAGCTGATGTGCCGCTCGTTTTTTCCACAAACAATGAGGTTTGCTGCAACTCGAGGTAGGCCATGAGAGAAGAAACATATAAGGGTATGTATTTCGCGATAAACCGCGAAAAAAACAAGTACGAAAACATTATTGAGTTTGTGGAACAAAACGGCCTTGATGAAATGTTCGAAGACATGTACGGACGCCCGATCAGGGATTATATCGAAATCTTCGGGCTCCAGTACCATAATGACGGCATTTCGAGCGAAATTATGCTGGGCCTTTGCGAAGGTGGTCTTCCTGCGCCCAAAAAAGTAAAAGTCCTGCCTGATCACTCACTGGAAATACGCTGGTAGGCCGCCACAACCTGAGTTATTGTCTCTCGCGCATCGGCAGAGTTTTCAGTGCCGGATCAAGACTTCCAAATTCAGGCACCCTGCCGTCGCCGTTTCAATTGTTAGAGCCGAAAGGTCTGTCATATAAGGAATCACGCCGATGACCGGGACGGGACAAAGTTCCCTCAAAGCTTCCGTATTTGTTTTTTCTGCTACCGATCCGTCGGGCGGAGCATTGAAATTCACGATGACCCCCTTGACATCTATGCCCTCGCTCAATAGCTGTGACACTGTGAGAAGTGTGTGATTCAGAGTGCCGAGTGCAGGCCTCGCGACTACTACCGCAGCCAGCCCGAGGTCCTTTATCAGATCGGTAACGAAATAGATGCACCGGCCTTTTGCTGTTTCTACTTTGGCAACGGGAACCAGAACGCCCCCTATTCCTTCCACAACCATGAATTCATACTTTCCCGAAAGCTGCTTGTATGACTCGAATATCTTGAGAAGGTCTACCGAAACTCCTTCCCTTCCGGCAGCAACATATGGTGCAAGCGGCGATTCGAAACGCACAGGCACGACCAGTTCAAGGGGATCATCCATCCCCGAAATAGCCTTCAAGAACCTGCCGTCCGAAGGTCCAAGCACACCGTCGTTCATGACACACCCGGTTTCGACGGGCTTCATAATGCCTGTTTTTATACCGCACCGCATCAGCCCGGCAACAATCGCGGCAGTTGCAACTGTTTTTCCGACGCCCGTGTCAGTAGCAGTGACAAAAATACCCTTGGCCATTACACTCCTTTCTTCAGCCAGTCCGAAAGGCCGCCCAATTATAACATTCTCAGGGTCAGGCGTGTTTGCCCATTATCTTGCCGGATGCAGATCGTCCGGATGCGGGGAATGTCATAACGGAACGTACTAAACTATCCGGCTATCCAGGATGAAAGCCTGTCCGGTAACACCATTTACAGTTGCGATATATGCGATGAATTGCGCAACGTCCCGAGGGTCCGACAATGTGTGAAGCATGCTGTCCTGTTTTGCGGCATCGAGGGAAGAGGCCTCCGCCATACCCATCGATGTCTGCATATAACCGGGCAAAACTGCGTTCACTTTTATGCCGGCCCCGGCCAGTTCGATAGCTGCAGTCTTTGTGAGACCGAGCAGTGCGGCTTTAGAGGCACTGTACGCGGCCTGCCCGGCCCTGCCTTTGAGTCCGGAGTAAGATGATATGTTTACAATATGCCCGCCCCTTGTCATTAACGGCACGCACGCCCTTATGACATTGAATGGGCCTTTCAGATTCACAGACATTATCCGGTCCCAATCTTCTTCGCGCTGTTTGATAAAAAGAGAGTCTTTTGTAACCCCTGCATTGTTGATTACGATGTCTATCCTTCCCCATCGATGGAAGACCTGCCCGCACATGGCTGAAACCTGGTGAAAATCTCCAACATCGGTCCGCACTGCAATTGCATCTTCCCCAATCTTCGCAACGATTTCTTCAGCTGCCTCGCGTGATCCGAAATAATTGACGCATACGCGGCACCCGGACTGCGCAAGTGCAGAAACAATCTCCCTGCCGAGTCCGCCTGCGCCTCCGGTGACTATTGCAACTGCTTCTCTCATGGTCTCCAAATTCAGATAAAATGGGCTGTGTTATAATTAATCATATTTTGACCTAAGCGGAGGCGCCATGACAAGGTTTGAAGAAGTGCAGATGAAGCTTGCTGACTCTGCAAAAAACTTCCTCGAAGTTTATAACATACAGGTCTTCATCGAGCAATTCTCTTTGACCAGGGAAAGCAGGTTTTCTTTGACCCTGCCGGGGATGGAAGAGCCCTATCCTGTTTTTGCAACCGTATCTTTCACGTATGACGTTTTTCAGACAGGCATGTCCATGTATGACGACATGAAGCCGGAAGAAGAAAGCGTAATGGCTGAAAACACGCTTGAACTCGACATCCTTGTCAGGCTCCCGGTGATGGAGGGCTATCCCGACATCGAGGGCCTGCTGAGGGATATAGAACAACAGTATCCCGAATCAGAGCCCGTTCTCGTCGTGAAGGAATTCTACGGCGCAGGCCAACCGGCAAAGGAATATGAAGTGTCATACGGCTATGACGTCGAGTCCGAAGATATACCGGATGGCGATGTGCTCGATGGTGTATTCGAGGAGCTGCGCGGCATTATGGAGCTGATATACGAGAAGACCAAGTACAATATCGACCAGTCATGGTATCGCGGAGAGGATGATCCCACTAAAGAATATTAAGTATGTCCTTCTCGACATGGATGGGACCCTCCTTGACAAATATTTCGATGACTACTTCTGGGAGCATCTCGTCCCCGAGAAGTATGCTGAAAAACACAAGCTGTCCTTCGGAAAGGCAAAGGACGAGCTCCTTTCGAAATACAGGGCCCATGAAGGCACCCTGAACTGGACTGATATCGATTTCTGGTCAAGGGAACTCAAACTCGATATCCCAGCGCTTAAAGAACAGATCAATCACCTGATAGACGTCCATCCGCATGTGACGGATTTCCTGCGCGCGCTTGCAAGGCACAGGAAAAAGGTGTATATGGTAACTAATGCGCACTACAAGGTGCTGGATCTGAAACTGAAAAAAACGGAGATCGGAAAATATTTCGACAGGTGCGTTACTTCCAATGAACTTGGCTATCCCAAAGAGCGGATCGAGTTCTGGCAAAAACTCGAAAGAGTCATCCATTTCGAGAAAGACAGTACGCTCTTCATAGACGACCTGGCGGAAATCCTGCGGACAGCTCAGGAATTCGGGATAAAATATCTGCTTCATAAAACAAGGTCAAGTTCAAAAAAGATCGATACACCGCACTGCGGATTTCCGGTTCTGCGGGATTTCGGCGAACTGCTCGACTCTTTTTAACCGTCTTTCAGCTTTCAAATGTGTGACCGCCGCCACATCACAAGCAAAAAGTCAAATTGTCCACTATTGTCATGATATTTTATCTATTAAATCCTGTTACAATCTAATTAATAATTAATATCGGAGGTCTATGTTGAAGTATCGGGCTGATACACATGCACAAGCTTCATCTCTGATAAAATCCTTGAAAAAAATGACAGCCTCAATTTGCGCCGTATCCGTTTCTACGGCCGTCTTTGCAGGAATCGTATTCGGGGCCGACCTTGATGATGTCAGGAAACGCGGTGTGCTGAGACATCTCGGCGTCCCTTATGCCAATTTTGTAACCGGCAGTGGTGACGGGATGGACGTAGAATTGATGAAGATGTTCGCCAGGCATATCGGCGTGAACTACAAATACATAAAGACGGACTGG
>DATJOY010000052.1:0-6976 GCA_035506695.1 Dissulfurispiraceae bacterium
GTCGACGTTCCTCCCGGCTGTCCTTTCCACGTGCGTTGCTCGAAGAGGTTCGATCCCTGTGATAAGGTATATCCGGAGTTGCGGGAAGCCGGAGGGTCATCAGTCGCCTGCCATCAGTATCAGCAACGATAATTATTACAAAAGCGTTTCAATCTCCCTGATGAGTGCAGGCCTGGTCCAGTCCTGCTCGCCGAAATGTTTCCTGAAGATGGTCCCCCGTCTGTCTATAACAAATGTGGTGGGCACCATGAAGGCCTTGTAAGTGTCCCTTGAGACTGTGAGCTTCTCGTCGAAGAGGACCGGATAGCTCAACCGGTTTTCGGTCATGAATTCTTTTGCCGTCGACAGAGACCTGTCAGATGATACCGCAAGAACGACCAGACCTCTGCTCTGGAGCATATTATAGAGCTTGTTGAGGGACTGCAGTTCCTCCTTGCAGGGCGGACACCAGGTGGCCCAGAAGGTGAGTATTACGACTTTCCCCTTATAAGATGAAAGCGAGATCGGCTTTCCATCGAGGTCGTTAAGGGTAAAGTCCGGTGCTGTCCGGCCCGAAAGGCTTTCGATGGCATACGGGGAGGGGTTTTCCGCCTCAACAACTGTGGCGAGAAACAGGAAAGAGGAAATCAGAAGTATGAAAAAAACAGGAAACGGGAAACGAGAAGCGAGGAACGAAGAGCAACTGCTCATTCCCGGCTTCTCACGTCCCGTCTGTTTTTCAGATGATTCCGGCATCTTTCAGCGCAGCACGAAGTTTTTCCTTGTTTGCCTGCGACATGGCACAGAGGGGCAGCCTGAAGTCCTCTTCGACCTTTCCCATCATGGCCAGAGCAGTCTTTACCGGAATCGGGTTCGTTTCGATAAACATGGCGGCATTCAGGGGTTCCAGCTTGTAATGCAGTTTTCTGGCCCCCGCGATGTCGCCTCTTTCCCAGGCATTGAGCATATCGGCACAATCCTTAGGTGCAACATTGGCTGTTACCGAGATGACGCCTTTTCCGCCGAGCGCGAGCATCGGGAATGTGGTGAAGTCGTCTCCAGAAATCACGGTAAGCCTGTCGCCGCAAAGCCTGATCAGGTCACTGGCCTGTCTCATATCGCCGGTCGCTTCTTTAATGCCCACGATGTTCCTGCATTCGAGAAGCCTTGCCACAGTTGCAGGCAGCAGGTTGACGGATGTCCTTCCCGGAACATTGTAAAGTATAATCGGAATGCCGACCGCACCGGCCACTGCTTTGAAATGCAGGTAGAGGCCTTCCTGGGTGGGCTTGTTATAGTATGGTGTAACCACAAGTGCCGCATCAGCTCCCAGTTTTTCGGCTTTTTGGGTTATAAGGATTGCCTCATCTGTTGAATTGGCCCCGGTCCCGGCGATGACAGGTATCTTCTTTTTTGCGGCCTTGACGGCCACCTCGATGACCCTGAAATGTTCATCAAAGTCCAGCGTCGATGCCTCACCGGTCGTTCCGCAGGGAACGATACCGTGGGTGCCCTGGGCTATGTGCCATTCAATAAGGTCGCCGTACGATTTTTCGTCGAACTTTCCATTCCTGAAAGGTGTTACTATTGCCACGAGCGAACCTTTAATCATGATTTCCTCCTGCTGCCGATCTACTAATTAAATTTTACACCAAACCTGTAGAAGTGGTCTAATTTTTCGCACCATCTGACAGTGCCGCTAAGTCGCTGGTTACCAAAAGAGACGACCTGCCCCGGTTGGAGCGGATGGTCTGCGATCAGGGAAAGACCTGTTGCGCTTACGTCGGCGGTTTCGCCGTGGAGCAGCATCTCCGGTGCCATATCTTTGGACTCGCCGACCGAAAAAGGGACCTTGAGGTTACAGGGTTTTCTGGGTTGTTTTCTGCGTTCATCGATCATTTCGTATCTCTCCTTCAAAGACCTCCACTGCGGGGCCGGTCATATATGCGTGATTGTTGTTTTCCCATTTGATAAGCAGGTCTCCACCTGTCAGGCGGACGGACACCTGTCTTTCAGCAAGTTTCTTAATCATTGCTGCGATGGCTGTTGCGGTTGCGCCCGTGCCGCAGGCAAGGGTCTCCCCGGAGCCTCTTTCCCAAACCCTCATTGCAAGATTGTCCCTGCTTTTAACATTGACGAACTCAACGTTCGTTCTTTTTGGAAAGAGCGGATGATTTTCTATCTGCGGGCCGTATGTCCCGACCGGGAATTTCCATATGTCTTCGTCAAGGAAGATGACTGCGTGCGGGTTACCCATCGAGACGAAAGTCAGTTTAAATTCCCTGCCGCCTATGCTCATCGGATAATCAACGACAGGCGCGGGCAGTTGCAGGTTCACCGGTATTCTTTGTGGATCGAGGACCGGTTCTCCCATGTCCACTTTAACGTTATCGCCCGAACGTTCCGGTCTGACTATCCCGCCAAGCGTCTCGACGTCGAGAATCTGTTTTGAGGAGATGTTTCTGTCCCAGATATATTTGGCAAAGCAGCGGATGCCGTTGCCGCACATCTCGACCTCGCTGCCGTCGGCGTTGTATATCTTCATCTTGAAGTCCGCAACGTCCGACGGATAGAGCAGAAGCAGTTGGTCTGCCCCGACTCCGAACCTCCGGTTGCAATATTTGGTTGCAAAGCCGGACGGGTCCCTGAGTTCGGAACGTCTGCAGTCGACAACGATGAAATCGTTGCCGGTGCCGTGCATCTTTGTGAAATGGACTTTCATTGTACGAAGTCCGGGACTGCTTCACCGCGCAGAAGATCGCCGTAAGATTCGCGTTTACGGACAAGTACATAATCTTTGCCGTTAACCAAAACCTCTGCGGCCCTCGGGCGGCTGTTGTAGGTTGACGACATCGAAAAGCCGTACGCGCCAGCGCTCATTACGGCGAGATATTCTCCCTGCCTGACCCTTTGTACTTCACGGTCCTTTGCCAGGAAATCACCGGACTCGCATATCGGCCCGACGACATCTGCCAATATGCTGCCCCTCCTGGACTTTACAACCGGTTGTATATGATGGTAGGCATCATACAGGGACGGCCTCATCAGGTCGTTCATGCCGGCATCGACGATGATGAAATTCTTGTCCGATCCTTCTTTGAGGTAAAGAGTCTTCGTGACGAGAATGCCCGCATTCCCAACGAGCGATCTGCCGGGCTCCATGACGATTGTCAGGTCACGATCTTTGAGCAGCGGCAACAGTTTTTTTGCGAGGTCTTTGGGCTGGGGCGGGTCTTCATCCAGGTACGTTATGCCGAGGCCGCCGCCTATGTCGAGATACTCGATCCTGATCCCGCTCTTCGTAAGTTCATCAATCAGCAGGAGCAGGCGTTTAAGCGAGTCCACGAAAGGAGATATTTTTGTCAGCTGGGAACCTATGTGTTTATGAATTCCTATCACTGCAATATTTTTCAGACTGCGGGCAAATTTGTAATATTCAAGTGCGTCTTCGATCGGAATGCCGAATTTGTGTTTTTTCAACCCCGTAGAAATGTACGGGTGAGTCTGCGGATCGATATCAGGATTAATGCGGAGTGCAATAGGGGCCTTGACCTTCATTTCGCCTGCTATGCGGTCGATCTCGCGCAGTTCATTCCCGGACTCTACATTGAACATGAGTATCCTGTTTTTCAGAGCATACCTGATCTCGTCCTCTGTCTTCCCTACGCCTGCATAGACTATTTTCTTCGGCGACACTCCGGCCTTGAGCGCCCTGAACAGTTCGCCGCCTGATACCACATCGGCGCCCGACCCATGTTTCGCAAAAAGCCTTATGATCGCGGAATTGGAATTGGCCTTAAGCGCAAAGCAGATGATATGAGGCTTGCCGTCGAATGCCTCGTCATATGCCTTAAAATGTCTAGCCAGAGTTGCGGTGCTGTAAACATACAGGGGTGTCCCGAATCTGGCGACAAGCTCCGTTACAGGTACATCTTCAGCATGGAGCTTTCCTTTTTTATACTGGAAAAAATGCATTGCCGACCCCTTATTTGATTGATTTTTTATCTGTTTTTTTAACATAATAAGGCCGAAATAGTCAAAAAAGATAGGACTGACGCGGCATTGGACAAGATAATGCGGTTTTGCTGACACCGGGCGACGAACATTGCTGTCCTTCGCTTTGACTCCGCGGCTTGACGTGCTGAACTCATCCCGCTGCAGTTGCAAAACTTATCTCTTCGGGGATCAGGCAGTTGCAACTGTACGAGGCTGCATTTCATTGAGAACGGTGAACAAATTCCCGCGAATGACCTTTGCCGGCAGTGTTTATCGAATAAGAGGAGAGTAGATGCCAATGGGAAAGAATATTGTCCAAAAAATTTTTGAAGCCCACAGGGTGTATGGTGAGCTTGTACCCGGCAGCCAGATCGGGCTCAAGGTAGACCAGGTGCTCACCCAGGATGCCACCGGTACCATGACCTGGCTTGAATTCGAGGCCATCGGTATCGAACGCGTTCAGGTCGAGACAGCGGTGTCTTATGTCGATCACAACATGCTCCAGTCGAATTTCATGAACGCGGATGACCACCAGTTCCTGCGCACCGCAGCTGCAAAATTTGGGGCATGGTTCTCAAAGCCGGGAAATGGGATCTGCCATCAGGTGCATCTGGAGCGTTTTGCAGCCCCCGGAAAGATCGCTCTCGGCACCGACAGCCATACACCTACGGGTGGTGGCATCGGCATGATCTCCATCGGCGTCGGCGGTCTTGAAGCCGCAACCGTCATGGCAGGCGCGTCCTTTGAAATTTCGATGCCGAGAGTTGTGAAGATTAATCTAACCGGGGCCCTCAGGAAGCCGCACATTACTTCAATGGACGTGATCCTGACCCTGCTGAAGATGCTTACGGTCAAGGGGGGTGTTGGAAAGATACTCGAATACGGAGGCCCCGGAGTTGCAAGCCTCACCGTAACCGAGCGTGCTACGATCACTAATATGGGTGCTGAGCTTGGCGCAACTACGTCCATCTTTCCGAGTGATGCGAATACGCTGAAATTCCTGAAAGCTGAAGGCCGGGATAAGGATTGGCTGGAGCTTTCAGCCGACGCCGACGCAAGCTACGATGAAGTTGTTGAACTCGACCTCGGCACTGTTGAGTCAATGACTGCACAGCCTCACAGCCCCGACAATGTAATAGCAATCCGTGAGATAGCCGGCAAAAAGGTGGACCAGGTCTGCATCGGCAGCTGTACAAATTCATCGTACCCGGCAATGAAGACTGTCGCCATGATGTTAAAGGGCCGGACGCTTCCCGAATGGGTGAATCTGCTGATAAATCCCGGGTCAAAGCAGGTATACGAGATGCTTTCGCGCGAAGGCCTGATCGCCGACATGATTGCAGCAGGCGCGAGGGTCCTGGAGTCCTCGTGCGGCCCCTGCATCGGCATGGGCGGTGCGCCGGGTTCAGGCCATGTCTCGGTACGTTCGTTCAACCGAAACTTTCAGGGCCGTTCGGGCACTAAGGATGCTTCGGTCTATCTTACCAATCCCATAGCCTGCACTGTGATGGCGCTTAAGGGTGAGATCATAGATCCCCGCGATGCGGGCTATGATGTTCCGGCTGTTGCCGAACCGGATGCGTTTATTATCAACGACAATTTGCTTATCCCTCCGAAGGCCGATGCGTCAGGCCTGGTGATTATCAAGGGTCCCAATATCAGGGAAGTGCCGGTGAAGGAGCCGTTAAATAAGGAAATAAAGGCAGAAGTATTGTTGAAACTCGGAAACAATATTACAACTGACGATATTATGCCTGCGGGATCGAAGGTGCTCCCCTTCCGGTCGAATATTCCAGCCATCTCGGACTTTGTTTTTGAAAATATCGATAAGACGTTCAGCAGTCGTGCAAGAGACGTGAAGGAAAAAGGTGGGGCCATTATAGTAGGCGGTGAAAATTACGGTCAGGGCTCTTCACGGGAGCACGCCGCTATCGCGCCAATGTATCTCGGACTGCAGGCTGTTATCGCAAAGTCTTTCGCGCGCATCCACAGGGCGAACCTTGTCAACTTTGGCGTACTTCCGCTGTTGTTCGTCAGTGATCAGGATTATGACCGGATTGAGCAAGGAGATATCCTCGCGATCAGGGATGCGGTGAATGCTGTTGCAGGAGGCCAGAAATTTGTGGTAGATAACGCTACCCAAGGGTATACTTTCGAGGCAATCGCGAACCTCAATGAACGTGAAAAAGAATTGATACTTAATGGCGGATTGCTGCCTCACACGCGAGGTAAATAATTGTACGGGCACCCCTGTGTTGTTGCCGGTACAATTCAAGGCGTTCACACAGGGCCGCCCTTACGATTTTGCCTGCCGGATTATTGACAAAATCGGCCTGTAAATAGTACATTTATTATCTCGTTGGCGCGGCATGCGCCATGAGGGCCGCTAGCTCAGTTGGTAGAGCAACGCCCTTTTAAGGCGTGGGTCGTTGGTTCGAATCCAACGCGGCTCATTTTTTGTTCATTTCAAATTTGAGCTTTCAAATTTGAAATTTTAAAGAGTCCCCATCGTCTAGCCCGGTCCAGGACATCGCCCTTTCACGGCGGTAACTGGGGTTCGAATCCCCATGGGGACGCCAATAAAATCAAGGGGTTGCGGAAGCAGCCCCTTTAATTTTCCCCCTCCTGTGCTAAAATTGTGCCAACCCCTTTTCCTTCGATTGCATCAATCGCATTGAGCATTGACGGCTGCCAGTGGGCATACTTTCCGCTCATTCCTGGGTCTGAATTGTCCAGAAGATTCTGCCTTCTGAAGCTGTCAACATCATTTTTAGCCAAAAGAGTTCCAAAATCGTGCTTCAAGTCATGGACCCTCAGATCCTTGGTGCCAGCGGCATTGCATGCTCTGGCATGTTGAATCGCTATCCAAAAGAACAGGAACAATTTTGGCCTTTTCAGCGCTGCTATCTTCTTGACCTGGCAAGCCACATTGTAGTACCCTGTAAACTGTAAAAACGTTGCACACTGAGGGGGATTTTGTGTCATTTTTTTCTATCAGTTT
>DATJOY010000053.1:0-19285 GCA_035506695.1 Dissulfurispiraceae bacterium
TCTTGATATAAATGCACTTTCAAGCGTCAAATCTCCGTATCCAACCTTGCCAAAAAAACTTTGACTGCGTTCATAGTCTGTATTGTTGGTAATGCCGTTGTTTGTTTCCGGAGTGTCATATTCTTTGTAGAAGAGGCTGTGAGGACCCTTGCTGTCGAGGCCTGATGCTGAAAAAACACCGTAGGCATTATTACCAAAGTTATTTCCATAACTCACCCGCCCCTTGTAGGCACTGAAACTCCCTCCTGCAACCGATGTTTCAACACCGCCTACGTCCCCGGCCTTTCTAGTTATTACGTTGATTACCGCCAGATAAGCATTATTTCCGTACAACGAAGAGCCGGGACCGCGGATTATTTCTACGCGCTCAATCAGATCGATGTCAATTATAAAATCTTCACCGACCAGTGCCTGGTTGTAAATATTGTCATTGATCCTATGTCCGTCAACGAGAAGCAGAATGCGGCTGTTGTAATCGCCGGTGCGGCCGAATCCACGCACGCCTATATACGAATAATTGCGGTCATTCGTAATCTGAAAGCTTCTGACGCTCCTAAGTATATCGGCGAGAGTGCGGTACCCGTATTTTTTGATATCATCTGCTGTAATGATGCTAACAGAAGAAGGTGCCTCCGTAACTTTCTGTTCATATCTGGAGGCACCGTAAACAGACTCTACTTCTATGTCCATTAGTTGTTCGAGACTGAGTTTCTTGAGGTCACTGGAAGGGGCGTCAGCATGGACAGGCTGAGGCGATGTCAGGAAGGCATATATAAATATAAGAACTGTCCAGAATTTATTACGCACTACTCCCTCCTTGCTCCTCGCGCAGGTGCCGAATATATCATGGTTTATTAATCGCCCACTCTACATTCGCGATTCTGCCGCGTTTGTGCGTCAAGTCCAGTCTAATTTGCGTTTAGGATTGATTGCCTGGCAACTTGACCATCGGCCCCCTCGCTATAGTCAAAATGCCTGCCGGTTTTTTGCGGGAGAATTCAGCTAATCCAAGGCTCCTGCTCTCCCCGATCTCTCTCCATGACTCATGAACAATATCTTTCCTAATACCAACCTCTTATCTATTATGCATGATAAAAGATGTCTAAATAAAGTCACGAATCTGTTTTCCACAAAGGCATTGTTTTATTATCGGGGAATAGAGCAACCTCTTTAATTCCCTGTACTGATTGTGAACGACATTTCAATGTTTGTTATTATAAGCAAAGGGACGAGTTGCAAGGACTTATTTTAGTGTCTATAATCGTCCATATGCCGGGTCCTTGCACATTGGACTTTCACATCCTCCTGCCCCTTTATGGACGGTTAACAAACACGCGTCTTTGTTATTAGATCACATTTGACGAGTGGGAGCAGCATAAATTATTAATTTCAGGAGGCTCGTGATGAGGCACTTCAGATGCGTTGGATTACTTACAGTGGTTGTTTTGACTATAGCTTTAACGATCGCCGGGACATCCTTTGCCGGAACCAGGATAGATTTTATGTCCCTGGATAAAACCGATCCCCTAAAGGTGTCAGGTATGCTTTACCTGCCGGAAAATAATTCAAAGCCGTACCCGGCAGTCGTTATTGTTCACGGGACTACCGGAATCGACTCGCGTGGCGAGTTTTACAGAAAATCAATCCTGCAGGCAGGGATCGCGATTTTTGAAGTCGATTTCAAGACCGGGATTTATACAAGTCCCAAAGATCGTCCATCACCCGAGGCCTTAGTTGCCCTGGGCTTTGCGGCGCTGAAAGAATTGCGAAAATTGCCGGCTGTTGATCCCGGTCGAATCGGTATCATGGGTTTTTCGATGGGAGGACATTTGACGGTAAATACAGCTATTGAGAAAAACCGCAAATTATGGATGGGATCCGAGAAAGGATTTGCAGCACATGCGGCATTTTACCCGGTCTGCAAATATATCATACCGAAACTGGAAAATAGCGGCAGCGGGATGACCGGGGCACCGATGATTATATTTTATGGAACGAAAGACTCCTACGGCGATGGCACCGCAGTCCCTGAATTTAAAGACCTGCTGCTGAAAAAGTACAAGTTTCAGGTGATAACGGTCGAATACCCCGGTTGCTCGCATGGATTTAATCGCAACGCTCCTGCCTTAAGCTATTACGACTCCGCCGCCATAGGTGGAAAAGGTTTTATGACCTGGGACCCGGAGGCCGCAAATGATTCACTCTCCCGGGTTGTAGCTTTTCTGCGCCAGACGCTATCAGCCAAATAGAATGCGATGAAAAAGTCTGTTTGAGAAAAAAGCTTTATCTGATCGGCTGCCCTGAAGACCTCGACAGCGCTTCGACTCGAACTCTTCGGATTGTACATCCCGCATTTATAAGGAGCGCAGCCGAAGGGTCAGATGTTTCTCGACGGACAGATGTCGCGGAGCACGCACGCGTCGTGCATGGGCTTTCTGGCCTGGCAAATCTTCCTTCCATGGAATACAAGAAGATGGTTGATGTTGCCCCATTCCTTCTTCGGCGTGATTTCCATCAGCTCCTTTTCTATCTTGACGGGATCGTCGTTCTTTGTAAGTCCAAGCCGGGTCGAGAGTCGCATTACGTGAGTATCCACTGCAATGCCTTCAATAATCCCGTAGGCGTTACAAAGGACTATGTTGGCCGTCTTTCTTGCAACTCCAGGCAGTGTAATTAGTTCCGCCATCGACCGGGGCACTTCCCCGCCGAACTTCTCGACAATGATTCGGGCCGCATTAAGGATATTCCTCGCCTTGTTCCTGTAGAAATTCACCGAGCTGACATCTTTTTCGAGGGCCGCAGGATCAGCGTTTGCGAAGTCCTTCACGCTCCTGTACTTTTTAAAAAGCGGCCCCGTAACTTTGTTGACATGCACATCGGTCGTCTGTGCCGACAGGATAGTTGCCGTCAGCAGTTCGAAAGGGCTGCTGAAATCAAGCGCAGACTTAAGCACCGGGTATTCCTTTTTCAGCCTTTTGATGATTTCTGCCATCAATTTCTTATTGTCCATTTCAACCTCGAGATTCTGTTTTCTACTTTGGGACCACTTTTTTGAATTCGGCTACCCTCCGGTCGAAATCGGACAGCATGGCGGCGGCGAGCAGGCTTCCAGTATGGGTGCCGTGGGCTTCGATCAGTGCCCTGAGTTTGCCTTTGTCCGAGTCGCTGAGTTTTTCCGTCTTAACGTAAGCTTTGTTTATGCGTGAGTCGAGCCCGCCGTCTGTGTCGATAACATATATAACACCTCCGGTCATTCCGGCCCCGATATTCACGCCGGTTTCACCGAGGACAGCGACCTCGCCCCGCGTCATATATTCGCAAAGGTGCAGGCCCGCGCCTTCGACCACAGCAGAAGCGCCGCTGTTGCGCACCGCAAAGCGCTCCCCTGCCTTGCCTGCAGCAAAGAATGCACCACCGGTAGCTCCGTAAAGCACCGTGTTGCCTACAATTACCTGCCTGTGCGGTTCGAAGAGCGCACTGTCGGGTCTGATGGCTATAATGCCACCGTGCATGCCCTTCCCGGCATAATCGTTTGCATCGCCGTCGAGCGTCAGCTTTATCCCGTTATGTGTGAATGCGCCGAAACTCTGGCCTGCCGTGCCTTTGAATGCCAGGTTGATCGTGCCGTCAGGTAGTCCAGCCGTTCCATGATATTTCGCTATGTAGTATGAAAGTTGTACTGGCACGCTGCGGTCGGTGTTGCGGATGCCGAACTCCCTCGCAACCGGTTCGCCCTTCTCGATTAGAGTGACCAATTCTGATGCTATCCTGTCATTAAGCGACTGAGACGGATTATCGTTTCGCTTGCCGGAACTCATGCGCGGCTTTCCTTCAGGATGAGGCTGGAGCAGCGACGACAGGTCCAATCGGCCGGACCCCGGATAGCGCTCGTCCGGCTCGACCGAGATCAGGTCGGTCCGCCCGATTATATCCGACATATTTCTGAATCCCATATCTGCAAGGATCGCGCGCACATCGTGCGCAAGCGCCCTGTAGTACGCCATCGCGCCTTCGGGCGTGCCCCTGAACTTTGCCCTGAGCCGCTCATCCTGGGTTGCGATGCCGGTCGGGCAGGTATTCATGTGGCACTGGCGGGCCATTATGCATCCGACGGAAATCATCGTCGCAGTGCCGAAGCCGTATTCCTCCGCGCCGAACAGCGCCGCCAGTATTACATCCTTGCCGGTCCTCAGGCCCCCATCGACGCGCACCCTGACGCGTTCGCGCAGATCGTTTTCGATAAGTACACGCTGGGTCTCCGCCAGGCCTATCTCCCAGTAGTTGCCGACGTTTTTTATCGATGTGATCGGAGAAGCGCCTGTGCCGCCTTCGTATCCGCTGATCTGAACGATATCGGCATAGGCCTTTGCCACCCCTGCTGCCACAGTGCCCACGCCAACTTCCGAAACCAGCTTGACGCAGACCGTTGCCTCCGGATTGGCCTGTTTCAGGTCGTTGATCAGCTGATTCAAATCCTCTATGGAATAGATGTCGTGATGAGGCGGCGGCGATATCAGCAGAGTGCCTGGTTTGCAGTAACGAAGCCGTGCAATATAGTCAGTTACTTTGCTTGCGGGCAGATGGCCGCCTTCGCCCGGTTTTGCGCCCTGCGCCACCTTGATCTCGATCTCCCTGGCCGAAGCGAGATACGACGGCGTCACGCCGAACCTCCCGGAGGCAACCTGCTTGATCGCGCTGTTTTTGATTGAACCGTAGCGCGCCGGGTCTTCCCCACCTTCGCCGCTGTTGCTTCGCATGCCAAGACGATTGCAAGCCTCCGCTATAGTCTCATGTGCTTCGGGAGAAAGGGCGCCTACTGACATTGCGCCGGAGACGAATCTCTTTAAGATCGAAGTTTCCGGCTCTACATCTTCTATAGACAGCGGCGTTCCGGTGCGATAGCTGAGTATGTGGCGCGCATAAACAGGCCGCCCTTCGGCTGCAGACGCAAAGGAGCGGTATCCTTCAGACTTGCCGAGCCGCACGAAACGGTTCAACGCCGCAACTGTGGGAGAGGCCCATGCATGCTCCTCTCCGTTCTTGCGATATTTTAGAGTGCCGCCGGCATCGAGCACCGGCACCGATGCGGCATACGCGGCATTATGCCGGGCCATAAGTGAGGCCTCGATTTCATGCAGACCGTCGGCTTCCATATTGGCGGAAAGGCTGCCGAAATATTCATGCACAACGTCCCGGTTCAGGCATATCACATCGAACAGTTGTGCACCGTGATAGGAGTCTATCGTTGCTATCCCGAGGCGGCCCAATACCTTGAGCAGCCCTTCTTCGATGCCCTTTCTGAAGTTGCTCATGGCCGCATCGAAAGAGAGCTCGATAGTTCCCTGCCTGCAGAGGTCCGATATAGCGGGAGGCATCATCCAGGGGAAGACAGCTGAGGCACCAAAACCGATAAGACACGCTACATGATGGACATCGCGGGCTTCTCCGGTTTCTGTAATGATACTCGCACAATGTCCGCATCCCTTGCGCAGCAGTTCCTGAAATACTGCTGAGACTGCGAGGAGGGACGGAATGGCCACTCTCTCCTTTGAAATATCCATGTCACTGAGGACAATGATCTCCGCGCCCTTCCCGGCTGCCTCGACAGCGGCATGCCGAAGTTCGGCAACCGCAGCAGTCAAATCCTTTTCCGCGGAGTCATAGGTGATCGGAAGCCGGACTGTAGTAAAGCCGCTGTTTCTTTCGATCTCACGAATGTCCTCCCCGAATAGGAGAGGCGAAGGAATGCAATACCGGCGCGCCTTTGCCTCTGTCCCGCTCAGAAAGCTGCCGCGCGGTCCAAGATGCATGGCGAGAGACATGACCATCTTCTCCCTGATAGGGTCGATGGAAGGGTTCGTGATCTGCGAAAAGCGCTGCTTGAAGTAGCGAAAGAGCAGCGGCGGTTTTTCGGAAAGAGGCGGCAAAGGAGTGTCGTCGCCCATCGAGAAGGTGAGTTCCGCGCCGCTCTTTGCTACTGTAGCGAGCATAGTCCCGATATCCTCGGCAGTATAGCCGAAGGCGACCTGCTTTTCAAGCATGGAACTGTCGGGCAATGGTTCCAATACCGGCTGAAGCCGGTGAGTTTTTAGAGATTTCCGAAGCCATTCTCCGTATGGATAGCGCGAAGCAAGCTCATCAAGGATTTCGCCGGTTTCGCGAACGGCACCGGTGCTTAGGTTTACCGAAAGGGTATCACCGGGACCGAGGCGCCCCTTCCTCTCAATGCGGCTGCTTTCGATATCTATCATGCCTGTCTCCGAACCGGCAATCATAATGCCGTCGCGCGTAAGTACGTAGCGCAGAGGCCGCAGGCCGTTGCGATCGAGATGGGCACCTACCGTTACCCCGTCAGTAAATACCACGGCGGCCGGTCCGTCCCAGGGAGTCATCAGAAGCGAAAGATAGTGAAGCATTTCCCTTCGTGCGGCAGGACAGGGAACGTTCTCCCATGCAGGAGGTATGCAGAGGTTCACCGCAAGTTCCGGCGTCAGTCCGGTCATGATAAGCAGTTCCATTATGCGGTCCAGTGAGGCCGAATCGCTCTCGTAATCCGTGACTATGGGTTTGATTATATCGCCGTCCCCTTCCGGAAAACCGGCCATCACGACCGATTCAACGGCCTTGATGGCGTTCCGGTTACCCTGGACCGTGTTTATCTCTCCGTTGTGGGCCAGCACCCTGAAGGGCTGGGCCATCACCCATTCAGGCAGGGTGTTGGTCGAGAAGCGCTGATGAAAAATACAGAAAGCCGATTCGATCCCGCCGCCGGCAAGATCGGGATAGAACCTGTCGAGCTGCGGCGCAACGAGCAGACCTTTGTACAGGAGCGTTTTCGACGAAATATTCGAGACGCAGACATCGCTGCCGAAGTGCCGCTCAATCTCCTTCCTGGCAAGAAAAAGCCTGATATCTCGCTTTTCGGTTGCAACCTTACCGGCATCTATCAGCAGCTGCCTTATCCTCGGTTTGGAGATAAGTGCAGCCTGGCCGAGGGCCTCGTCATCTGTCGGCACGTCCCGCCAGCAAATGGGGCTGAAACCGTATTTCTCGACGAGCCCGACGATATCGTTTTCAACGTTGCCGTAGAGAAAAAATGAACCTACGGCGAGATTCTCAATATCGGATATCGAGAACCCGAGTTCGTCTATCTTTTTCTGAAAAAATCGGCGTGGTATCTCTATCAGGATACCGGCGCCGTCGCCGGTCTTGCCGTCCGCGCCCACGGCCCCGCGGTGAGTGAGGTTTTTCACGGCCTCAATGCCACAGGCGACGATTTGCGCGCTCCGTTTGCCGGCCATATCGCAGACAAAACCCACACCACAACTGGAATGATTAGAGTACCGCATGTTCCGTCCCTTCAAAAAGTGTTTATTCAATTCTACCAAAGACTGAGAGGAATAAAAACCGGGACCGCGCCGAACACGCAAATTTCACCCGACCCCGTTCATATTTTTTTCGCATAGCCTGAAGTATCTGCCTCTCGCGCACTGAATTAGCCATTGTTCCGGATAAATCAGGCCAGTCATGAAATGAATATTTCTGTAAATAGATAAAACCGCATTTACTGATCGGCAGCCCTGAGAACCCAGACAGTGCGCTTCGATTCAAATACTTCAGGCTACGCGGTAAGAAAATGTATAAATAAAGTGGCTTAAGCAATAAGCATTTAGTTGGAAATGACTACGCCCTCAGAGGTCGAGCAGCCTCTTATTGATCTCGATTGCGGACGTTGCCCCTTCCCCGGCTGCTATTGCGACCTGGTCATGTCCGGTCAGCGGCCCCACGATGAACAGCCCCTTCAATGATGACTCATAGTTGTGGTCGGTCACATATTTGAAACCGTTTGCGTCCCGTTTCAGTTCAAGTCCCGACAGGAACTCATCATTCAGCTTGAACCCGAAGTTCGACATTACGACCTCGCATTCAACGCGCCTGCCGTCGCTGAATTCAATGGCTTCCATCCTCTTGTCGCCGATAATCCTGACCGGCCTGCCTTTTACTAAGCCGATCCCTTCGTCCTTCAGTGCTTCCACATAAGCTTCCGGCGGATCATAGAAGAAAAGCACCACTGTCAAGTCCTTCGTGTACATCTGCTTCATGGCAAATGCGAGCCTGACAGTATTTATGCTGTTTCCCATTATAACGAGTCTTTTGCCCGTGGTACGATAGCCGTCGCAATCGACACAGGTGAAGAAGCTCGTGCCGAAGAATTTGTAGACATTTTCAAGTTCAGGCACATTTTCGCGGCCTCCGGAGGAAACGATCAGGAAACGGCACTGATAGTCTTTTCCGGCGGCGGCGACTTTAAATTGCCTGTCCCTGATGACCTTGTCAACCACACCTCTTATTATGCGGACGTTGAAACTGCGGGCCTGGTCCATCCCGGCCGCTATGATCTCTCTGCCCGAAATCACCTTCTGGGTCAGAAAATTTTCGATATGCTGCGCGTGCGAAGTCCTGCCGCCGCCCCTGTCTATCAGAAGCACGTTCCGATTGTACCTGCCGAGATGGATTGCAGCCTGCAGACCGCCGGGGCCGGCGCCGATGATTATACAATCAAAATTTGTATCCTTATCCTCGGACATCGGCAAAAATTCTTCGAGCTCTTTTTTGAAGGATGCGGTATCGCGGAAATGTATCACCTTCAGGCCTTCGTCCGCCGCCCTTTTTATGTTGCCTTCGCTGTCGTCTATGAACAGAACTTCGCCCGGCTCGACACCCATAGCGATACAAATATCCCTGAATACGGACGGGTCCTGCTTGCTTTTGTGAATGGCATAGGAGTTGAAGACGTAATCGAATAAATTGTAAAAAGGCATTTTTTCATTTATCTCGTCAAGCCAGTTCGTCTGGTCGCTGAGGATGGCCACGATCAGCCCTTTGGCCCTGAGGGCTTCGACATCGCGAAGTACCTCCGGTCTGACGACGAACTGTCTGAGTATTGTCGCCCTCATTTCTTCATCGGCTTCCCTGATGCCCGTCAATTCCTTCAGCTCGCGCCACCAGGTCTCCTCGTCCGACAACCCTACAACGTAACCGCCCGGCTTGTGAATCAGTTCTACCGCTGCACGAAAAAACGCTTCAGGGTCCTTGCCATTGCGGACCGCAATCTGCAGCAACCCCTGGCGGAAGCCCTCTTCGGCAATTACACCGCCGAAATCGAACGCTACACCCTTTATCATATTGTGATGCGCCTCCTTTTCGGGAATATAAACCTTTATGTTGAATAAAGCATCTTCCGTTCAAACCATTTTTTATTCATCTTAATTATATCAAGGGTTTGAAATGCGATAAAGGACGATGGACCGTAAAAGCCTTCTTATGCGTGTGCCCCACTCGAATCTGGGGTTATACCCGCCCCAAAACCGCAATTTCACCGCATTGCGCGTTTTCGAATCTTCTGCAGCCACTGTCGGGAGAATTATTCTCTTCTTTTTCAAGACTATCGACGAAACAAAGATGTCACACCCATGGCCTGGAATTTGCTGCATAGAACCCTGGTGAAACGAATACTGATCGTTGATGACAGTGAACTGATCCGGCAAAGTCTGGAAAAGGTATTTTGTCGATATCCGGTTGAGGTCTTCCTCGCGGCTGACGGCAACAGTGCCATTGCTGAGAGTCATGCTCATTTCTACGATCTTTGCCTGCTCGACATATGCTTGCCCGACATCGATGGCATGGAAGTAATCAGGCATATCAAGTCGCTGTCGCCTGCGACAAAAATAGCAATAATGACCGTCCCGCCGATTAATGTCGATCACGCAGGATTTATGATGATGGAGGCGGACTATTTTATCGAAAAACCCTTCGAATTGTCGGAAATCAAAACTCTGGCCGACCTGCTGTTCGATGGTAAGACCGTTGTGTAATTCTATTTTTATCTTCGGCGATGCGGCTGCGCTAAATTATCACGAGGACCTGTATATCCGCAGATATCATCAGATTGCTGGAATGTTGTATATTAAAGATTGTAAGGGCGATCGGTTGATAATAATGCGGTTCTCTGGAATCTGTTAGCCCATTACCTTCTAACAATTGGGATGCAACGAGGACAAGTATGATAACGCGCTTTGCACTCTTACTGCTGTGTTTCATTATGTTTCCGAACCAAATCTTTGCCGGGAGCATGCTAAAGCTCCCAATTCTGCCGTCTCCAGAAAGATACGGGAGCGTGCTGATGGAAGTACCAGCGGAAAAGAAAATCTCTTCCGTTGTCTTTGCTCACTGGCTCCACAGGACCAAATACACATGCCGGGTCTGTCACTACGAACTCGGATTTTCGATGAAGGTGAATGACACCCCCATTGTATGCAACAAAGGCAAAATGAATGGCGAATACTGCGCAAGTTGCCATAACGGCAAGACATCATTTGGCCCGCAGGACGACCTAGGTGCGGACAATTGCGAAAGGTGCCATAATACAAACGCAAGCTTAAGATGGGAGGATTTCCAGAACCTTCAGACAAGATTGCCTAAAACCAAATTCGGCAATCAGATCGATTGGACAAAAGCACTTGATGAAAAAATGATAGAGCCGAAGGACAGCCTTTCAGGCAAGACGCAGAAACTTGCAAATATCAACAAGAACCTGACCCTCAGCGCCGAAATGGTCGGGATCTCCCCGTCTATATTTCCGCACCAGACCCATGAGAAATGGCTTGACTGCTCCAACTGTCATCCCGAGCTGTTCAATATCAAGAAGAAAACTACAGAAAGTTTAAGAATGGCCAATATGATTCAGGGTCGTTCCTGTGGAATCTGTCACCTGCGCGTGGCTTTTCCTCTGGATGATTGCAAGAGATGCCATCCCGGCATGAGGTTGTTCTAATCCATCAGGGGAGAGGGTTTCCAGCTTCAAATCCGAACGATAGCCTGACCGGGGAATAGAGTCTGGTACTATTTCTGCTTCTCTTTGGATTCTGACTGTTTCCGGACTTCCGGAGCTTTTCCCGCTGTCTTGCGATCATAATTGAATGTTTTATGGCATCCGGGAGAGCAACTTCCGCCTGTGTCGGTCTTTGTAAATTTCAGGGGCAGCTGCCATTGACCAAACGCTACGCTCTGCGCGATAAGCACAGGGTTTTCGCTGCCATGTGGATTGTGACAAAGTCTGCAATTTCGTCCGCTTTCTTTTTTATTTACATGCAGATAGTGAAGGTTTCTATCGCCGTCTCGGAATCCTGTCGCAAATGATGTCTCTGGGAACCGTAATAGATCCCTCTTATGGCAGGAAAAACAGAGCTCATACTCCTTATCGTTATATGGCACATATGCTTCGGCCGGGAATTCTTTTGCAAGCAGTTTTCTGTGTGGAGAGCCGTGAGGATCGTGGCACGGCGTACATGAACCTGCCTTGATAGGTCCGTGCAATACCTTCATGCTGCTTCTGATCACATTCTTGTGACATTCAAGACAGAGCTCGATTTCCTGTTTGCTGGGCAGAAGCTTTTCATTATTGCCGGCATGGGGTGAATGGCATGAGGCACAACCCTTGTCCGTTTTCAGGGGTGCATGAACTTTATTGGGGCCGGCAAGCTTTTCGGAAATCTGCGGATGGCATTGGAAGCAGAGCGCTTCCCCCTCCGTAGAAAGCAGTTTTCTGAAAGGAGAGCCGTGAGGGTTGTGGCATGATGTGCATCCGCCCTGCAAGGCCGGATGCATAAACTTTTTTTGTATTTCCTCCTGCACATCAAAATGACACGTAAAACAAAGATCGTTGCCTTCCTTTTCAAGCCGTGATTTCTTGCCGGGCTCATGTGGTGTATGGCAGACCGTACATTCGCGAGCAGCAACTGGCCCGTGTATATACTTGGCGTCCTTGAGAAGTGACTGATGACATTTCGACGTAACGCACCCCTCGTCAGCAAAAGTCTCGGCTGAACAAGAGACCAAAATAAAGAAACTTAGAATGGCAATAGAAGGAGAAATTATGATCCGCTGTTTCATAAGTATCACTTTATCATAAGCCCAACAGAATTTGCCATGGAAAGAAGAACAGGGATGCAGCTCCGAAGCTGCATCCCTGTCATAAGATTCAGATTACTGCACGGTAAAGGTCAACGTATTGCTCGCTGACCCCTGGCCCACAGATCCCTCCTGCGCTGCCACATTCCACTGATAGGTGCGCCCTGACGTAAACGTCGTTCCGTTGGGCCACAGATAGCTGCACGTGCCGCTGCCGCTTGAGCAGCCTGCAGCAGCCGGAGTTATCGTAAAAGGTGACCCTGACACTGCCGGACAAAGTGCCGGCGCCGACACCCCCGTGCAATCCTGCATTGTTAATACATAGCCGACCGATCCGTACACAGCGCTGAATGTGAATGTCGGAGTCGCCGATATGCCGGTGCCCGTTGGTGTATATGCAACCGGCACTGGTACTGTTGTAACCGAAGGCGAAGTCGCTGCCGTAATAGTCAGGCCTGTTACACTGCCTCCAACGGTCTGCGTGGGGACGACTGGGAATGTATAACCCGATTTGGTCACCGTAACACTGTAGCCACCCGGCTTCAGGTTGCCGGCGCTAAAGGCCCCGGTGCTGTCCGTATATACTGTTACCGAAGTCGATCCCTTGGTAAGCCTGACCGTTGCATTGGCAATGCCAAAGTTCAATACCGGTTCAGGAGCAGTCTGCACCACACCGCTTATGGAGAAGGTAGAAACTGTCACCGTATTATACTCGGTGCTTATCTGGCCGATGGTATCGACCGCCTTGTGAGTGACTGTGTAGGTGCCGGGATTGAGATAGGTGTGCGTGAAAGTGCCACCCTGCGGGCCGGTCGAGAGCATGCTGCCGTCACCCCAGTTCACAGTTACCTGTGCTACTCCACCGCCAGGATTGTCGGTCGACGTATCCGTACATGTTGCTACCCATGTACTCGCACTCAAAATGCTTCCCCCGCATCCGCTGACGGTCGGCGGTGTATCAGGCGCATATGCGTTAACTGTCTTGCTGCCGGTTATGACTGAACCGTCAGCCGCAGTTATGCCGAGGTTGATGGCCTTTGTTCCCGGAGTAAAATATGTATGTGACGAGCTTACTCCGAATGTATGCGGAACAGGCTGTCCTGTGGAAGGATCGATCTCACCCCAGTCCCACTCATACGAAGTGCATCCTCCGTTGCAGCTGTTCATCATAGCGCTCACATTAATTGTCATTGAGTCAGCACCATAGCTTGTTGAGAAGTTTGCCTGCGAGGCCGGAGCAAATGGCTGCTCTACTGTACCGGCGTGCATGGCTGCAGCTACCGGTGCAAGCTGGGCCGCTGTGAATCTCGGTATTTGTGTGCCGTTGACAGTTATTGGCGTGCCGTTGTCACCACCGTGGCACTGACCGCATGATGTGTTAAGATCAACCCACGCATACCCGTTTGCGTCGACGTTCGCAAGGCTGCCGGACGCTATGGTTTTATACGTTGGGTCTGTACTGATCCTCATCAGGTGCATTGCCGACCCGTTAGAACTCAATCTGGGCATATGACAGACCTGACAGGCGCCATCAGGATCGGTGAGGGCATACGACAGAGGAGTGCCATCGCCGCTCTTGTGATTTATTTTTCTCAGATTGATATTAGCTGCATTCGGAACGCTCGTGGTGTCACCATGACAGGATGTGCATTTTCTCCTGATAGGATCACCGGAGCCTTTAACATCAAGTGACCAGTGTACATCGTGACAGGTAGTGCAGTTGCCCTGGTCACTGCTGACCGAAGTTGATGTAGAAGCTTCACCTTCACTTACCCAGAATCCTGCAGCACCGCTGGTCGGGCTTCCGTCGCCGGGGTTCGTGCAGGTTGCGTTCACGCAATTGCCCCCGACACATGAATCGCTGGCAGTTGGAATCTCGACTGCATTGCCGCTCCTGTAAACCGTGGTAAGAATATTGCCACCGCCGAGGGTTGAGCTGCTCCGGCATACCTTACCAAGGAACAGGCTGAGGTAATTCGTTTTGGTGATGACAGAAAGAGTCGTGCTCTGGCTGCCGGCTGTGAAGAACTTTGCGTGAGGACTGTTAAGGAACTGGTTGCCGATAGGAGCAAGACCCGTATTTGTATTATTCTTGAAATCAGTGCCCTGGACCGGGATGTTGGTCGCGGGGTTGAGAGTTGTCGGGTTTGCCATTGTGCCGTGGCAATTGAAGCATACTCCGGTTGCATGGGACCCGTACTCGGTCTGGTTGTGTCCGGAAGCAGACCTCGGCAGACCTGCATACGTGCCGCCGGGATAAATGATCAATCCGGCAACATCTTGCTGTCCCGGTTTTGCAGTCGCATGGCACATGGTGCACTGAACGCCATGCAGGCCCCACAGATTGCCGATATTGGGAAAGCCGTTATTGTTATCTGCTGCCAGCTTATGTCCTGTCGATACGAAACCGGTTTTGTTTCTCTCCATATAACCTCTCGACATGTCGGTATGGCACTTTGTGCATACCCCGCCGGTACCGCTGGAGAATTTACCGCCTCCGTTTGCAACTGATGTCGTCGCATCGAGCTTGACAATGGTCGAAGCATTGGGAGTCGTAGCCGGGCCTGTTGGAGTCGTGGTCGAGTTTAATATCTTTGCGTTTCCACCGCCCCCCAATCCATTACCAATAGGAAGCCAGTTGTCCCAGGAGCCGCCGTTTGCGAGGCAGTCACCCTGAGTTGTCAGCGTGGAAAGATCTGCGTATATGCCGGCCAGAGCGCTGACACCGCTTGTAATTGATGTAAACGAACCGGTTACGGAATCGACCTGCGGATAGCTCCCGTCAACCTTGATCAGGTTGTTTGCAAGGTATCCGGTAACGCCATACGCATATAGGCATTGCGGGCCGGTCGTGTTCCACGACCATCCAAGACCCGCATCATATGATGTCTGGCTCTGATAGTAGGTTGCATCCGTTCCGAGTTGCCAGCCTCCATTCAATGCATTTGCCGTACAGGTGCCGCCTCCAGTTCCAGGACAATCGGTGGCCTGTGTTGCGACTGTGCAGGCCTTTCCTGCGTTCGTTCCCCCTGTGCAGTACAATGAAGTGTTATTAATGGAGGGGCATGTCAGCATACTAGAATATGCAGTCGTCATCCTCATAGAGGTGTAGCAAAAACCGAGCTGATCTCCTGCAACCCTGCCCTTATAAGGATTTGCCAATGTGCCGCTGCGGTACGGCACTGTTTCGCCGACCTTGGAGTTCTGATACAGCCAGCCATATGCAACGCATGCACCGCCGGTTGCTATGGTTCCACCTTTTGATACACACATCGTGGAATCATTATCCAGATTGACGAGCGATATTCCATTGCCTGAGCTGTCAACACACACGCTAGTCGACCACGCATGCTTCGGACTGTTTGCTGTGGCAAAGGTACATGCCGATACGTCCAGGCACTGTAAAAGTGTAGAATTCCATGATACCTTCCCGTCCGGTCTTGTGCAGAGGGTAGAGGAGGTGCATGGTCCATTCATGGCTGTTCCGCAGATATTTTGCGCGGTCACGTTGACAGCCTGCAAACCAGTCAGACCATTCGTGTAAGATACACAATCCCTGTTGTTGTTTATAGACGTATTTATGACCATCGATCCATCGCGATTCAGCCCGGTTACACAGATGCCGTCACTCGGGTTGCTGTACGCTACTGGGGATGAACCGGTCTGGATGGTCCCGTCCTGCTGATACATACCGCTGGCAATGCCGGCTGCAAAAAGCAGCGGCAACACCAGGGCAACAAACGCAGCTGATATAAAAAGCTGTGGTTTAAATTTCATCTTTCTGCTCTCCTTTTTGCTGAATAATTCTTAATACAAGTTCTGCGGACTTTTCATCCGACGGCAGTTAGTGAGCGGCCTTCTGCCGTATTCTCGTGAAACCCAACTCATGATACCGAGTCTGTCTGCCATTGACCGGGAATTCACGTCTGAAGAATCCTGAAGCAATATTTATGCCGATGGATGATTTCTATTGTACTTGAATCAAAACATGCAATGATCCGCCTGATTACAATGGGATATTTGTATTATGGGAATTTCAAGCATGTTAAAGAATAATAACGGCGGTATACCGGTCCACACTGCATTTTAACCGATCAACATGGTGAAAACACCATCTGATAATGCTTCAGTTTATACCCAGACATGTCGAACAGCCGATCAAGAATGGGTTTTATTGCCCGTTTATCAGTGCTTGGCGGATGGCACCAGGGATCGCTGATTATTTAGGCACCGTTTTTGCAGCTGCCCCATTAGTCTGCCATGACTACGATATATTCGGACCGGAGGATTTCGTGAACACGCTTCAAAAAAGATATTGATTTTGAAGTTAACTACACTTCATGTTAGGAGGATGAAATGGGAAAGAAGTTAATAACGATTTTCCTATGTTTGGCACTTGTCGCGCTCATGGCGGGCGGTGCATCTGCTTACTCCGGCTCGTATGTGCCGGGGGCTGGTATTAACGGAACTGTTCACGACCTGGGAACTCCGGGTGCGAACGGAATGAACTATGGGGCCCAACCGGCAGATTCTTTGCAGCGAATCTGTATTTATTGTCATGCCCCTCATAACACAATAAAGTTGTCTACAGCCAATGGTGGCCCCGGTCAAATCGGAGCCGGACCGGTTGCACCTGACGCATTTGATTACCTGCCGCTTTGGAACCATACCCTGACGGCAAATTTTGCGGGATATACAATGTACCAGAACGGACCGGGTGCTCCCACCTCAGGAGCCAAGGCATCACAGGCCATTCAAAACGGCATGACCCCCGGAAGTACTTCGCTGCTATGCTTGAGTTGCCATGATGGAAGCGTGGCGATCAATTCCTATGGTAATTCAGCTCAGCTTGCAAGGTCCCAGAGCTCGGGGGGAATCACAATTTCACCGTCTTACCTTATTGGAAAGGACAACTATCTGGGCAACCATCATCCGATAGGCTTTGATTACGATGCGGTCCAGGCAGCGGACATAGAGATAAGGCCTGCAGATTCATACAGGCTTACACCGACATCAACTATCAGGGATCATTTATACGGCACCGGCAACACCAAAATGGAGTGCGGTACTTGCCATTCGGTCCACAATACAGGTAACAATGGAGAGACCTTGTTGTGGAGAAGTGATTCTCAAAGCAAGCTTTGCCTGAGCTGCCACGCAAAAGGAGCGTACACAGCCCCATAGCAACAATCAGCGGCAGCAACAACTGATATTGATAAAGGGGAATGGCAGCCATTCCCCTTTATCGTTTGTTGATAGTGGGGTATAATTGATTAAGTGCTGTATGTCCCTGAAGCATCAGACTCATATGATGTGATATAATTGGCTAATTTTCAGCATCGGCAAGGAGTTGTGTCATGAAAAAGCTGAGGTTCCTATACGCTGCACTCATTATGACAATTATTATCGGAGGGTGTGCAGCACCTTCTAAAAAGGCGGAAGAGACAGTATTTTTCCCTCCGCCTCCCGATCTGCCGCGCATCCAATATCTGACTTCTTTCACCAGCATCAGCGACATTGAAGAGCAGACCGCCTTCAACCGTTTTATTGTTGGAGAGAAGGAAAAGAAAAAACTCGACAAGCCCTATGGTATCGGCATCTTTGACGGTAAGATATATGTGTGTGACACTAACGAGACTGTTACAGTCTTTGATCTGAAGGGTAAAACGTACGGCCCGCTGAAAGGGGCAAAGGGTCCGGGCAAACTCATGCAGCCCCTTAACATCAGTATTTCTGAAGATGGGACAAAATATGTAACTGATCCGGTCAGAGGGCAGATCATTGCCTTCAAGAGAAATGACGAATATCTGCGATCTTACGGCTTGCCGGGCAAATGGAAACCCGTGGATGCCGCACCTTTTGAAGACAGGCTTTATGTGGTCGATAATCTAAATGCCGTAATAAATGTCTTCAATATTGAGTCTGGTGAAGTGATAAAGACTATTGGGGACCGTGGAGATGCTGCGGAACGTCTCAACAGACCCACCAATATAGCCTTCGACCGCGCCGGCGATTTGTATGTTACAGACGCAGGCAAGTTTCAGGTCCTGCGGTATGACAGGGACGGTCACTTCAAATCGTCGATCGGCAAATCAGGCGATTTTATAGGGAACTTCGCACGCCCCAAGGGGCTTGCAGTTGACAGGCAGGGGCGTCTCTATGTCGTGGATGCGGCATTCGGCAATGTTCAGCTTTTCAGCAATTCCGGCAAAGTGCTTCTCTTCTTTAGTGAGGGAGGATCGGAGCCCGGCAATCTGCTCCTACCCGCCAAGGTTGCAATAGACTATGATAATATGCAGTATTTCAGAAAATATATGACGCAGGATTTCGAAGTTGAATACCTCATTCTGGTTACGAGCCAGTTCGGCCAGCGTATGGTAAATGTGTTCGGTTATGGAAAAGAGAAGGGAAAGAAATATCCGACCGATGAGGAATTGTTAAAGCAGTTGCAGGACAGGAAACTCCGGGAATTCAAGAAGCTGCAGGATGCAGGAAAGATGGATGCCATAGATCAGGAGAGGATTCCCAAGACGGAGGAATCTTCGGTTCAGCAAGGAGAAACCCGGCGGACAGAACCGTCCAAAAAGGAATGAAGCAGATCATAAAATACGTCGCTTCTAATATTTCAGCCGGCATATCGGACATTGCCGGGCTGATAGGAAGCCTGCCGGCCTGAAAGTCCGGTTCTGCAAAATATTTAATACATATGCGATGGCATTTCCTGAGAATTTACATATGCTTTATTACACTGCTAATAATGGCCGGACCGCTTGCAGGATGCGCTCCGAAGACGGAATCAGGCTACAAGCTGCTCAGCCTGTTTTTTGACGGAGTGCCCAAACCCGGGGAAGGGACCTCAAAAGATCAGCCGGAAGAACAGGGCAAGGGCAAAGAGGTTTCTGGGGAACCTGTTAAGTCAACGTACCGCGAACATGGGCCGTACGCAGCGAAGATGTGCGACGGATGTCATGAACCCTCAACCAATGTTCTTGTCGCACCAATTGATCAACTATGTTTCAGATGCCATAATCTCGGCATGAAAAAAAAATACGTACATGGTCCGGTTGCTTCCGGAGGTTGCAGAGTATGCCATGATCCGCATGGCTCGAAATATCGCTTTCTCCTTGTAGCACCGGCTGAGACTTTTTGCTTTTATTGTCATGACAAGAAAGCGATTGAACGCAGTGAGATCCACAGTCAAATCAGTGAAAGCTGCACGTCATGCCACAATGCGCACATGTCGGATGAAAAATACCTTTTGAAATGAAAATGCGCGATCCCGATAAAGCATCCCACACTGGACAAATTGCACAGA
>DATJOY010000054.1:0-8893 GCA_035506695.1 Dissulfurispiraceae bacterium
GTGAGAGGGACCTGCTCCGGGCCGTAATGAACGGTGCCAGGAAGTCGCATCTCGTTTATCTTGATCGAGATTTCAATTTCGTGCGCGTTAATGAAACATATGCGTCGACCTGTGGATATCGCCCGGAAGAAATGATAGGGAAAAATCATTTTGCTCTGTATCCGCACCCTGAGAATGAAACCATCTTCGCACGTGTCCGGGATACGGGTGAGGCATTCGAAGTTCACGACAAGCCGTTTGAGTTCCCCGACCAGCCTGATCGCGGCATAACATATTGGGACTGGACCCTCATTCCGGTCAAAGATTCAGGCGATATAGTAGTCGGTTTGGTCTTCTCGCTTTTTGAAACAACCGATCGCAAGCGGGCCGAGGAAGAGATAAAGAGACTTAACGATACCCTGCTTGCAAGGAACGCAGAGTTGGAATTCTCCAATAAAGAACTCGAGTCATTCATCTATTCCGTCTCTCATGACCTGCGTGCGCCGCTGAGGCACATATCCGGATTCGCCGACCTCATTGTAAAAAATGCAGCAGATGACCTCAACGATAAGGGCAGACAATATCTTTCCCACATTCAGAGCGCAGCGGAAAAGATGAGTCGTCTTATTGATGAGCTGCTGAAACTCTCAAAAATTTCGAGACAGGAGATACATAGACGAGAGATTGATTTAAGCGAAATCGCAGCATCAATCATTGATGAATTGCGCGAGAACCAGCCGGAGAGGAGCGTTGAAGTCGACATTGAAAGAGGGTTGACAGCCTTTGCTGATCGCGGTCTGATCGAGATCGTTTTGTCGAACTTGCTTGGGAACGCCTGGAAATTCACGGCGAAAACCGGGCATGCCCGGATAGAATTCGGGAGCAGCAGACAGGACAACAAGATCATTTATTATATCAGGGACAATGGTGCCGGATTTGATCAGAAGTATGCCAAAAAAATGTTCTGGCCTTTTCACAGGCTTCATTCAGAGTCGGCGTTCGACGGCACCGGGATAGGTCTCGCAATTGTTGACCGCATTATACGAAGTCATGGAGGTACTATCCGGGCGGAGGGGACAGAGGGAAAAGGAGCAGCGATCTACTTCAGTTTGAACTAAACACAGATAACTTTCGTTTTATGTGATTGTCCCGCCGGTTGTCTGCTTCGCAACCGGACATTTCTGCTTTGCCTTGACCGAAAATCACAATTTTATGCTGTCAAAATATTATTGCATTATGGATTGCAAAGGAGTAATATTTAGCATGGGTTTCATAGGTTTGATCCTGGGTTCGCTCGGCAACTCCTGAAAATATAAAATGGGGGTGGCTGTATGTGGCAATCACGCATCATTTTGGGGGGCGTAATATTCGCCGTATTACTGTTTTCTTGTCCTGCTCTTGCAGCAGAGGGAGTCGCTTCTGCTGCTCAAGGTAATTCGGGCAATCTCGAATGGTCGGTTTACGGGCAAACAGGATTTCAGCGCATGAACCTGGAGTACAATGCGAGTTTCCCTACGGGCCCATTTGGCGTGGAATTAGCTCACCCAAGTCCTCTGGATATCAAACTTGGTAATGTAAACTTGTGGATGGGCGGAATAGGGGCTGATATCACGAAAGGCCCGCTCTCCGGGTTTCTGGACCTGAAGGCAAGTCTTCCAAGAAATATTGACACCAAAACGCCTTCAGAGCCTTTCTATGGCATTAGCTTACCCGTTGACTGGCAAGGCAGCCATCTGAAATGGTGGGACGTCAGCATCGGCGCGGGAATAGATATAACGCCTCATATCACCATTCAGGCCGGATTCAACTGGGACCATTTGTCCCTGAGTATGCGCAACCCCGTCGATCCCATAGGAGTAATACCTGCGTTTGAAAGCTTTTACGGTGACAATTACAGCGGCAGCCTCAAGAGCAATTTATTTATTCCGTGGGTTGGGGTCAAGGTCACGGAAGAGCGTCTTAAGGGTTCCCTGCGTTTTTCGCCACTTGCCTATACCGATCTCAATGTTCCTTTTAATTATAAATTTGTCGTAATACCGCACTCAGACGCAGTCGTGGCGCTCGAAAATGAGCGCTATACCTTCAGGCACAATGGCATCTGGTTTGAGGGCAATCTTGCTTACGACATATACAAAATCAAAAATTGGTGTTTCTCCTTATGGACAAATGCGAGCTGGATCAGGACCAACGGGACAACGGGCAGCACTTACCGCCTGGATCAGTACAATAATGGAACAATGACATCGACAATTCTTACAGACGCCAGTTCGGGAAGCGGTTCATATCACGTCAGCACTTATGCCTTCGGGGTTCGCGTAGCATATTAGCACCGATCCGGCGAGAGGCAAATACTTCAGGCTGTGCAGTCTTCATTTCAAAGCGGCCGGATCGGCGTTTGACAGGTCTGCAATGATTTTCAGCTGGTCGTCGGCATTGCGCCAGATGATCCTGATCGAATCTTCATCTATGCTTTTCCAGTGCTGGCCGGTGGGCCTGTAAATATGTTCTGTGGTTGCTAGACGGTATTTGCGGACTATCGGTTCGACATCCTGCCCGACATAAATGCGTCCTTTGAGTTCCGCTGAAAGAAACGGGAAATTAAGCTGATATCTCCACAGTTGCAGGCCGTCACGATAAAAACCCAGAAGGTCCGAATAGGCTTTAAGGAGCGCCCTCTCCTCCTTTGTCGAAATCTTGTCTTTTGCCGCCGCTATTTCATCTGACAGTTGCTGCACCCGTTCGGAGATTTTTGTGTGGGGCTTTCCCTCGTCAATCGCGTTTTTCGCGGCAAGGGCTGCAATGTTCAGTCCGGTAAATTTACGACCGTCGATTTTTTGCCCCGGCGAACAGGCCCACTGGAGGACAAAGATCAGCAAGAGCAGAACCGGGAAGATCCCCGCTATCTTCCCGGGCTTTCCACGGAAGGTATTCATGCAACCCTCTTTCAGTGCGCGAGAAGCAGATACTTCAGGCTGTGCAGTCTTCATTTATCAATAAAGCGCTTTAATCTTGCTGCCGTTCAGTTGTCTGCGAGGCAATTTTCTGTTCGTACATTCTGCGATCAGCCTCAATCAGCATTTTTTCAACACTGCAGGTTGTCGCATGGTCGCATACAACCACACCTGTGCTTATGGACAGGGTGTAGGGGCGCGTACCTTTGGCGTTAAACCTCTCCAGGTTGTGCTGAAGCCTCTTGAGATATTCTTTTTCGTCTCCGGCCCTGAAAGCCCTGATCAGTATGACGAATTCATCTCCGCCAATCCTCGCGATTATGTCGGACTCACGGAATGTCTGTTTCAGGACTGCCGTGAATTCCTTCAGGGCGGTGTCGCCCGTAGTGTGACCGTAAGAATCGTTAATGCGCTTAAATCCGTTCAGATCGGCAAAAACAAGGAGCATGGGCTCCTTGGTCCTTCGCGCGATCTTGAGCTGCTGTCCGGCAAGAGTCAGGAACCCGCGGCGGTTATACAGACGCGTGAGTTCATCCGACAAAGAAAGTGCGTAGAGTTCAGCCTCCAGGGTTTTCAGTGGAGTGATGTTTTTGGAAATGACGGTCACTGCCTTGATGACGTTGCTGGAATCCATAACCGGACTCAGCGTGCGCAGGAAATAGCATCCGTCCCGCCCGCTCTTGTGCTCCTGCTGGATGGACTCGCATGATTGCATCACATTTCCGACCTGGCGAACAAATTCGGCGGTCTCCTCGTGCGTGTGGAAATCACCGTAAGCCCTGCCTAAAACCTCTCCCGCATGAAGCTTCATCCGTGACAGATGCTTTTTGTTCATGAAGAGATACCTGCTCTGGGCATCTACAAGATATACGGAATCATCAGTCGACTCAATGAGGGCGGAGTACCTTTCCAGGCTTTCGCGCAATTCGAGTTCAGCCTGCTTCATTTTAGTCAGCATCCGGCGCAGCGACTCGTTTTCATCGCTAAGGCCCCCCGGGCCCATTACGATTTCCCCCATGTCAGTTACCAGATAAGCAGGTTTCCAAACTTCAGGACGTCTCTAAAAGTGGCACTCACGGAGCACCCTCCCCCGAAAAAAAACTCCCTACGAAATCGCGCTATTTTATAAAATATGGAAACAATTGTCAAAACAAAGTATTTGTCGGAATATCTTTTCGAAGCAGGTACAAACACTATGTCGAGTTGATCGAAGGACTGTATAAAAAAGCAGTGTGCCTACACTTATTCTTCAACTTCCTTAAAAAATTTCTTTCCGGCCCCGCATACCGGGCATTTCCAGTCATCAGGCAGGTCTTCGAATTTCGTTCCGGCAGGGATGCCGCCCTTGCGGTCACCCTTTTTTTCGTTATACAAATACCCACAGTTGTTGCCCTGACATTGCATCATTTTTCAAAACCTCCCGGCAGTTTAATTCTTGATTTCAGGCATAATTCAGCCATATGCATATGGCCCATATTTCTTAATATTATACACATATTATACACGCCATTTTGTCCAGCCAAAACGCCGTTTACAATTCTTCACCGAAATTCGTTCTGTATCGTTCCCTGAACTCCTCATACGAAAAGTGGTGCTCCTGCGTCCCGTATTTTTCTATCGCGTAGGTTGCAGCTACGGCGCCTATTTTTGCCGCGGTCCCGATGTCCCTGCCGGTGACGATGCCCTTCAGGAGACCCGCCCTGTAGGCATCTCCGGCGCCGGTGGGATCGAGAACGTCGCCGGCTTTGGCCGCCGGTATCGCCGTCTCGCCGCCCTCAGTGCTGACAAGGGAACCTTTGTCACCGAGGGTTGTGATAATGGTGCCTGTCATGCGGAGCAGCTCTTTCTTCTTTCTGCCCGTAATCTTCGATATCAGCTCCAGTTCGTAATCGTTGGATATCAGCATAGTCGAACCTTCTATCCATTCGGCAAGGTCTTTTGCGTCCCATGCAGTCAGGGACTGGCCCGGATCGCAGATACAATCGATACCGTTGGTTTTATAATACCGGGCGTACTCCATCATGTCGCCAAGATTGCCGGGCGCAATAAGACCGACAGCTTTCGCGGCATTGGCGGGGAATACGAATCCCGACCTGTGTTTCATGGCTCCGGGATTGAATCCGGTAATCTGGTTGTCTGCCTTATCGGTGGTTATATACGCGCCTGCCGTGAATTCTTCAGGCACGATCTTGATGCCCTCCATTCCGATATCGTTTATCTCCAGCCACTGGAAATAATTGGCATGGTCCTTCCCGATGGTTGCAAGAATAGTCGGCTTCTCACCGAGGAGTCTCAGGGAGTAGGCGATGTTCCCTGCAGTTCCGCCGTATTTTTCCTGCATCCCGTTTACGGTAAAGCATACATTGAGGATATGTATCTTGTCCGGCAGGATGTGGTCCGAAAAAAAACCGGGGAAATCCATGATGCGGTCGTATGCGATCGAGCCCGAGATGTAAATGTTCATTCTGAATTTGCCTCCTTTAAGTGTTCTATTATGGCCGCCGATATCTTGGAGTTGAATCCCCTGATCCGCGCGATCTCCTCAGGGGTCGCCTTTCTGATATTTTCTATGCTTCCGAAATGCCTCAACAGTTCGAGCCTCCGCTTACCGCCGATGCCGGGGATCTTTTCGAGAACGGATTCAGTGAAACGCTTGTCCCTCAGCTTCCGGTGAAAGGTGATAACGAAACGGTGCACCTCGTCCCTCACTTTTTTCAGCAGTAATGATGATCTATTTCTGTCTTCGAGGTCAATGACGCTTCCGTCCGTTAAAAAAGCGCGGTCGGGTTTTTTTGCAACTCCCATGATATTGACATTTAAACCCGCATCGTTCAATGCCCTGCGGGCGATTTCGAGCTGGCCCGCACCTCCATCAATCACGATCAGGTCCGGCACGCGTCCTTCGAGGTTCCTGAGCGACCTCACTATAGTTTCGTACATCATCGAATAATCGTCCATGCCTTCGACCCATTTGATCCGCACATGCCTGTAATTCTCTTTCCTGAATTCCCCCTTCTCCCACCAGATGAGAGCACCGACAGATTCGCTCCCGAATAGCGTCGATACGTCGAATGCCCCGATGGACTTGGGCGGCTTGCCGAGATTGAAGCGTGCGGCAAGCTCTTCCATAAATTCCTCTTTATGGACCTTCCGCCTGGCGCCGAAATGAAGGCGCGCATTTTCATTTGCCATATCGAGAAGCTCCAGCTTCTTGCCGTCTGTCGGGACCTCGAACCTTACCTTAATGTTCTTCTTTTCCTTAAGCCACGAGAGCAGGGAAGATTTGCCGGCGGGGAGTATATTCGTCAGAATGGTTGCGCCGGGAAGTATTTCCTTGGAGTAGAAGAGTTCGATGAAACTTGCCATCATCTCACTTTCTCCCGAACGCAGCTGGTCGTCTATAAAAAAATCCTTGGCACCGATCATCATCCCGTTCCTTATGAACAGCATATTGATTGCTACTTCCCCGCTGCCGTCATCTCCGTCCCTGTAAAAGCCTATGACATCAATGTCCCCGAGTTCCGGCGCGATGATCTTCTGGGACTCGAACGCTTTATGCAGGCGCGCAATGCTGTCTCTCGCCTGTGCGGCCTCTTCGTATCTCATCTCGGACGAATAGCGCTTCATCTTCCTTTCGAGGCGTTCGATCAGCCCCTTTTTCTCTCCTTTAAGAAAAAGGATTATGTCGCGCACCATCTTCATATATTCTTTCGCGCTGATCTTGCGTGCGCACGGCGCGTGGCAGCGCTTCATCTGGTACTGGATGCACGGCTTTACAGGCTTGTCCAGAGCATGTCCGCAAGTGCGGATGAGAAAGTTACGCCTGATGAACCCGATTGCCTCCCACATCGCCTGGGCCGGAATGTACGGGCCGAAATAGATGTTGCCGTCCCGGGAGATCTTTCTTACTACCTCTACGCGCGGCCATTCCTCGGTAACGGTCACCCTGATATAAGGGTAATTTTTATCGTCCCTGAGGATTATATTGAATTTGGGTTTGTACTGCTTGATCAGATTGGCTTCCAGTATCCATGCTTCAAGTTCGTTACCCGTGGCGATGAACGAAAAGTCTTTTATCTCCTCTACCATCGAGGCCTTTCGCGCATCTAACTTCGAAGAACTCTGGAAATAACTCCTCAGCCGGTTCCTGAGGTTCTTGGCCTTGCCCACGTAAATGACCCTGTCACCGGAGGACTTGAAAAGATATACGCCGGGTCTAGTCGGCACCTGGGAGAGATCGATGGCCATATAAGACAAATATAACACACTGCCGCAGTCAATTCGATGCGAACCGGTGACTATCGAAAATGTGATTGCAAATCAGGCGCAGCTTTCAAATTTGCCTGATACCAAACGAGGAAACTAAAACACTTTGAACCACAGCGCCTTTTTCTCAATACCGTCGACGCTCAGACGGACTTCGTAGTTGCCCGCAACAAGGTTCTGGTCCATCCTGCAGAAATAGTTTGCTGCAGGATATTGCATCACCTTTGGGCTGCATTTGAATATCAGAGCGCCATCTTTATAAAATTGCGAACCCAATGTGGTCTGACCGGGTGTTGCATTTGCGAACTGAACGTAATGGACCACTCTCGTCGTCCCGGCCCTGAAGGACGAGGAAAGGCCTACCGGACGCCCGTTTCGAACATCAGAGGCCGTGGCTGAGGCTTTGATTTTTACCTTTGTCTGCGGGCCAGGGACTGGTGCAGTAGTCGATTCGGGAGTTGTCTCAGGAGTTACGGCAGGAGTCGGCACAGGGGCCGGCGGCAGCGGCTCGGACGAAGAAATCTGATTGTCGGTCCTTGGCCAGATTTTATCTTTGAGTGCTGCAAAAGGGCCACCATCTTTAATCACAAGGTAATATCCGCCAGCCGCAACTGCAATCAGAATTATAAGGACAACAAGCCCTGCGGACTTACGGTTCGATTTTACCCTCACACCAATAGCGGGAGACGGCTGGGGAGAAGACGCAGCCGCAGGGGCTTTCCCCGTCTGCTCCGAAACAGCCGGTTCGTTTGGAGAATCCGCAACTTTTGCGCCGCATTTTCCGCAAAATTTTGTTTCATCAGTCATATGATTGCCGCAGGCTTTGCATACTTTCATGGATATGTATCTCCTTTCGAAAATACTCTGCTCATTACGGGAGATTGCCTCAATAATACCGCCTTCGCATTTCCCGGTGGCCTTTTATATCCGATTAGTCTGCCTTCTGTCAAGGGACAATTACGCCCTTTGAAGAGATGCCTTCGCACCTATGTTCCGTAACATATATATAATTAACCCTAACTTAAAGAAATATCATCATACCCCGATAATAAGCAGAGATAGTTTGCTCACATCCTTGATGCCCACTAACGCGGCCTGAGGGAAGAAAAAACTTAATGTTGCTGAATGTCCTTACACCATCCGGGTACGAACCAAGTCTCCTGTCAATACAGCTGCTGTGCACGACTTTGCTTATAGGGGCAATGATTATAAAGAACATCATTGATGAAGGAATAACCAGAGTAAGCATATCTTTTTCACTTTTATTGTCGGCAATAGTTCGGTAAACGTAGCATAAGCCCACAGCATGAACTGACCTATATCCATCCGGACCGGGGACCATTGATCATTAATTTATCGCCATCTTTCATGCAAGACGACAATGGTCAAGTGATAGCAGTCGTCTGCATATTCAGGGACATCACCGTCCTGAAGACGACCGAATTACAACTTAGAAATGCTCACGAAGCGCTTGAGAGAAAAGTAGAAGAACGAATGATAGAGTTAAAGAGAGCTAACGAGCAACTTATGGATGAGATAGAGGAGCGGACCATCGCCGAAGAAGCACTTCACAGGAGCGAGGAGCGTTATGCACTGGCTGCCGAGGGATCGAATGATGGTCTGTGGGATTGGGACTTGGCAGATGGAAGCATCTATTTTTCCGGTCGCTGGAAAAATCTTCTGGGTTACTCCGGAAA
>DATJOY010000055.1:0-7899 GCA_035506695.1 Dissulfurispiraceae bacterium
GGCCAAGGTCCGGGCCTGTCCCTTTATGCTCAGGGTCAGACAGGGGGCCAAACGGCCGTTACGTTATCGCAAGCTCAATTGCCGTCTCATTCCCACACTGTCAGTGCAAACAGCGGGACCGGAACAAAGGTTAATCCGCAAAACAATACCTGGGCGGCAGCGGGCGCAGGCAGAGCGCAGAAAATGTATTCTGCAACCACTGCGAGTCCACTGGCCATGAGCTCGCTGGCAACGACGCAAGCAGGCGGCAGCCAGCCCCACAACAATTTGATGCCGTACCTGACGCTCAATTTCTGCATAGCGCTTCAGGGGGTATATCCTTCCAGGGGATGAATTTTAACGTAATCAAGCAAAGGAGTCGGACATGAACTCAGGAACTATTACCGGACAATCTTCCCCAGGAATTAATAGATTCACACGCATGGCATTTTCGTTTCTTTTGCGGTGCTCCTTTGCGGCGGTCTTTGCGCTATCTTTCTTACTTTTGTTTGCCGGTGCAGTATATGCAGCGACATTGACAGTCAATACTACCAGCGACTCGCACACCTGCGGCAGCCCCTGCAGCTTAAGAGGTGCTATCGAAGCGGCCAATACCGCTGGTGGTACGTCTACCATAAATCTCCCTGCCGGCACATATAATCTTTCCCTTGGTGAATTGCAGGTCGGGACATCAGCTGGCACAAATATCACAATCAGCGGTGCGGGCTCAGCCAACACCATCATCCAGCAGCCGACCCAGTCCGCCAGTTGTGCTGGACCACCCAACACTTGCGTACGCGTCTTGAATCTCGACCCCAACGGTGTCGGAAATATTGCCGTCACCATTTCCAACGTGCAGATTACCAGAGGGTACGGAGACGCTCTCGGCGGAGGAGGAATCCTCGGCGGCTGGACCGGAGATTCGCTGACTATTGATAACTGCGTTATCACCGGCAATTCAACGACGAACGGAAACAACGGCGGCGGCATTTCATGGAGCGGAGGCGGCAACCTGACAATCCAGAACAGCAGCACCATTTCAAATAATACAGCTAATCAAGCCGTCGGCGGAGGCATAGCCTTCAATAACGGATCGGGAAACGCCGGAAACCTGTCCATTTCCAATTCAACTATTACGGGTAATACGGCAAACGCAGGCACCAGCACCGGCACAGGCGCCGGGCAGGGCGGCGGGTTGTTCCTGTCGCTTAACAGCGGCAGTACTGCCACGATCACCAATTCGACATTCACGAGCAACTCGGCGCTATTGTACGATGCAATCGATCCGGGGTTGGGCGGCGGCATATATCATGCCTCCGGCGCGCTCACGATAACCGGATCAACGTTCGGCAGCAACACGGCAACGACAACAGTGATCGACGGCTTCGGCAAAGGAGGCGCCATATACAGCGACACCGGCGCTCTGAGCGTGACCGGCGGCACAATAACCGGGAACACGGCAGCAAGCGGCGGCGGTGTTTACAGGCTTGACAGCGCTGCGGCAACTGCAACCGCGAATTGGTGGGGCTGCAATCCCGGGCCGAACAACTTCGGATGCGACAGGATCGCAGGAAACGTTACGGTCAGTCCCAACACCACCAAACCGCCGGACCTGACGATTGCCAAGACGCACAGCGGCAATTTCATTCATGGGCAGACAGGCGCCCAATATACGATAACGGTGAGCAACCAGAGCAGCACCAATTCCACCTGGTATGAAACTGTAACAGTCACCGATACACTGCCGTCCAGCCTGACCGCCACAGCCATCAGCGGGACGGGATGGGCGTGCACACTCGCGACGCTTACATGTACGCGCAACGACGTGCTGGGGATATCATCGAGTTATCCGCCCATAACAGTTACCGTAAATGTGGCTGTGGATTCCCCGACATCAATTACCAACAGCGCAACTGTTACGGATACGTACGACTCCAATTCCGGCAATAATACTGCCACTGATCCTACAACTATCAATGTCGTACTTACGGTAACCAAAGATAGGACGGGTACCGGCAGCGGAGATGTATCCGTCAGTCCGGGAACGTTGAGCTGGATCGGCAATGTTGGAACTGCAGTTTATGTTCCGACTACGCCTGTAATCCTCACGGAGAATCCCGGCACCGACTCAGGCTTCATTGCCTGGGGAGGCGCCTGCAGCGGAAACGGCACCACGTGTAATCAAACAATGAATTCCGACATATCGGTGACGGTCAAATTCAACCTGAAGGCCGACTTCAGCGGAACACCGACCTCGGGTCAGGCCCCGCTCAGGGTGCAATTCAGCGACCTCTCAATTGCCCCTGTGTCATCATGGTTGTGGGACTTCGGTGACGGCTCAACGAGCACATCCCAGAGCCCGGCTCACCTGTACCTCGTTCCGGCTGGTTACCCGACCAGCTACACTGTATCGCTGACTTCAAACGGGTCTACTACGACGAAAAATAATTACATTACTTTAACGGCTGCATGTGCAAACGGCCCTGTGATGATCGGAGCGGCCCCTTATGCGTCCATCCAGAATGCCTTCGATACCGGGTTTTCGGGCGGCGAGGTAATAAAAGTGCTGGCTGTAGACCGGACAGAAACGCTCACCTGGCACCAACCGGTTGCCGTTAAGCTGCAGGGCGGCTTCGACTGCACATTTACTGACAATCCGGGATTTACAACTGTGCATGGCGCCCCGACCGGCTTGACCATCAACAGCAGCGGCACATCTTTAACCATCGATAATCTTGTTATCAAGTAAAAAGTCAGCCGCATAATCCGGACGGCAGCCCTGCCGTCCGGACCGGAAATAAACTCGATATGCATTGTTTGCTGCGGCGAATGATGTTTTGCGCAACGATGTATTATAATCATTCGTTATGCAGAGGAGAAGCAAATATCCGGCCAAAATAACGCGACCGGTCGGTATTTCTGGAGTTCTCCGGCCCCGCCTTTTTGTGAAACTGGACGTGGAAACGGCGAAGTCTTCCGTCTGGATATCAGGTCCCGGCGGCTGCGGAAAAACTACGCTTGTGGCGGACTATCTAGATTCCCGCAAGCTACCCTGCCTGTGGTATCAGGTCGACGAGGGCGAAAGTGACGTCGCGACTTTTTTTTATTATACGGGCATCGCTGCCCGAAATGCCTTCCCCGGACATCAGGGTCCGCTGCCTGTACTGGCTGCGGAATATCTTGGCGACGTTACTGCGTTTGCACGCCGATGGTTTGGAATGCTTTACAGCCGGACCAAAGCACCCTTTGCAATAGTCCTCGACAACTATCAGGAAGCTCCCAACTCATCACTTATCCATAAGGTAATCAGGACAGGGATCTCGTTGGCGCCGGACAACGTCTGTTTCGTAGTCATATCGCGCAATGACCCCGGCACTGAATTCGCCAGGCTGAAGGCCAATCGGCGCATGGGGTTTGTCGGATGGCGGGACCTCAAATTTACGGTTGAAGAGACTAAAGAGGTCCTCCGGTCGGGAGGGTATCGGGACATGCCGCAGAAGGACCTTGTGGCCCTGCATGAAAAGACCGAAGGATGGGTCGCAGGGATCGTCCTGCTGATGGAAAGCGCCGGCAAGGGACTTATTAATGAGGAGGTCATTGATGCTGCAACCTACGATGGCATGTTTGATTATTATGCCTCCGAGGTTTTCAGCAAAGCGGACGAAGGTCTTCAGCAGTTTCTCATGAAGACGGCCTTCCTGCCTGAAATGAGCGCTGCGGTTGCCGACAGGCTTGCGGGTGTTGACTGCGCCGGCCCCGTGCTTTCAGACCTTCACAAGAAAAACTATTTTACCGAACGCCATTCCGACCCCGATCCGGTATACAGGTTTCATCCGCTTTTCCGGGACTTTCTGCTGGCCCGTGCAGTGATGACCTTCCCGCACGGGGAATTGGTAGGCATTCAACTTAAAGCTGCCGGGCTGCTGGAGGAAGCGGGACGTGCAGAGGATGCTTTTATATTGAGGAAAGCTGCCGGGGACCTTCAGGGACTGATCAGGATGATCCACAATCAGGCCGGTGCACTGATAGCCCAGGGCAGGGGTAAAACGCTCGAAGAATGGCTGCGGGCCATACCCTCTGAAATGCTGGAGGCCGATCCGCGGCTCCTTTACTTGTTCGGCGTCTGCAGGCTCCCTTTTGATACTTGCGAGGGCCGCGGCTATTTCGAAAAGGCCTTTAACGGCGCAATTAAAAAACGTGACGAGGAGCTGGGACTTCGCGCATGGGCCGGTGCCGTAGAGACTATATTTTTAGAGCGGGGTGATTTTTCGGGAATGGACCCCTGGATATCCTGGATGGACCATAAACGCGTGCGAGGCTTGGGTGCTATGCCGCCGGGACTCGAAATCAGGGTCGTCACGGCAATGATGAACGCGGTCCTTTCGCGGGCGCCCTTCGACCGGCGCGCAGATGAATGGACGAACAAGGCACAGGCGCTCCTCGGCTCCGACATTGACATCAATGACAGAATAACTCTCGCAACGCCGCTGCACCTTTATTATGTCTATACTGGTGATTTTCTGAATGCTGCGCTGATCATGAAAAGGTTTGAGCATGAGGTCGCACGTTACGATCTTACACCCTTCTCCATGATCAGGTGGTCCCTGATAGAGGCCGTTAATTTTCACATGGTCGATCCGGCAGGCGAGAAATGTCTGGCAGCTGTAAAAAGGGGGATGGCATTGTCGCGCGAAACAGGCATCCATGTGCTCGATATTCCCCTGCTTCAGACGGGCGCGTACGGCGCGCTTGCAGCAGGAGATATGGATACCATGGAGGGTCTTCTGCATGAGATGCTGCCGCTGACAAAAGATGCGAGCTATTTTGACCGGGGGAATTACCACTGCATCAAGGTTGTAGCCGGTCTCAGCTCCGGAGACTACGAGTGTGCTTTTGAACATGCAGAAATTACCCTGCAGTTCGCCCTTAAATCCCGCAGTCCGATCCCTATCGCGCTCGCATATGTCGGGCTTGCACAGACATGCATTGAGACCGGGCAGTTCCTCAAGGCCCAGGCTTATCTGACCCTCCTTACAGGTGCGTCCAGTACAATAAGGGATTTTAAGTGGGAATTCGCCGTACTGCTGCCCAAGGCGTATCTGGCCTTCAGAAAAGGAAAGAAAGAAAAAGTGGCCAGATTGCTGCGCGAGGCCATGAAGAGCGGCAGGGAGCGCCGTCATTTCAACGTGCTGCACTGGTGTCCTTCCATGATGTCGCTGCTTTGTGCTGCGGCCCTTGATGCCGATATAGAGACCGATTATGTGAAGGTACTTATACGCAAACGGAAGCTGGTCCCGGATACCGAAATTCCCGCACCCGAAAATTGGCCCTATCCCCTGAAAATATATACTATGGGCGGGTTTGATATGGTTATAGATGACCGGCGCCTGGACTTCAGCGGCAAAGTCCAGCAAAAACCGCTTGCCCTGCTTAAGGCCATTATATGCTGCAGCGACCGGGACGTGTCCCAGGAATGGTTGCTTGAAGCACTTTGGCCCGATGTCGAAGGAGACAAGGCAAGCCAGTCCTTCAGGTTCACCCTCCATCAGCTCCGGAAGATCATAGGCATTGTTGATGCCATACGGACTACAGGAGAGCACCTTATTCTGGACCGCCGCTTCGTCTGGGTCGACGCCCTGACCTTCAGAGAGGTTGCAGACCGTGCCATTTTATCTTCGGGACCAATCGATGAATTCAAAAGAATTGCCGACAGGGCGATCTCGTTATACAAGGGCGATTTTCTGCCCGGCGACGGGAGGAACGCCTGGGCGGTGGCTATGAGAGAGAGACTCAAAGGAAAGATGCTCAGGCTTATCGGCGTTGCTGGAACGAAGTTCGAAAAAGCCCAGAGATGGGACGATGCCGCCGGGTATTACAGAATAGGGCTTGATGTGGACGACCTTCAGGAAGATATATATCAGCGCCTCATGAGATGTCTGTACAGGTTGGGTCGACGTGCGGATGCCGTGGCCATGTACCGGCGCTGCTGCAATGCCCTGGCAGCCGGGTTGCAGATAACCCCTTCAAAAGAGACAGAAGATATTTACAGCCTGATCATGTCTTTAAAATAGCCGCGCTTTTTCATCCCTAACATATTTCTAACAGGTCACATGGTATAAAACTATCAAGGGGACCATGAAAGTGGCGACCCCCTGGCCGCCTTACTCTGGCCCTCATCCCCCCCCAGGGAGAAGGCAGACAATGCATTCCCGTCCCAGGGGTGGGGCGGCCGCCTTTCTCATTTTCCGGCAATTCCGTGTCATATAGATCGCATCGCATCAAGGGAGGACGCCATTAATACCTACATTGTCCGTATTGTCAGGAAAAAGGGCGGCAATCGGCCAGTTCTGATTGGAGATGTTGAAGTGGCCGGCATCGAAGGCAAGAAGATTTTTCGCGGTCCTGAAGAGCTGCTCACGATGCTCTGCGAAGAGAGGGGCGAGATGGCAGTAAGAGTTAGGGAAAAGCCCAAGAAGCGGAAGGTGTGAGAAATGTAATATTGCAAGGGGGGGAATGTTGAATCTTTTCAGTCAAAGCAGATATAAAGTTGTCCTTTTTCCAATTCTTATATTAAGTTTATTCTGGTGTCCGGCAGACATACCGGCGGCGCCTTTTGCGTATGTAACCAACCGGGGCGACTCAACAATCTCAGTCATTGATATCGCCGACGATACGGTTACTTCTCATCCTGCCCTTAGTGGGACACTCCTTGGTGTTGCCATCAACCAAACTGGGACAAAAGGCTATTTTTCGAGGGTTTATGATAGCAATATTACAGTGCTTGATCTTGTCAATTCCAATGCCGTTATCGGAACATTTACTGCAGCAGCCACGGTACACGGCATTGCCTTAAACCCAGACGGAACGCGTCTTTATGTGGCCATGAGGGATACCGGGTCTATCCAAGTGCTTGATGCCAATACAGGCAGTTCGATAACAACTATAAGCGGCATGAGCAATCCGACCGGTCTTGTGGTGACGCCCGACGGCAGCCGGGTCTACGTGGCAAATTGGGGCGGTTCAGTGGTTGTGGTCGATACAGCAACTAATAGTGTTATTTCATCTGCACTGACTGGTATGGGGAGCCTGTCTGGAATTGCAGTAGATCCGGCAGGCAGCCGTGTCTATGTATACGACTCCAGTAATGGAGCAATCAGAGTGATCGACACTGGAACAAACAGTTTGACTGCAACAATCACCGGGATCGGTACCGGTGATTTTACAGATGTTGCGGTCAGTCCAGACGGTAGCAGGGTATACGCTGGCGGTGGAACGAATATTTCCGTTATACAGACATCAGATAATTCTATTATCAAGACGATCAGCGTCGGCGCCGCACCAGCCGGCATCGACATGGACCCTGCCGGAGCAAAATTATATGTAACCATTCCATCAGCAAACAGCGTAAAGATCATCAATACTTCAACATATGATGTCAGCACCATAACTACAGGGATCGGTTCTTCTCCATTTCCGTTCGGCAAATTCATAGCGCAGGGATTTCCGGTGACTAACGGCCTCGTCTCTCTCTGGCGTGCAGAGGAAAATGCCAACGACTCAATCGGCAGCAATAACGGGACGTTGCACGGCAGTGCAGGTTTCACATACGGCGTGCGCGGCTCGGCCTTCAATCTGAACGGTACCGATGCCTATGTCGATATCGCCAATACTGCCAGCATGGATTTCGGGTCAGGCGATTTTAGTATTTCGTTATGGATGAATCTGAATAGTCTCGCATCCGATCAGGAGCTTCTGCATAAGTCGGTTGGGAGTTTGACGGACAATACCAATAAGACTTATTTTGTTGAGTATGACGCATCGAACAGCCTGCGTTTCCGGGTTAGCGATCCTTCAACCGTAAATGATCTAACAATATCCACGTCCCTTAACGTCGGGCAATGGTACCACATTACAGCAGTG
>DATJOY010000056.1:0-12521 GCA_035506695.1 Dissulfurispiraceae bacterium
ATATTGAAGACCGGCGACGAATTTGAAGACCTGTCGGCTGCCTTTTCTGAAATGGCAAGCGCCTTGACAGAATACCACGACCATCTGAACGAAAAGATCAGGGCTGCGACGAGCGACATAGAAGAGACAAATTCAAAACTGACTGAAGCGAACATGCGTCTCAAGGAGGCGAGTGCGCGAAAATCCGACTTCATAGCAGGTGCGTCGCATGAATTGAGGACCCCGCTGACGTCGATCAAGGGTGCGATGGATTACATCTCGGCGAGGCTTTCGACTGCACTTTCCGAGGGGCATGAGAAGGCGTCCCTCGATGACCTTCACATATTTTTCGAGGTGATCAAAAAGAATTCCGAACGACTTATACGCATGGTCAACGATATGCTCGACCTCGAACGTATAGAGACAGGCGTCGCCGAGCTGAATCTGGCCCCAACAGACCTCTCTGTCCTGGCTTCGGAGATAGCCACATATTTCCAGGCGGAAAGTGACAAAACAAATATTCGCATCAGGACAGCTCTTTGCGACGGTCTGCCGATCAGTGCGGACGAAGACCGCATCAGGCAGGTCCTTATCAACCTTTTTTCAAATGCTCTGAAATTCAGCCCGAACAATAGCGATATCATGCTAAGAACTTTTGCAGAATATGGAAACGCTGTCGCTGAAGTTTGCGACCAGGGTCCGGGAATACCTGAGGACAAAAGAGAGCAGGTATTTGAAAAGTTCTACAAGTCAGGCAGCAAGGAAGGGGCCGGTCTTGGCCTTGCAATTTGCAGGAGTATCATCGAAGCGCATGGCGGCGTAATCGGCGTTAAGAACAACCCTAAGGAAGGAAGCTGTTTCTATTTCAGACTGCCGAGGGATGAGTCACACAACGCGAATAAAACGGTATAATAGCAACATATGAGTCATACAATTCTCCTGATCGATGACGATGCAGACATTCTAAAGGTCCTCAGGGCGAACCTTGAATTTCATGGTTTCAGCGTGAGGACTGCTGACTCCTGGAAGGCGGGGCATGAGGCACTCTCATCAGGGTTGCCGGACCTTATACTTCTCGATGTCATGCTTCCCGACGGCGACGGGTACGACATATGCCGCGATGTCAGAAAAGAATATCCTGCTCTTCCGGTCATCATGCTTACGGCAAAGGACAAGATTTCGGAGAAGGTCATGGGACTGGACTGCGGTGCCGACGATTATGTAGTAAAGCCCTTTGAGACCCTCGAACTCGTAGCGCGCATCAAGGCGCGCCTGAGGAGGGCAAAACCTGCGGATACCGGAATCAGCCTGCAAGGAGGCCTTTCAATCGATTTTAAGAAGCGCATCGTGAAACTGGACGACAAGGAGGTTTCCCTGACGCCAAAGGAATACGAACTGCTAACATTCCTTGTCTCGCATAAAGGCGAAGTAATCAGCAGGGAAGACATAAGAAAGCTGCTATGGAAGGACCACAAGATATATTCGTGGAGCAGGGTCATCGACGTGCATATCCAGCATCTCCGCCAGAAGATCGAAGGCGATTCGTCAGCGCCCAGACTGATACGCACAATCCCCGGTGTTGGATACATGTTCAGGGAGTAATCATCAAACCGGTCCCCTAACCATAAACTTCGCGATTCGTAGTACAATGTAATCAGGAGATCCTCTGATATGGACAGGGAAAAGATCAACGATATCATCATCAACAATCTCCCTCACGGCTTTTCGCTCGTTGACGCCAATGGAGTCATTATGGAATTCAACCGGGCTGCCGAGCAGATTACAGGGTATTCAAAGGGTGAAATCATCGGCCGCTCCCACCTCGATATCTTCCACGGCAGTTCGGACAAAGCAAAGTGTCCGCTCATGCAGTTCGCCTTTCACAGCAGGAAGGGCATCGATTCTCTCGAAAGCACTTTGAAGAGGAAAAACGGTGAAACGATAACCATCTCTGTTACTGTCTTTCCTATCCATGACGACAAGGGCTCCTTCATGGGAGGGGTGGAGCTCTTCAGGGACATCACGGCCCAGAAGAAAAGCGAGCGGGAGCATAAGAACATGCTTTCCATGTTCGCTCACGATATGAAGAACCCGGTCGTGATTGCGCTCGGCGCCCTGTCTCGTCTGTTGTCGAACAAAACCGGCGACGTCAGCGAAAAACAGCGGGAATACGGCGAGATAATGGAAGAGGAACTGCAGAGGCTCCAGGAGCTGATCTCCGACTTCCTCCAGTTTTCACGTTTCGAGGCAAAAGAATATGTGCCTGTCTGTGCGCCTTTCAGTATCTGCGATGAATTGACCGCTCATCTCGAATACGTCAGGGGAGAGTCCGACAAGAAGGCCATCAGGATATCGCTTGCCCCGTGCGACGACCTTCCGAAAATTACAGCCGACCGTTCTATGATAAACAGGGTAATCTCGAACCTGATCGACAATGCGATCAAATATACAAATCCCGGCGGCACTATAGAAGTGGCCGTATCGGTTGAGGATGAACAACTCTCGATAAGCATCAAAGATACGGGGGTCGGCATCTCCGGGGAGCATCTCCCTTTCATCTTCGATGCCTTTTACAGGGTCAGCAAGGACAGCAAGGGGTCAGGTCTCGGTCTCTTTATCGCCAAGACGATCGTCGAAGCCCACGGCGGGTCCATACGTGCGGAAAGCGTGCCCGCGCGCGGCAGCACGTTTACATTCTCCCTGCCGCTTGCAGGCCCGAAACAGGTCCCTCACTCATTTGGCAAGGAAGTCTGATCCTACTATACTGGAATCAAAACTTCACGTGAAGGAAGGTATGATATGGACAAAATCTTATTTGTTGCTGATCTCGGCCACTTCAAAGTATACAAGCTTTCAAAAACACCCCAGGGAACAGGAAAGCTGGATCTGATTGACAGTTTTGACTCACTGGAAGCCCACGGAAAGTTTTCTGAAAAAGTTACGGACTCGGCCGGCAAGTTCGGAGAGTCGGTCGGCAAGAATTCGTCCGTCCAGGGCAGCGGAGAGGCACATAACATCGAACTTGAAAATGAGAAAAGGCTGATAAAAAATATCGCAAAATCCATAAGCAAAATCGTTATAGAAAGAAATTGCGACTCCTGGCACCTGGCCGCAGAAAAAGCGATAAACGGGCAGATAATCGAATTCCTCGATCCGACAGTTAAGGCAAAGCTCGAAAAAAATATCGCAGCGAACCTGACCAAGGCCGATAAAACGGAGATTATCAGCCGGTTCATTTAGGTGCATAAAAGGCTCATAGAGATATTTTTAGTAAGTCAAAAATCGGTTGTCGGTAGATTATGAGAGGCTGCCGAATCTACGGCGCAGCGTATTTTTTTATGACGAGACAGACAGCACAACTCGCGGCATGTCCGGACAGCGTGAACCGAAATTTGTATTCTGGTTCAGCAAGCCGGGATCGGCTGCCTCTCATAACACCAGTGTAGCTTTTTTCATTTTCATTAAAATTTAAATATGAGCGGCTTATTCTTACCAGTCGCACGTTCACAAACCGCTATGCACTCTCCGCAGTTGTGACAGAGCGGATATATCTTTCCGCCCATCGGGTTCAGTCCAAGCTGACAAGCCCTGACGCAATCTCCGCATCTGATGCACTGGTCTCCATCTTTCAAATATACGACCTTCATGGTCTTCGGTGTCCTGAATATTCCGAGGAATCCGCCTACCGGGCAGATGTAATTACACCATCCCCTGCGGATGATGAAAAACTCCAATAGAAGTATCACAACTATCAGCGCCGTTTCAATACCGATTGCCCCCGCCATTATGTATTCCGAGACTTGAACTGAAATTATGCCGGGCGCAGAGATAAGATTGGCTAACGGGAAGCCGAGAAGCAATGTCAGTGCAAGCATCGCAACCAGTACCGAATATCTCGGCACCGGAGTCGGCGGCATTTTTATAATTCTGTTCAAGCCTGTCTTTTGGGCCAAACAATCGAATGCTTCCGACAGCAGGTTCTGCGGGCACATCCACCCGCAAAAGACCCTTCCAAATATCATTGCAAAGACTACGGGGATCGATATCGAAACAAGCAGGGTAGTATCGGCGGTCAAGGTTGCAAGGATTGCCTGAAGCCCGCTCAACGGGTCGGTGATCCATAACGGTCCGATAGCAAGGGAATAAAAGCTTCCCGAAAGACCATCTATGCCATTTTTGTTCAGGAGAGGGATTGCAACTATCAATGCCACGGTCAATAGTTGTGTAATCCTGCGCATAATCCGCAGTTTCATTTATCGCCCTTTGCCTTTACCACAATTGCAGCTGTATCCACCGGGCAGACATTTTCGCATATGCCGCAGCCGATGCATTTCTTTTTATCCACGACCGGTCTGAGCTCGTTGTCCATCACTATCGCCTCGTCGAAGATTGGACAGTTTTCGTAGCAACTCCTGCACAAAGTGCCCTGCCACGGCAGGCATGTGTTTCTGTTTATCACGGCGGCGCCCATCCTGATGTCCTGCTTTTGCCGAAGCTTGCGGTTCAGTGCTCCGGAAGGGCAAACAGGCGGGCATTTCATGCATGCGTAGCAAGGTATTTCCCGAGCCCTTATATAAGGAGTGCCCATGTTGGCAAGTCCGTCCAAAATGCTCGCGACTTTTATTGACCTGAACGGGCAGACCTGTGCGCACTTGCCGCACCGGATGCAGGATGCAAGAAATTGCGACTCTGCCTGCGCTCCGGGCGGCCTGAGCGGTTTATTCATCTATCGTCGAATAGACGGGGAAGACCCCTGTCACTCCTTCCATTGACTGAATCCTGTTCGTACTCTTTTCGATAACACCCAGCGAGCCCCCATCAATTACGATGACGATCCTGTTTTCCTTCATCCCGTAAACACTGACTTCAGGGATCCGGGCGAGACCGCTCAGCACGGCCTCTTCCGTTCCTTCCTCGATTTCTACTATTGCACCTGAAACGGGCATTATGCCTTCTCCACCTTTACTGCGCAAATCTTGAATTCAGGCTGCTTCGAGAGTGCATCGAACGCATCATTCGTAATAATATTTATCAGTTTGTCGGGGTCGTGGAACGAAGCATAGACGAGACCCGGTCTCGGCACATCGATCACCTTGGCTTCCATTACAAGAGAGCCCCTTCGCGATGTGATCCTGACCTTGTCCCGCGACTTTACTCCCAGTTGTTGTGCATCCTTGGGATTTATCTCAAGAAAACCGTAAGGCGCCGCGCGTTTCAACTCGGGAACGTTGTACGTCATCGTACCGGTATGCCAGTGTTCAAGCTGCCTGCCGGTGGTAAGGATGAAAGGATAGTCGGAATCCGCGGGCTCAGCCGGTCCCTTGTGCGGCCTTAACCATATCGTCGCCCTGTTTCCGTCCGCCTTTGCACCGTAGAATGAAATATCTTCAGCCTGCGGGTCAAACTTTTTGACGAGCACATCCCCGTATTTTGCCGTGTATCGCCTGACAGTTCCGGGATGGTCTTCAGTCGGCGCGGGCCACTGCATGCCATGCGCCTTCTTAAGTCTGGCCCTCGTCATGCCCATGAAGTCATAGGCAGTCCCTTTGGAAGCAAGCCGTATTTCGTTCCATACATCCTCGGTATTTTTGTATGGAAAGAGTTTTTTTGCCTCGTCATCTCTGCCGATGAATTTGATCAGCCTGCGCGCAAATTCAATCATTACCTGCAGGTCGGGCCTCGCCTCGGCAACCGGCTCGACTGCTTTTTCGATATACTGGTATCTTCTTTCCGACTGACCGTAAGTTCCATCCTTCTCTACCCACAGTGCAGCCGGAAGGACGAGGTCCGCAAGTTCCGATGTTCTGGAAGGATGGTAGGCTTCTGAAACAACCAGGAATGTATCTTTCGATTCCATCCCTTTCCGATAGGGAGACAGATTGGGAAGACTCTGCCCCGGATTGGTACAGGCTACCCATAGGCATTTGATATCTCCCTTGTTAAACGACCTGAACATTTCAACCGCTGTCGGTCCGGGCTTTGCGTTAATCCTCCCCTTCGGGACCCCCCAGAATTTCTCCATCTCTTCCCTGTCTTTCTCGTTGACGATAAGCCTCCCGTACGGCAGAAGATGGCTGAGCAGTCCTCCGTCTCTGACACCGCCGCAGGCGTTCGGCTGCCCTGTAAGAGAGAAGGTTGTCGCTCCGGGTCTGCATATCTGGCCGGTCAGCAAGTGAAGGTTGTGTACAAGATTATTGGCCCATACTCCGCGCGTCCTCTGGTTGAGGCCCATGCACCAGTAGCTTGAGGTTGCCTTCGACTGGGCAAACCAGCGCGCTGCTTTTATAATGTCGCCTTTCCGGCAGCCGGAAACCCTTTCAGCCATCTCCGGCGTGTATTCATCGAGAAACTTCACATAGGCGTCCCAGGTTACTTTTTCTATCTTCGGCGGCGGACCGGGATCAACCATCGTTTTAAACACTGTATGTTTGCCGACAAAGTTTTTATTGTGAAGGTTCTCTTTAATAATCACATGGGCCATCGCATTGAGGATGGCCAGATCGGTGCCCGGGACGAAACTCATGTGCAAGTCCGCTTTCTTTGCTACAAGAGTTTTCCTCGGGTCTGCAACTATGAGCTTTACATCCTTACCCTTGGTCTTGCGCTCATTGACTATCTGGAATATCACCGGATGCGCTTCCGACATATTTGAACCGATAAGGAAAAAGCAGTCGGCATGATACATGTCGTCATAGGCACCCATCGGCTCGTCCTTGCCGAAGGTAGTGACATACCCGACCGCAGCCGATGCCATACACAATCTGGGGTTGCCGTCGATATTGTTCGTGCCGAGGCCTCCCTTGAAGAACTTGGTCATGAAGTATGATTCTTCGGTAAAGGCCTGACCCGACCCGTAGAACGCTATCGAATCCATGCCGTTCTTCTTTACAGATTCGCCGAATTTTGAGACCATAAGGTCCATGGCCTCTTTCCATGATATGCGTTCGAACTTGTCACCCTTTTTCAATAGCGGATATTTGGCCCTGTCGGAGGCATAAAGTATCGGCGCAAGGAAGTTTCCCTTGATGCAGAGAAGCCCGCGGTTCCAGTTGTCCTTGTCCCCTTTGACCGTGACAACTTTGCCGCCCTTCAGCCCCACATAGACGCCGCAGCCTGCACCGCAATACCTGCAGACTCCTTTCGTCCACTTGTCGGCCTGCGCAGCGGCCTCGAGCCCTTTAGGAATCGGCAGGTCAAGCCCGATGGCAGAGGCCGCGGCAATGGCTGCAGTATATTTCAAAAGCTGTCTTCTTGTAAGATTCATAATCGTTCCTCCTAATCGCGTCGCTATCTGCCCTGATTAGTCAGCAGCGTATGGCCGTTGTGACAGGTCCAGCAGCTCTTCGGTTTTGTCTTATGTCCCGCAGCCCTGCCGGAAACCTGTTCAGCATGACAGCCTGTGCATCTCTCTGGCCCTGGCCGCTTCAGAAAATTTTTTTCGAGGTCACCGTGGCAAACAACACAGCCCACTCCCATGAGGCCATGCTTATGTTCCTGCCATGTGACGGCCTCAGCCTCGTGGCATTCGCTGCAGGCCTGCTCTACCTGAACAGGCGGGTGTTTCTTTGAAGCAGCCATAGATATCACAGGCAAAAATATCAGAACCAGTAAAATAGTAATTAGCCTTTTCATTCCCATGATCACGCTCCTCCCGAAGAACTGTTTAAATATTTCAACCGTTCATCAGTTGACCTACTGATCGTTTCATACTAATACTAACTCCCCCTCACCCCCTCTTAACCTAAGAGGGGGAATGTTCCTCCCCTTAAGATAAGGGGAGGTTAGGAGGAGTTATGATCTCTGTGTCTCGCCCGATCAGTTCAGGGCTTCGCAGCAGCCATTGCATCGTTCAGTATTTTTATCCCCTTCTGCGAGGCGTCGATCGAACGGGCAAGGGATTCCCTCGCAGCCTCCGGGTTATGGAAACCGTCCGAGTTTTCGGCAGTCCACCACTCCCAGTAAGTGTGGGCCGTATCGTGCAGCTTCCTCGCTTCGGCCAGCGTATCTTCGGAAACTCCCTTGGACTTGGCCTTTGCAAAAGTATCAATGAACTGCCCCAGCCAGAATTCCGCCTTGGTCATCTTCCCCCTGATGTAATTCTGCACGGAATCGACCTGGTATTCGGCTTCTTTGTCGGTCCAGTAAGGATGGCATTTCACGCAGGTGTCCTTAAGCATGTACCTGGCGCTTTTCTGGCCGTGCCATGTATAGGTTTTGTTGCCCTTCTTTACTCTCGGCATGTGACAGTCCTTGCATTCTACGCCGGCCCTTTCATGTTTGCTACCCCAGAAGGACTCTGTGTCGGGATGCTGCAGCTTTGAAAGCGCTGCACCCGTAATACCGTGCTTGAAATCCTTGAACTTCTGATCAGCCATCTTTTTGTTGTAGTCGAAGACATTGACCCATGAGAAGAAGTTTGTCACCTGCGCGTCCATCGCGACCGGTTTGCCGGTCTCCGTATTGGTCCCCGGATTACAGGTGTATTCCACATGGCACTGGGCGCACAGTACAACCGAATCAGGCCTGTTCAGGACACCAATGGCCCTGAAATCGTCCCGGAACATGACCTTCTTCACAGTGGTCCGCTTGCTCTTTTCCTTGTCATAGGGATAAGTGCCCTCGCCGCGGTCAACGACAGCCTGTATCAGTGCGTCTCTCACGATTCTTGGTTGTGTGGAATGAGGGTCATGGCACATAAAGCAGTTCATGGAGTGGCTTACGCTCCTCGCGAGGTCCACAACCTTGGATGTCCGGTCCCATTTTGCGCGGGGGTCTTTGTCACCCATGTATTTCCACTGAAGTATATGGTCCTGGGTCTTGCACTGGAGACAGACCGGATTGGCTGCCGGTGCTGTCTGGGGCAGAAATACCTTCTGGTCCGAAGACGCCGGGTCTTTATCGACAAGTATCGACCACAGGCTCTTTTCGGCACTCTTGGCGTCACCGATCTTTGTCCAGTCCTTCAGCTGAAACCGCCCGCCGTAAGCCCTGTCCACTATCAAATGGTCCATGAGCATGAAGACATGGCTTCTCGGCTCGTCGTGCTCTTTTGTAAATCCGTGGGGCATGAGCAGTTTGTCGAAGAGGGGCGACCTGCTCCTGAATGTGGCCTTCTCGACCTTGGCCCTGGAATTGATATCAACTGATACGAATGATTCGTATTCCTCTTTGTGGCATTTCCCGCAGGTCGCAAGGTCCATCCTGGTGACGGGTTTGCTCGAAGGGTCCTTCAGATGTGCATCGAGTTTTTCGTGACAGGACGCGCAATATACCTTGGAATGTTTCCCGCTGCTGTGAAAAGCCTTGATGTCGGAATGACAGTCGTAACACTGCTCGGCCTTTGCCTGTGGCCCTTTTTCAGTGGTCGCTGCCTTCTGGCCCTCCGCGGACACCGCACAGAAGCTTCCCGCAATCAACATCGTCAATACAGCCGTCAGCACCGCATAAAATCTTCTGCTCATTCTGTCCTCCTGGAAAATGATTGATAATATACCAAAGGCCTTTCTGCCAGGCCGCCTTTTCTCTCCCCGCCAGGTACGACGAAATATAACACAAAATTGTAGTTATTTATATTCTAATGCCGGAACACGTAAATGTTTAGTCAATAAATGTAAATTTGTTGTAAATTTTCATGTGACCCTTTCTTTGCATAAAACATCCAAATATGCAAATACAGGCTAAGATGACTTTTATCAATTATTTCGGCTAAACTTAACGGTTATGGAAAAGGTCCTTCGTGATATTTTGACCATTGCCTGTGCGAAACTGACCGGGACCGCGCCTGGTAGCATAGAGATAGAAATCCCCAAAGATGGCGGATTCGGCGACCTTTCGACGCCGGTAGCTATGAGCTTGGCGCGGACACTTAAAAAGGCACCCCGGAAAATAGCCGAAGAACTGGTCGGTCTGATCGAACATAAAGATATCTTCGAAAAGATCGACATCGCCGGGCCGGGCTTCATCAACTTTTCCTTTACGAGGGCATTCATATGCCGCGAACTCGCCGCGATTCTTAAAGAGGGCGAGTCTGTCCTCGCGGAGGACGTCGGGATGGGCAGACGGGTGCAGATAGAATTCGTAAGCGCAAATCCGACCGGTCCCCTGCATCTCGGCCACGGACGCGGGGCCGCCGTTGGTGCAGCACTCGCGAATTTGCTGAACGAAACAGGGTTCCGGATCGAAAAAGAGTTTTACATTAATGACGCCGGCAGGCAGGTGAGGTTGCTCGGTTTATCGGTATTTGCCAAATACAAACAGCTGTGTGGAAAACAGTATGAATTCCCTGAGGACGGTTATAAAGGGGCGTATATCGACGATATTGCCTGGGACTTTAAAGGAAGCTGTGGTGACAAATTTGCCGATGCGCCGTTTGAAGAGGCTGCCGGCGATGTTACCGACTTTTCATACCGTAAGATGCTTGCTCTTATAAAGACGGATCTCGAGAATTTCGGAGTAATTTTTGATACATGGCAAAGCGAGCGGGAATTATACGCCGGCGGCGAAGTGGAAAAGGCTCTCGGCGACCTTAGGGCAAGGGGGCATATTTTTGAGCACGAAGGCGCGACATGGTTCAGGTCCACAGACTTCGGGGACGACAAGGACCGCGTGCTTATCAAGAAAGACGGCGATTACACATACTTTACGCCGGACATCGCCTATCACCGCAAGAAGTTCGAAAAAGGCTTCGATGAGCTTATCGATATCTGGGGCGCCGACCATCACGGCTATATACCGCGTATGCATGCGGCTGTACAGGCGCTCGGCCATCCGAAAGAGAGTCTGCGCGTGCTGCTTGTGCAGCTGGTCTCATTGCTGAAAGGCGGACAACCCGTGCAGATGTCCAAGCGTGCGGGCGAATTCATCACACTTAGAGAGATCATGGACGAGATCGGCGCGGACACCACAAAATTCCTTTTCCTGACAAGAAGGTCCGACAGCCATCTGGATGTGGATATTGAAGTGGCCAAGGCCCAGTCGAGCGAAAACCCGGTATTCTACGTCCAGTATGCCCATGCGCGAATCAACAGCATCTTCGAGAAGGCAGCGGAATCGGGATTCGGCATGCTCAACCCGCAAGATTTCGACGGCGAACTTCTCAACGATGAAGAGATGCAAATCGTCAAGAAGGTGTTATCATATCCCATGATGCTCAGGGCAGCCGCACTCGCCCGCGAACCGCACAGGATAACATTCTACCTGCAGGAACTTGCAGGCCTGTTCCATCCGTATTACCATCACCACAGGGTTGTAACAGAAGGTGAGGCAGTGACAACGGCCCGCCTTGCACTCTGCAAAGCCATAGCTATCGTGCTGAAACATGGGACGAAGATATTGGGAGTAAAAGCCCCGGAGAAGATGTAGTCAAGGCAGACAGCTCGTGGTTGTGCTTATTTAACTTCATAAAATACTGCTCCGACCGCGCACACAAAGTCGGCATGCTGTTCATTGGAACTCCATTCAAGGTCTATACCGAAACAGGTTTTCACAAGGGTTATCAGGTTGGTCCCCAATGATTCGAGACTGTAAATGATTTTAGTCGGCTTCTTGCATTTTGCAGAGTTCAGTTCAGCTGCGCATTGATCGCACTCCAGGCAGGTGCCCGATCCGGCTACGATGTAACCCCTCTTGCGATAGTCCAGCAATATTTCCACGAGAAGGCTTCTGACCTTCCTGAAACAGGTCAGATATTTGTCCTCGGATGCCAGGTGGCTGAAATATTCCTGGGGCATCCTGAGACAAATAACCCTTGCTGTTTCAGCATTATTACTATAGGCGGAAAGAGAAGGACTGAAGGGCGAACAGGCCAAGTTCTTCCCGTATTTCTCACACACCTCGCAGCCTGTCTTGTAAACATCATCATGATCGATCTCCGATACCGGAAGCATCCGTTCAAGTCTCTCGATATAATATGTCCTGCCGGCCTCATCAATATATTCCAGTACCTCTATTTTTATGTCCGCGGTCATACACTATTTTAAATTACATCTCAATGTCCTAATGGACTGTTCCTGCTTCAGGTTGTATCGGCTTCAATACCCCCTGCTTGATTAATGCATTTATAATATTTTGCAAATTACTGGATAATTCAAGTAAAGCGTTAGGGGTAAGAACAAGTCTGCAGGCAGGATATTTGGTTGCCGTCGGCGCTTTCGGCGGAATTGGCTCATCCATACGGGTGACACGAAGTTCGATCCGGGCAGTCTGCCCGTCGAATAATACGCTCCCGAAAGAATCGACAAATGTCTCGGAAACTTCGGGCAAGTCGACATAACGGATCTGGTCCGTCGGTATGTTCATTTAAAACCTCCCAAGCCGTAATTGTTTTGGCATAATGCCGTCATGGAGAGAGAATATACAGCGAGTCACGAGTTTCGTCACTCTGCTACTTTAAGTTGCTGGTCATCCTGTGAAGGCTGTTGGAGCGTGTGGTTCTTTTTTTTCTGTTTCTGATCGTACATGAGGGCGTCCGCTTTTGCAAGAAGGTCTTCGACCGTAGCGCTCGACCCGGGCTCATATCGCGATACGCCTATGCTCAGCGAGAG
>DATJOY010000057.1:0-6658 GCA_035506695.1 Dissulfurispiraceae bacterium
ATGAAGACATGGAAAGAAGTTTCTCCAGGAGCTGTTATCACCGAGCCGGGCAGTTCGAGGAAATTCAAGACCGGTTCCTGGCGTGCTTTCAGACCCAGATGGTTACCGGAAAATTGCATACAGTGCCTTTTCTGCTGGATCTATTGTCCTGATATGGCCATCAAGGTCAAGGATGGAAAAAGGGCGGAGTTCGACTACGATTATTGCAAGGGGTGCGGTCTATGCGCCCTTGAGTGCCCCGGTAAAAAAGGCAACAAGGCAATAGTCATGGAAGAGGAGGGCAAATAATGCACAGAAAAGTTGCTGCTACCGGTAACGAAGCGGTAGCCAATGCCATGCGTATAGCCAATCCGGATGTGTGCGGTGCGTATCCCATTACGCCTGCCACTGAGATAATGCAGCGCTTCACGACCTTTGTGTCGAACGGCCAGGTAGATACTGAAATGGTCCTTGCGGAGAGCGAACATAGCGCCATGAGCGCATGCATAGGTGCTGCTGCAGCGGGAGGACGCGTTGCGACAGCGACGTCTTCACAGGGTCTTGCGCTCATGTGGGAGATGCTTTTTATCGCATCGGGACAACGCCTTCCTATCGTTATGGGTGTGGCCAACAGGGCCCTTTCAGCCCCGATCAATATCCATGGCGACCATTCAGACGGCATGGGCGCGCGGGACTGTGGATGGATTCAGCTATACTGCGAAAATGCGCAGGAGGCTTTTGACAATATGCTCCAGGCGTTCAGAATAGCCGAGCACCTGGACGTCAGGCTCCCGGTCATGGTGGGAATGGACGGATTCATAACCAGCCATTCCATCGAAACTATGGAATGGATTGATGATGAAACTGCCGCGAATTTCGTCGGAAAGTATAAGCCGGTCAGGCCCTTGTTGGATATTAAGAACCCTATGAGCTACGGTCCGCTCATTCTGGCAGATATGTATTTTGAATACCGCAAAGCCCACGAACATGTAATGAACGGCGTCCACAAGGTTGTGCTCGAAGTGGCCGGAGAATTTGAAAAGATATCGGGAAGAAAATACGGGCTTTTCGAGAGGTACAGGATGGATGATGCCGAAGTGGCCGTTGTGGTCATGAGTTCAGCTGCCGGCACAACCAAGGAGATAGTCGACCAGTTCCGAGAAAAGGGTGTAAAGGCCGGAGTAATCAAACCCCGCGTTTTCAGGCCTTTTCCTTATGATCAAATTGGGGAAGCTTTGAAGCATGTCAAGGCTGTGGCCGTGCTCGACCGTGCCGACTGTTTCGGGGCCTCCCACGGTCCTCTTTATCTTGATGTGATTGGGTCATTATACAAATATGCCGAGAGACCGGTGGTAGTAAACAAGATTTTCGGACTTGGAGGACGGGATTATATGCCGGACCAGGCCGAATACGTATTGAACGAACTTGTCGGGATCGCAAAGGGCGGCAGCGTAAAATCATTCAAAGAATATATTGGGGTGAGGGAGTAATATGCCAACATCGCTAAGCTTAAAAGAACTGTCAAAAAAGGAAGAGTTATTTTCGCCCGGACACCGGCTTTGCTCCGGATGCGGCGCGCCGATAGTAGTGAAGATGGTGCTTCTGGCCGCTCAATATCCGATCGTCGCAGCAAATGCCACCGGATGTCTGGAGGTATCATCCTGCATATCTGAATATACTGCCTGGAAAATACCCTGGATGCACAGTGCGTTTGAAAATGCCGCAGCCACCATTTCAGGGATCGAGACTATGTACAGATCATTGAAGAAACAGGGCAAGCTGAACGACTCTATAAAGTTCATAGCTTTCGGTGGTGACGGCGGCACATATGACATAGGTTTCCAGAGTCTTTCGGGTGCAATGGAGCGGGGCCATGACATGATTTATATCTGTTATGACAACGGGGCATACATGAATACAGGAATTCAGCGCTCTTCAGCCACACCATTTGGGGCCGACACCACCACATGCCCTGCAGGGTCCGTAATCCCAGGCAAGCTGCAGCAAAGGAAGGACCTGACCAAGATCATCGCGGCCCATGGTGTTCCGTACGTTGCGCAAGCCTCTCCCAGCCATTGGCCTGACCTCATGAAGAAAGTACGGAAAGCCCTCGATATCAAGGGGCCGAAGTTCCTCAACATAATAGCTCCATGCAACAGGGGCTGGAGGTCGCAGACGAACGATGCCATAAGGTTGTCAAGGCTGGCCGTCGAGACATGTTATTGGCCGCTCTATGAGATTGAAGACGGAGTGACAAGGATCACTTATATGCCTAAAGACAAGAAAGACCTGATAAGGTTTCTTAAACCGCAGGGACGGTTTAAGCATATGTTTACATCTGAAAATGATTGGATGCTGATAGCAGCCCAGGCCTATGTTGATGCATACTGGGCGCGGCTCCAGCAGGAGCAGGAGGTATCGGCACAATATACGCATTTGGGGCAAGCGGAAAATCTTAACTGGCAGTAGCCGGCTCCTGAACGATTGAAGACAATACCGGGAGGGTACAACTTTCGGTATTGTCTTCGCAGTAGTAGGTCTTGCCTGTCATTTGTATCTTTCAACCCAGGCAGATCAAGGCTTATCACCTCACACGCGAGGAGACTAAGATGATCCCGATAATGATTGTATCCAACAGGGCCAAAGCCGGTAAGGTTTTTTTTACTATAGGCCTGGCGCACAAGCTCTTGCAGCAGGGTTTTAAAGTGGGCTATATCAAACCCCTCGGTACCATCCCTGTCAGACATGGCTCTGATGTCTTCGATGAAGACGCATTATTCATCAAGGATGCACTCGGCCTTGACGATTCGCTCAACATTATGTCTCCGTTTATTCTTAGCTATGAAGTGATGAGTCCCGAATCAGGAGGGATAATATCTGATGCTGCAAAACAGGTAATTGATGCATTGCATGCCCTTAAGGGGCGGGATTTTGTATTCATTCACGGGGCGGCTGACATTTTCGAGGGGACCGCTTTAAACATCGATGCCTTAACACTGTCAAAAAAGATGGATGCTCGTGTGATAATGATTGAGCCCTGGAGGGGCGATATTTCAATAGATACGATATTAGGGGCACAAAAGCTCTTCGGTGAACAATTTTGCGGTGGCATATTCAATAAAGTACCCGAATCTCTCTTGCCTCATGTAAGAGAGCAAGTAAAGCCGTTCATCGAAAAAATGGGAATACCTGTTTATGGTATCATCCCCAGGGACAAGCTGCTCGATGCCGTCACTGTTAAATATTTGATGGATGCCCTGAACGGCAGGGTGCTCTGCTGTGAAGACAAACTCGGTGAGTTCGTCGAAAATTTCTCAATTGGTGCCATGGATGTCGATTCGGCCCTCAGCTATTTCAGAAGGACCCCCAACAAGGCTGTTATTACAGGTGCTCACAGGACAGATATTCAACTTGTCGCCCTTGAGACATCGACTAAGTGCGTTGTTCTGACCGGGGGGCTGCAGACCAGTGACGTGGTGATCAGCAAGGCGCAGTCTCAGGGCATCCCGATAATCTCTGTAGAAACTGACACCTTTACAACTGTGGATAAGATAGAGAGGATAATGGGACAGGCTATGATCCGCGAAAAGGGAAAGGCGGACCGCGCCAAAGAGGTCGTCAGCCTGGAGGTCGATATAGGCAAATTTCTCAAATGTATCGCCGCTGCATAAAAACAAAATCTGTTTACTGAGAAACGAGGGGGCCGGCGGCCCCCTTTGTTGCTTCAAAGACCAGGATCAGGGAGGTAGATTTCATGTTTCGGGAATATAAAACAAACTGTGTAATTTGCCAGGGAAGCCTGTCAAAAGGGGACGACCTGCTAAAAGGTCTGACGAGCGTGCTAAAGGAGAAGAATGTTACCTGCGGCCTCATCTCGGGCATCGGGGCTGTTACCCAGGCACATATCGCCTATTTCAATCATGAGCAAAAGAAGTATGAAGAGCTGTTATTAAAAGAGGGACTGGAGATACTTTCCCTGCGGGGCAACATATCACTGAAGGAAGGCAATATATTTCCACACGTTCACGTTGTATTATCCGGCAGGGACTTTAAGGCCATCGGCGGACATCTCCTTGATGACACGCTTGTCTATGCATTCGAATATGAGATAACGCACCTTGAGGGCTCTCCTTTTGTCAGGAAGTTAGATGAGGATACCGGGCTTTTCATCTGGCAGGAATAGGCAGCGCGGGCTGGTGAACAGGGGCGGGGATTTGCGGTAGTGGCGGATGAAGTGAGAAAACTGGCTGAGCGGACCGGCAAGGCAACCTCGGAGATAAATCAGATGATAGGGGCAATTCAGGGAGAGGTGGACAACGCCGTAAATTCGATGAGCACGATAAATGAGAAAGTTAATGAGGGACTTCAGCATTCCCTGGAGGCCGGGGAGCAATTGTCTGCCATTGTGGATAGCGTGACCAACCTGCAGAATATGGTGCAGCAGATAGCTACTGCAACTGAAGAAATGTCGACGACATCGGAAGCTATCAGCAGTGATATTCAAGCCGTAGCGTCCGGCGCAAAGGAGATATCCGACGGGTCCGATCAGATTGCTCAAGCTTCATCGGAGCTTGCAAACCTCGCGGGCCGTCTGAAAAATGTGGTCGACCAGTTCAGAGTATAGATAATAAGGACTGATACAGTGACTACCACAACCCTGATGAGATGAGTTGATCACCTAATCCTCTTTGAAATCGCCCTGAACTCCTCGCTCCCGGCAGCGCCCAGCAATTGAAACAGCACTGTCTCGGTGCACGTGATGACCGCCCCGGCGTCACGCATAAATTCTGTTCCCGTTTTCCAGTTCTCCTTTGTCCTCGAACAGACGGCGTCTTTGACTAGATGTACGTTGAGACCATCTTTCATCAATTCGATGCAGGTCTGAAGTACACAGACGTGCGTCTCCATGCCGGTCAGGACGACCGTCTTCCGGCCTGATTCGCGGAGTTTATCGACGAATCCACATTCGCCGCAGCAGCTGAAACTTGTTTTTTCGACTGGGTTGTAATCAGGTACAGCCTTCTGTATCTCTTCAACCGTCCGGCCAAGGCCCTTCGGATACTGCTCGGTGAGCAGGATCGGGATGGCATACATTTTGGCCAGCTCGATCAAATGCAGACAGTTGTTTATAACTGAGTCTTTTACATTCATGGCATTGGCGAGCCTTTCCTGGATATCGACTATTACCAGGATGCAGTTATCTTTTGAAAGAAGGAATTTGTCCATAGCAACCTCCATAAAGCGAATAGATGATTTAAGCATATATAAGGGGTTTTTTTAAAGCGGTCCACGGGTGTTTTATTACAGCTGCGGATATTTGATATAATTGCCTGAACATCCGCATAACAATCAAGGAGGATGTATGAAAATCATTTGCGGCAATGAACATTTCTTTCATAAATTGCTGAAGTATGCATGTCATCTGCTTTTGATTACCGTCATCGTTCCTGCATTTGCCTTTGCGGCATCTCTTTTCGGAAGTTATTCGCTGATAAAAGATTCAGACGGCACCGCACCAAAAAAGGGAATGGCTGTCAATCTCACAATCAATGACAATGGGACCTGTCATCTCGAAGCAACCGACTCGACCGGTGCAAACAAGACATTATCGGGCGACGGCACGATCAGCACCAAGTCCGGCAAGGTTACGATTTCATTACCTGTGCTGGAATTGAATATCAGAAACAAGCCGTACAGCGTGCAGGGAGATAAACTTACATTGCCATTCAAGGTCTTCAGTGAAGGAACGGGGAGCTCGTCCTGGATGAAGACCACAAGCACATTCAATCCCGGAACGGGCGGACCTACTGAAAAGCCGCCTACACCACCTACGCCGGATGATCAAAAGGGTGACATAAACAAACCGGCACCACCGCCACCACCACCGCCGCAAAAAGTAGGCGGAGGAATGGGTGATGCCCTTATCTGCACATGCACCGACAAAACGTACGACACCCCTGTGCAGGTATTAAAGAACTGCACCCGCCCGTCTCTCGCCAAACCTATGTGCGGGGCTGTTTTGACTGCTTCCAAACAAAAATGCTCTGCGCTCAAAGATGCAGGCGGTTTCAAGACCGCATATGATAAAGCTGTGCTTGGACGATCTCCCGGCACACCGGCCATGGGCATGGCTATGCCGGGACGCGGACTCGACGATTACAAGAATCTCGTTGGCCTTGTAATCAACACGTTTTACAAGCCCTGGACCCGCGACAATTTCATCATCGACGTTACTCCGGGCAAAGCCGAAGATGCTGAATATGCCAAGGTCATCCAGTCCGCCGGTGGAAAGATTCAACTCATAGTACGCGGCGCAGCCTTTACCGAAATATCACCTGCTGCATTCATTGCATCTATCGGACACGAATTGATCCACGGCGAACAGTTGCAACGGAAATACAAAGGCGTCTGGTTTGCCCAGATCAACGATATTGTGGCTGCAATGAATGAGCTGGAGGCTTCGAGCTGGGAAACTACGAACAGCCGGTTTGCATGGAAAATCAGGCCCAATGCACTCTGGAGTTGTGAAACAGCCAAGGAGCGCGATTTCTCGTCGGTGCTCCGTTCGTGCCGAGAGTGGCAGGTGCGCGAGTTGCTCGTGAAGGTAAATCAGGACCCCGAGACACAGGCAAATTTTGCCTCGTGGGTTGACCAAAACCCCTGGGCCAAAGCCAACTGG
>DATJOY010000058.1:0-3098 GCA_035506695.1 Dissulfurispiraceae bacterium
TAAGATAAATGTTTTGCTGTTAATTTTCTTGTTGTCGGTCGCGCTGGTATCATTTGCAGAGAATGCTCATGCTTCATTGGGCCTCGATTTCTCTGCGTCTGCTCCTTATGAAAATGGGGGGCCGGCTACTTTTGGGGCAAACAACGGGTACACAGTCGTTGGGTGGATTTTCAGGCCTAATGTAGACTTATACCTTACACGTCTGGGGATTTTCGACGGCGATGTCGACAGAATGCATCAGGAGTTGCATCAAATCGGCATTTGGGCGGCAAATAGCCCAGCTGCGCCATTGGCCTCAGTGAGCATCAGCGAGTATACAAATAATCCCAAACAGTCCCCGCTCGGAAGCATGTTTCACTTTGCAGATGTGGGCAACATTTTACTGCACGCCGGACAGACTTACTATGTGGGAGCGACATTGTATTCAGGTCCGGCAACAGGAAGCAATAATACAACTGATTTCGATACCTTTGCCGCCTTCGACAGAAGCGGTCGGTACAGCACAACTTATAATATCAATTCATACATACAGTATCTTGGGAATGCTTACGGGATAAGCACGTCTTCCAACCAGCTTGTCTTCCCTGGGTTAAGTACTACTCTGTCTGATTTTACCGTTGGAGCGAATATCGATGTAACACCTGTACCGGTCCCGGCTGCATTCTATTTATTCGGATCTGGTTTCGCAGCTTTAGCTGGACTCAGAAGGAAACTTGATATCTGAATTTGCTTATTGGTGCAACAAAAAAGAGACGTAGAAACTCTCCGTCTCTTTTTTGTTGAAATATTCACAACATCACTTAGTGATCATTTCGATTAGAACATCTGCTTCGCGATAACCAGAAACAATACGACCATCGGGCAGAATCAGGGCTGGAGTTCCGTTGATACCAAATTCCTCTGCGAGCTTTCTATTGGCGTCGATGACTTTCGTATCACACTCTGCTTTATCTATTTTTTTGCCTTCAAAGTTATCATCCATGAGCTGCATCGAATTCTTGCATACGATAGTCTTAGCCTTCCACTCTGCGTCCGGGTGCATCGGAAGTGGGAAAAGCTTTACGAAGAAGGCGATATCTTTTCTCTTTCCTATTACTTTCTTCATTTCCTCATGCAACTTGCCGCAGTAAGGGCACTCAGGATCGCTGAAGACTACGACTCTGTATTTCGCATCCTTGTCTCCGAGCACCAGCGAATTGTCCAAAGATATCTTCGAGACATCTACCTTTGTCAGTTCAGAGAACCTTTCTTGTGAGAGATTTTTCTTCTCTTTTAAATCGTAGATGCCGCCGCTGATGAAACTTTTTCTGGAATAGTCGATATATACTATCCCTTTATTGGCGCCGGATTGCAATAGAACCTCCCATAGACCCTTTACAGGGGCCTGGCCGACGCTTAGCACCTTGGCGTCGGGGATCATAGGATTTAGAATTGTCGCAGCCTCGACCTTGTCAAGGGTGTGGCATTTCACACAGTCATGCGCTGTCAAGTCATGCGCGACTTCGCGTTCTGCATATGCTTGCGATGCTGCGAGCAAGGCCGCCGATACAACAATACAATAAACTTTACGCATCAAACACCTCCGAGTTTAGGCAGATTTCTATGGCAATCAAGGACACGTTACGAAGTCAGAGAGGACAGCGCCTGGGGTGGCTGCCGGCTTAACCGCGAGATAATGATCTATAAATCGTTATGACCATCGATTGCATTCTTCTAATTTTATGCTTCAAATATTACATAATGATGTCGCGAATATTAAATAACGGCTACAAGGACCGGTGAAAACGTCGATCTTATTCGCGCTGCTACATACTTGACAGTTTTGCCGGGTAAACATGGTAAACATACGAAGAAGTTTAACAAAAGTTTAACCTGCAGTTAATTTTTCTGCAGCAGGAAACCATTAAACTATCTTTTTCAATTTCTTTGCGATTTAATCCGTAAGAACAGTGACGGGCAAAAATGGGCCGAAATAGAACTAAACGTCAAAATCAGCGAAGGATAGATGCAATAAAAAGGGAGCTCGACGAGAACGACAAATTGGCGCGCTCCGTGCGCAATCGTTTTGCGGCGGCTTTTGCTTTATTCTGTATTGTTTTATATGCAGTCATAAACATTTTGCCAGATTCAGTCACGCGCCCCATAGACGAACACACCGCCGCCATGTTTGGTCTTGTCCTTCATGCCGCCGGCATCTCTGCGTCTGTCAACGGAGATATTGTTTCGGAAGGCCCGCTGTCTTTCAGGATTATTCCGGAATGCACCTCGCTTTTCACGTCATGCCTGTTTCTATGTTTTGTGCTCTTTTTTCCCTCTCAGGTGCGGCAGAAAATCGCAGGTTTGGCAGTGGCGGTGCCGGCTTTGTACCTGGCCAACCTGGCTCGGCTGACCGTGACGTTCATTGTCAGTCGCTACGACCCCGGACTTTTCGAGATGTTTCATACCTATCTCGGGCAGGTATTTACTATTATCTTGGTTGTTGTTGCGTGCCTTTTATGGCTGAAGTGGATCGATGAGAAAACGCCTGATGAAAGCGTTTTCATGAATATGGCATTGTTCCTCACCCGTCTCGCTATTGCCGGAGGCTGTCTTTTTCTTGTCTGGATGAAAGCCAATCACTGGTATATGTGGTTAGTTGACTGCCTGACTGCTTTTGGCTTTTCACTGTTCGGGTATCACATCAAATTGGCTCTCGGTCATACGCTCTATTATGAGACATTCAGCATAGTTTCCTTTGCTTCCCTGATCTTGGCGGCCAGAAAAATGGAATTGTTGCTGAAAATCAAAATCCTTGCAGCCGGAATGGCTTTTCTGTTTATCACGCATCTTCTCCATAGAAGCAACAATGCCTTGATGGCATATTTCAATTTTACCTCTGCCGTGCCGATAGACCTGACGCTACTTGCTGTCGGGCAATACATTCTTCCGGTGCTTTTTCTTGTTTACTACCGATGTAGGGCGGGATACGGGGAGGCGGTAAGTAATTAATTCAGTTGTTGCATTAATGCCCGCATATTGAGAAGATTAAAAAGATCCTACAAAGAAGAGCATGGAGGGAATATGATGAAGACCGGAAAAGAATTTCTTGTCATACCTTT
>DATJOY010000059.1:0-3342 GCA_035506695.1 Dissulfurispiraceae bacterium
GCCCTCTACGGTAGTGGTCAGGTTGAGTCCGCCAATGGCAGACTGGATTATGTTCTGAACATCACCCACCGTAAGGCCGTAGCGTGCCGCAGCCTCCCTCCTTGCATTGATGTCTATGTAATAGCCGGTTGTGACCCTTTCAGCATAAACGCTTCGGGTGCCCGGCACTTCCTGTATCTTTTTTTCCAGCTCTACGCCTATTCGTTCAATTTCAGAGAGGTCGGGCCCAAGAACTTTTACTCCTACAGGGGTCCGAATACCGGTTGAAAGCATATCGATGCGTGCCTTTATAGGCATCGTAAAAGAATTTGCGACACCGGGGATCGAAAGGGCGTTATTCATCTCGAACTTCAAGTTTTCTACAGACATGCCGGGCCGCCATTGCGCCTCAGGCTTCAGGTTGATGACGGTCTCGAACATTTCGAGAGGGGCCGGGTCTGTAGCCGTTTCTGCACGGCCGGCTTTTCCGAATACCTGGGCTACCTCCGGAATTTTTTTCAGTATCTTGTCCTGGAGCTGCAGAAGCCTGGATGCCTCCGATATCGAGAGTCCCGGAACCGTAACAGGCATGTAGAACAACGATCCCTCATAAAGCGGAGGCATGAATTCCGAGCCGAGTTTCATGAAGGGATAAGCAGTAAGTGCCATGATTAAGATTGCAAAAAAGATGACACCCTTTTTATAGCGAAGTGCGAAGCGTGCAACCGGCTCGTAGAGTTTGCGGAGAAGGCGGCTGACCGGGTGCTTATCTTCAGGATAGATCGTGAATAAATATTTTATCACGGGTATCTTGCCGAGTGAGCTCTGCCTTATGAAAAGTGACATGAGGACCGGCGTGAGTGTTATCGCAAGAAACGACGAAAACAGCATTGCGAATGTTTTTGTATAGGCCAGAGGCTTAAACAGGCGGCCGGCCTGTTCCTGGAGCGTAAATACCGGCAGAAAGCCTACGGTGATCACGAGGAGCGAAAAGAAAAGGGACGGCCCAACCTCCTTGGCCGCATCGATTATCACATCGAGCCTGCTGCAATACAGCTCCTGATGGCATTCCCACTGCTCCATTTTTTTGTGGGCGTTTTCCACCATGATGATGGAAGCATCCACCATGGCACCTATTGCGATTGCGATGCCGCTCAAGCTCATAATATTAGACGTGACTCCCAGATAATACATGCAGATAAACGATATGATAATTGCAACCGGGAGTGTGAGTATCACCACCAGGGCGCTCGGCAGATGGAACAGGAAAATGATGCATACTGCGCTTACTGCGAGCGAAAGCTTCAATATCTCGTCCTTGAGAGTATCAATGGAGCGATGTATCAGGTCTGTCCTGTCATACGTCACGACTATCTTTACGCCCCTGGGCAAGCTCGGCTCGACATCGTGTTTCAGCTTCTGTTTAACCCGGTCGACAACATCGAGCACATTCTGTCCGAACCTGACGACGACGATACCTCCGGCGACCTCTCCCTTGCCGTCAAGTTCGGCTACCCCGCGCCTGATGTCCGGTCCGAGCTGCACACTGGCTATATGTTTTAAATAAACCGGGGTGCCGGACCTGCTCACGCTTACAGGGATATTTTCGATATCACTCAGGTTTTTAATATAACCTTTGCCTCTGATCGCATATTCGGCTCCGGAAAATTCAAGCACTCTTCCTTCGACATCCTGGTTGCTGTTTCTGACTGCATCCAGCACCTTTGGCAAGGGGATGTTGTAAGCGAGAAGCTTGTTGGGGTCTATGGTGATCTGGTATTGTTTGACGAAGCCGCCGATGCTTGCCACCTGGGAAACACCAGGTACACTTTCGACGGCGAGTTTGATATTATAGTCCTCGATTGTCCTTAACTCCGCCAGGTTGTGGCCACCTGTCTCATCGACTACAGCATAGGAGAATCCCCAGCCCACGCTTGATGCGTCGGGGCCAAGCACTGGATTTACATCCGCCGGTATCTTGTTCTTTACCGCCTGAAGGTATTCGAGGACGCGGCTTCTTGCCCAGTAGATATCAGTGCCTTCCTTGAAAATTACATAGATGAATGAACTGCCAAGGAATGAGAAACCCCTGACAGCCCGTACTTCGGGTGCCGCCAGAAGAGTGGACGAGATGGGGTACGTGACCTGGTCCTCGACAAGGTCCGGACTTCTGCCGGGCCACTCGGTAAGGATGATCACCTGAGTATCGCTCAGGTCCGGAATGGCATCGAGTGGGGTCTTTCCGAGGGCCCAGAATCCCCAGACAATAAGAAATGCCACAAGAAGAAAGATTATGATCTTGTTTCGCGCGCTGAAATCTATTATCCGGGCGATCATTATTTGACGACGCCCTTCAGCTTCGCCTCGGAATCTATCAGGAAATTAGCAGAGGATGCTACGCGCTCGCCGGCTCCCAGCCCTTTCGTTATTTCAACCATACCGTCAGACTTTATCCCGACGCTTACTTCTCTCGGCTCAAAATTGCCTTCTCCCTTGTCGACATAAACGACCTGGCGCTTTCCGGAATCCAGAACGGCATCTTCCGGAATAATGAGCTTCTTGCCAAGGCTGATTTTTACCTCGACATTGGTATACATCTGCGGCTTGAGTTTGTTGCCCGGATTAGGAATAGTGAACCTGACCTTTGCCGAACGTGTATCTCCTGAGATCGCAGGGTAGACGTACTCGATTGTCGAAGAAAACTCCTTGCCCGGGAAATAACTGAGACCTATGATAGCCTTCTCGCCCACTTTTATCAGCGGAAGTTCATATTCAAAAATATCGGATAATATCCAGACTGTCGAAAGATCTGCAATGTCGAAGAGTTTCTCTCCGGGTCCCACACGCATGCCCTGAAGTGCGTTCTTCTGCACGACATATCCGCTGACCGGACTGTAGATGGTCAGGGTTCGGACAGGCGTTCCCGTCTGTTCGATCCTGTTTATCTGGGCCTCGGAAATGTCCCACAGTCTCAATCTCTGCCTTGCACCATCAACAATGGCGGCGGAGTCGTTTTCAATCATGGTTCCAACGTCCTTATTTTTAACGGACTTGCCCTGTTGCCTCCATTTCAGGAGATTGATGAATTCCTGCTGGGTAGCCAGCAACTCAGGGCTGTATATCTCGGCAAGCGGCTCACCCTTGCGCACGTACCTGCCTGTATAGTCGACATGGAGCTTTTCGATCCATCCCTCGAATTTTGTATTGACCGTGGCGATCTTTCTCTCATCGTACTGGACGAGGCCGACGGTCCTGATCACCTTCCGCATCGGCCTGATTTCCGCAACAGCAGTCCTGACTCCGATCAGCTGCTGCCTGTCAGGAGAGATTTCTACCGACGGAGTCTCTTCTTCTTTACCTTCA
>DATJOY010000060.1:0-2999 GCA_035506695.1 Dissulfurispiraceae bacterium
CGTATCGGTTGTTATTCCCACCACATCATAACTGTCGAAATCGAATGAAGACGGAGAATTCCCCGAAACACAGAAATCTTCTATAGTTACCTTGTGTCCCGAATTCTCTGCGGCCGCTGCAACATAGAGAAGGCCAAGCGGCGGGAATACGAATCCGAAGGCCTCGAAAACATTGGTGCTCTTAGGGTTCGCGAGGAGGACATTCATAAGAAAATTTCTGCCTGTGTTTTACAGTCTTCAATATGGTCTGCCTGAATCCGAAATTCATGGGGTAGAAAAAATTCTTGTATGTACCGTTGCCCCACAATCGTTTTACAATGGCCGAATATGAAAAGCATTCTTTAAGAACTTCATAATAACCTTCAAGAAGTTTTTCGGGCTTCATAAGTTTCGGCATGAACACAACATTGTTCGTATTGTAATTCGACCAGTCACGATCAATAATCCTTCCGGCCTGTTCCATCTGTCCATGCAATACCGTGCCGGGATACGGGGTCAGAATCGAAAAATAGCAGACATCGAGTTTCGCTTTAATGACAAATTCGATAGTGCGCTCAAAGACACCCTCGTCATCGTGGTCAAAGCCCAGCACGAACGAACCGTTCACTCCCAGACCATGATCATGCATCCTGTTGACCACATCTATATAGTCCTGCGGCTTGTTGAAAGCTTTTCCGACATTGGCGAGATTGTCGGAAGATAAGGTTTCAAACCCGATAAGAAGCCCCATGCAGCCACTCTTTCTGCAAAGCGTCATCATCTCTTCATCTTTTGCGATATTGACCGATGTCTGCCCGAGCCATTTGAGATTGTAGGGCACAATCCTGGTCAGCAATTCCCGTGCATGCTTCCTGCTGCTGATAATATTGTCGTCGGCAAAGAAGACGACATTCTTCAGCGTCAATCTGCCTTCAAACGGTCTCAGATTCCGTATCTCCCTGTCCACCTCGTCAACCGGCCTGTTTCTGAACTTACCGCCAAATGAACTGGTGACCGAACAGAACTCGCAGTTGTGAGGACAGCCGCGCGTAGTCTCCACAAAATGCACCGGAAGGTATCCCTTGTCCCTGTACAGGTCCCAGTTTGTCGCAGGGCGGTTATCGAGCGAAGGATAGCCGTTTTCATGCCTGTAAATCCGCTTCAGTTCTCCCCCTTCAATATCCTCAAGCACCTTATCCCAGATATCCTCGGCCTCGCCTATAACAACGCCGTCGCAATGCTGCAGGGCCTCTTCCGGCATCTTCGAGATATGCATGCCTCCCATCACTACCTTTATTCCGCGCTGCCTGAATATATCGGCTATTTCATAGCCCCTCTTTGCCGCAGGAGTCATGGAGGTGATGCCGACAAGATCGGCATCCTGGGTGAAATCTATGGCCTCGACCTTTTCGTCGATTATCTTCACGTCCCAGCCCGGAGGCGTCAGTGAAGCAACCTTTAGTAGTCCGAGATAAGGCAGCCGGAAATAGAAGTCTCCGCCCAGGAGGCTCCTGGTTGCAAGAGGAGATATGAGGAGGAGTTTTTTCACTTCCCTTCAGTTACCGGTGAGATAACTACCGGATTGACTCGCATCCTCTCAATCACTTCTCGATCGTGCAATATCTTTTCTATTGAATGGTAAACAACGCTACCAAAGGCACGACCCATGCTCCAGCCCGAAGTATCAGTTTCCTCATAAACCTTAAACCACTTTCCGTCAGAAGACTCCAATTTAACAGTCATATTGACCCTTACCACCGCGAACCCCTGAAAATAAGCGAATTGACTTAACGCGACTTTCATGACATTAGTACTTTCATTAGAGACTGTCACATTGCGTTTTGTTAGTTCCTTCGAGAATTGATTGATGTAGAATTGTGTCCATTCGTTGTAGTTTGCTAAATATGTATGTCCGCCTATGCCGGCAAAAAGCTTGGGAGTTGTATCGGGCTGATTATTGATAAATTGGACCGAATACCCCGCTTGAAAAGGCCCCACCGCATCGAGCCCTATTTCGGGAGCTTCCTTGGGATTCACAACATGAGCACAGCCACCTGAAAATGTTGCAATCGCTACAAGGAAAATTATGCTTGCGATTCTAGAAAATATTGCCATTTTATGACTCTCCTATAGATTATTTGAATCATTTTACTTTTTTTGATTTCTAATCCTTGCCCCATATCCCTTCTGTCCTTGTCACCTTACCAGTACTCGGATCGAACTCCACGCCTATGTTCTTGCCGAATCGCCTTCTTGAGTATATCCAGCGGTCGGCCTTCATGATTTCCTCAAGGGTCATCTTTTCGGTGCGGCCGGCTGAGAGAGTGGAAGGCGCACCCATTGCAATATATACCTGCTCCTTCGTCATCCCGATCTTTGCAATGCCCTTACTTATACTGGATTTAACGTCATCGGTAAATCTGTTCAAGTTAACCGGTTTTCTGGTGACAAATTTCTCAAGATAGGCATCACCGTTTGCACCAAGATCGACATTATAACTTTCTCCGTTATCTTCCCTTGTGAAGGTAGCCATATAGCCGTTTCTGAGCACCTTCAGTTTTGTGCCGGCCGGGATCGTATATGGTGCTGCCTGCCAGTTAATCCATGTAATGTTGTTGCCTTTCAGGACTTTGATGTTGCATCGCGCGTAATACGTGTCGTCTGCAACGGCTGATCCCGCCATAAAAAAAGAGAACATCAAACAAATTGTAACGATCAAAGTTTTCTTCATGGCTTCCTCCTTACCTCAGGTTCCTAAGAAACTTGAAATAACAAATCGACCCTATCTGCTTCACAAACGCATTAAGGACATTCCTGTCTCCAAGGCATTGCCTGCAGTGCGCATGCAGGACCCTGAACCTATTGAACTCCTCCACCGTACGCTGAACTTCGGTTGATTCAAGATATTCCCTTATAGGCATATCTCCGAAGTTTCCTGACGATGTCGCGGCATCAAAATCTGTGCAGCAAAAAGTGTAGTCCCCATTCCATAAGATGCCGAAATTGTCCTGTATCGCAGG
>DATJOY010000061.1:0-5439 GCA_035506695.1 Dissulfurispiraceae bacterium
GAATTTCTTCGCTGATGAAAAAAGCGTCCTGCCACGAAGAGTGAGTCCGCTGTTTGTATGCACATTTGAAAGGATCGAAAGGGTCTGTTTCAGGTTGTCGAAAATGAGGATCGTATCGAAGAGCATCAGGAGCGTGTCAGGTACGTCCACCCCCGGTTTTTTTCTGTAAGGCAGACGCTCAAATGAACGGACTACATCGTAGGCCATGTACCCGACGAACCCGCCCGAAAAGCGCGGCAATTCAGGCAACTCAAGTGGTTTGAACTGAGCCAGTATTTCTTTCACTACGGAGAGCGGGTCGTCCGTCGTGACAGTAATGCTCTCCTTGCCGCTGGATATGGAAAGTTCTTTTCCGCGCCCGGTAATGGTCAGAGACGGATCGAGGCATATAAACGAATATCGCGCCCATTTTTCACCGCCGACAACGCTTTCAAGGAGCAGCGCCGGCTTTTTCTTCAGTTTCAGCAGCGCGCTGACGGGAGTTTCCGTATCGCAGAGGATATTCATGTAGAGAGGAATGACGTTGGCTTTTTCTGCCAGGGCACTGAATTCGTCATAACTTATGTTCATCCGAATATTGTATAGAAAATGCGGCACGTTTGGCAATTTTGAGGCACTTGAAGATTGACAGAACAGCTGAATTTATGATAAATTTCTGAACACTGCCGCGCGGGAGCCTGTGCTGCTAATCCCTGTATATCGGCGGTTATTCATGCGGGTGTAGCTCAGCTGGTAGAGCACAACCTTGCCAAGGTTGGGGTCGCGGGTCCGAATCCCGTCGCCCGCTCCATTTACAACTCAGGACTCAATGTAGGCAGTAAGCGGTAAGCAGACAGAGAAGCAAACCTGCTTACTCCTTACTGCTTACTTGTTCTTGCTCAAGACGGCGACGTACCCAAGTGGCAAGGGAGAGGTCTGCAAAACCTCGATCCAGCGGTTCGAATCCGCTCGTCGCCTTTTATTCCCCTGCAGAACGTTTCATTCCGTCGGTGTTCCAATTTAAAAAGCAATTGTAATCATCAATCCGCGGTAGTATAATTAACTGAGATTTTACGCAAGAGGAGGGATTTTATGGATTGTGATAATTTTCCAAAGGTCTTTGTTGTCTTAATACTTTTATCCTTTCTGATAGTCGCTGTGCCTGCGATTGGGGCTTGGTCAAACGATCCTGCAGTCAATACGCCGGTTTCAGTTGCGGCAAACAACCAGGAAGATCAGCGTATACAGCGCGATGAGAGCGGCGGGGCCATAATAGTCTGGACGGATTATCGCAGCGGCGGCTCGTACGGAGACATATATGTACAGAAAGTCGACGCAGACGGTACAATGCTATGGGATGTGAACGGAATTGCACTTACGACAGGCCATTTGGCGCAGAACCCCCGGCTGCACAGGGACGGAAGCGGCGGGGCGGTAATAACATGGGAGCAATATAAAGGTTCCAATTTCGATATTTATGCACAGAAGGTAGATTCTTACGGCGCAATTAAATGGACATCAGGAGGCCTTGCTGTTTGTACGGCAACCCATACACAGCGATATCCTCTGATCTGGGATGACGGAAGCGGCGGGGCCTTTATTGTTTGGCAGGATAATCGGAATGGTTCAACAACTACCAATTATGACATTTTCATCCAGAGAATCACTTCAAGCGGTTCTGCTGTATGCACTGCGAATGGCGCGGCTGTGTCAACGTCATCCGGAGATCAGACGAATCCCAGGATAGTCGGCAACAGCGATGGTTCGGTAATAGTTGTATGGCAGGATTATCGCAGCGGAACCAATTGGGACATCTATGCGCAAAAAATAGACCTGAATTGCAATATGCTATGGACGGCAAACGGCGTTCCCGTTGTTACTGCAACCGGCGACCAATCTTGGCAGAGGCCTGTGGCTGACGGAAGTGGAGGGGCCATCATTACATGGGAAGATTACAGAAGCGGCACCGGTATCCAGGTCTACGCCCAGAGGCTTGATTCAACAGACGGTCACGGTCTCTGGACTACAAACGGCGTCCCTGTTTGCTACTCGGCATGTGCCAACACCGGGACATCAACACGGGCATATCCTTCAATAGATGCCTATGGCAGCAGCGCGATTATCGTCTGGCAGGATTACCGTCTGGGAACATACACTCATATGTATGCTCAAAGACTTGATGCAAACGGAAACGCACTATGGGCCGCAGACGGGATTCCTGTGTCATCCGTTGAGCAGACCCACAGTCAATGGTATACGGACATAGTGACTGACACTTACGGGCGATCAACTATAGCATGGTTCGATACCAATGGTATTTATGCGCAGCGTATTGATTTATCCGGTGCAAATCTCTGGACGGACGGAGGTGTGGCTGTGTCTTCTCTGCCAACCAGCACCAACAACAACAATTTCTGGCCGGCTCTTTCACGGGACATAATGGGATATAGTGCAATCATCGCGTGGACCGATTACCGCAACGGGAGTTCAAACGAAGATATATATGCTCAGAAGGTGCAGTCAAACGGAACACTGCCTTGCGTTAATTATCCGGTTAAAATCCAGGGCGGTTTATATTATGACACTGTTCAGGCCGCGTGCAATGCTGCAAATGGCCAGACGGTGCAAGTGGAGTCAATAGAATTCACCGAGAACCTGGACCTGACCTCCGGATACACAATGAAACTCCAGGGTGGATACCGCGGATGCGATTTTTCGTCTCCCACTGAATTTACGACAATTCACGGTTCTCTGGCGATCAGCAGCGGCAGCCTGACCACTGACAGGGTGATCATAATGTGAATGTGGGCAGTAAGCTTGAGATAGACTGGAAAGAAAAGAAGGGGGAAAATGCGCATAAAAACGAACAGCTTTTTTAAGTAAGTATTTTCGATCATCATGTTTCGACACTCGTTGCGCGTTGTTGACATTCATTTTCCTTTTTGGATAATGTTATATATATGCCTTTACCATGCGACGTGAGCGGGGTAAAGGTATTTTTAATTGTGATCAAGGAGGCAGCTCATGAATATGTTGAAAACAATGGTGCTGATGGTCTTCCTGACTGTTTTGCTGATGGCCATAGGCGGCGCCGTCGGAGGCAGGACGGGCTTGACCTTCGCCCTCATTATGGCCTTCGGTCTGAACTTTGTAACCTACTGGTTCAGCGACAAGATCGTACTGAGAATGTATAGTGCGCGAGAAGTTACCGAAAGTGAAGAACCTGAACTTTACAGCATCGTCAGAAGGCTTGCAAGCAAGGCGGGCCTCCCGATGCCGCGGGTCTATATCGTAGATGAAGACCAGCCCAATGCCTTTGCAACCGGCAGAAATCCGGAGCATGCCGCCGTTGCTGCTACATCGGGGATTTTGAGGATTCTGTCCCGCGAGGAGCTTGAAGGCGTGCTTGCCCACGAACTTGCGCACGTTAAACACAGGGACATTCTCATCAGTACGATTGCTGCAACCATTGCGGGTGCTATCAGCTATCTCGCCCAGATGGCGCAGTGGGCCATGATATTCGGAGGCAGCCGCAGGGATGACGACGACGGCAGCCCAATAGCTGCTATTGTCATGATGATCGTGGCCCCGATTGCTGCAATGCTCGTGCAGATGGCAATTTCCCGCGCGAGGGAATACAGCGCAGATGAAGGCGGTGCCGAGATTTCCGGACATCCGATGTATCTTGCAAACGCGCTGAAAAAGCTCGATATGGCCTCTAAGCAGATACCGATGGACGCCAATCCGGCAACCGCGCACATGTTCATCGTCAATCCGCTTTCAGCCGGGATGCTGATGAGGCTCTTCAGCACCCATCCTCCGATGGAGGAGAGGATAGCGAGGCTCGAAGCCATGCGTGGAGCAAGGAGATAGGTGATGGCAATGAAAAAGCCCCTTGTCGGAATAATCATGGGCAGTGACAGCGACCTGCCGGTCATGGAGAAGGCTGCGGAGGTCTTAAAGGAGTTGGGTGTGCCCTATGAAATGGACATAAGTTCCGCCCACAGACTGCCCGACAAGACAGCTGAATACGCGAAGTCCGCGAGGGCTCGGGGGCTCGAGGTGATTATCGCCGGGGCCGGCATGGCGGCACATCTGGCAGGAGTAATAGCCGCTCATACGACCCTTCCGGTCATAGGTGTTCCTCTTAAATCGGGCGCGCTGAACGGTGCCGATGCCTTGTACGCTACGGTGCAGATGCCGACAGGAATTCCCGTTGCTACTGTTGCGATTGACGGCGCAAAAAATGCCGCATATCTTGCCTGCTCTATTCTCTCGATTAAATATCCGGAGTACACCGGGAAACTCGAAACATACCGTGAGCAGACGAGAAAGACCCTTGAAAAGAAGTCGGCAAAGCTGAAACAGTTATAGCGTCGCAGACGGTCGAGGACAACCATATCTTGGCTTGCTGAACAAGGGTTGGGACGACTGTAATCTGCGCTCCGGCAAGGACCACGCATACTGCTGGTGCTTGAGGCGGAACTCAACGGCGACGCTGCGCCTTCGATCCGGTTGTCAATAATAATCACCCGTCATGGACAACCGATCTCGGCTTGCTGAACAAGGGTTGGGATGACTGTAATCTGCGCTCCGGCAAGGACCGCGCATACTGCTGGTGCTTGAGGCGGAACTCAACAACGACGCTGTGCCGTCGATCCGGCTGCCCATGACGGCTTCCGGCTTAACTTAAAGTTGATGCACTTTGATGCGTCTGGATTTCAAGCGCATCAGCCGATATAATATACAATTGATCAAGGAAATTCCGGAGGAAACAATGCCTGATATCGTGATACAGACCAATTTTGAAGACCTCAAGCTTGTAAGGCGCGGGAAGGTGCGAGATGTTTATGAAGTCGGTGACAATCTTCTGATTGTGACGACGGACCGGCTCTCAGCATTCGATGTCGTACTGCCAAACGGCATTCCGGGCAAGGGGCATGTCCTCAACCAGATTTCGATCTTCTGGTTCGGGCAGATGAAGGGTATCATCGACAACCACATTATAGCCACCGATGTGAAGGAATATCCTGCCGTGCTCCAAAAATATTCCGGCATTCTTGATGGGCGAAGCATGCTCGTCAGAAAGTCGGCACCACTACCGATAGAATGTATCGTGAGGGGATATCTTTCAGGTTCGGCCTGGAAGGATTATCAGCAGAACGGTTCTGTCTGCGGCATCAGGCTGCCGGCGGGCCTTGTCGAATCATCGCGGCTCGACGAACCGATATTCACTCCAAGTACCAAAGCTGATGAGGGGCACGACATAAACATCAGTTTCGAGGAGACGAAGAAGGCAGTCGGAGAGGCTGTAGCAGTACAAGTGAGAGATGTAGCGCTTGCGGTTTATATGAGGGGCCGCGAGATTGCCGAAAAGAAGGGGATCATTATTGCGGATACTAAGATGGAGATGGGGCTTTATGACGGCAGGCTCATTCTCATTGATGAATTAATGACGCC
>DATJOY010000062.1:0-3875 GCA_035506695.1 Dissulfurispiraceae bacterium
TCACTTCAGCGGCGGAGAGGGCGCGATTGTAAATCCTGACTTCATCCACGATGCCTTTGAAGGACGAGAAATCACCTCCATACGCGGGCTTTCGGGCATTTACTCCGACACTAAAATAACTGTGACCGGTATTGATAGCACTGCTGTATAAGTTCGAAGCTTTTAAAACGCCGTCCACATATATCCTTCGCTCACCGGCTTCTTGGTCGTAGGTCGCCACGATGTAATACCATCGGTTGGACATCGGGATCACCCCGCTTGCAGTCAGCGGGTCATCGTTTATGCGAAGTTCAAGCTTTCCGCCGTAAAGGCGCAGGTAGAAATCATGGCCGAATGGCGATGGGCCACCACCCGCAGTTGATATGATATGCTGATCCGGACCAATATCGGACGGGTTTATCCATGCCTCAAGCGTCAGCGCGGTCGTCGGATGCAGACTGGGATCGTCCGGTACAGTTAAATATGATCCGGCGCCGTTAAAGCTGAAAGCCTTGCCGGTCCTGCCCTGGATATATGCCTCAGTCCCGTGCCAGGTCCCGTCGTTGTTGCCTGTGCTGTCGGCAGCGTTATCTTCCCCGCGCCACCATGAGACAAGACCGTTCGGTTCAGCAAGTTTCAGCACCTCTTTTGCAGTCAGGGCGCGATTGAAAATCTTAACTTCGTCAATTAAACCATTAGTGTATCCTTGACCGACATTGTAGTACCAGTGCCCAATCTCCACATTGCATGACTGATAATCAGCTGCTACGCCGGGTATGGATTGCTTGTCTTTCAGTACGCCATCCACATAAAGGCTATATGTGTCTCCGTATTTCGAGGCTGTAACCTGATGCCATGCGCCCAAAGAATATGCATTCGAATAGAGCAACACCTGCCACACGCCGTTTCCGATAATCAGCCCAAACTGATTTGCCTTACTATGATTTGGCCCGTGATACAGCAGCAACAGACCGTCCTGATTGCCCTGGCTGCGAGTCACGATAGGGCAGTGAAGATTATCAGAACAACTGTGAGGATTCATCCAGGCCGTAATTGTCCAGTCAGACCCCATATCGAATGCCGGTACCGATACTTCGCTGTTCACCCCGTCAAGACTGAATGCCTGGCCCGCAATTCCGGGGCCATATGCCGCAGTGCCGCTCCAGACGCCATCACGCCCTCCGATGCTGTCAAAAGCATTATTTTCCGCCTGCCACCATGCAATAAGTCCGTTTGCATCGGGATCAATGGCCGAAGCTGTTGTCACATTGAATGCGCCGCTTACATCTCCGATGGTGAGAGTTGCCGTTGTCAATATGGAATTGCTGGAAGACGATGTCTGATGGACCTTTACCGTATCGCCATTATTAACCGTTCCAGCTACTGAAGTCCATGAACCGCCGTTGATCTGATACTCGCAGGCTGTGCCGGTGCATGCAGTGATAGAAATGGATGCAGGATAATTTATGCCGGTGACTGTGACCGTATTCGAGACAATCGTCGTGTTCAACGGCACGCCGGTCTGGGGAATGTAATTGAAGGGGTCGGGCGTCGTATCCGGCGTAAAGGTCATTCCCGTGCTGCCTGAGTTATAGATGGTCTGGATTTCTGTTAAGGAAATAGCACGATTGTAAACCCTGGCTTCGTCGACAAGCCCCTTAAAAGGTCTGTTTACTCCTTTCTGTTGTCCGATTGCAAACCATGATCCCGCATAACTGATATTTCCAGATGGCCAGGCCTGGCCGACTGATGGCTGCAGCACACCGTTGTAATAAATCTTGCCGTCTTCTCCCGCCTTCCTTGTTGCAGCAATATGGACCCATTGGTTGAGCGGGACCTGTGCATTGGCGCTGGTTGCATGCCAGCTGGTGCCGTCGCCTATCTGGAAATGAATATGCGGGTCCGGCAATCCGGCAAATCCGTCCGATCCGGATTGTGTCAGGAAGATAGATGCCCCTGCGTGATTTGCGTCATATTGACTGCCTGCTATGAGTTGCAAGTCGTAGACAAAATTCGAGGAGGCGTAAATCCATGCCTCTATGGATATTTCATTCTGTATCTGCAATGATGCGGGCACAGGATCGCCGATCAGGACATAATCGTCCACTCCGTCAAGGCTAAAAGCCTGCCCCACCTTGCCCTGATCAAACGACGCTCCGTTCATCAGTGTGCCGTTGTTGCTCCCCTGTGCATCACTGGCATCATTTTCAGCTCTCCACCACGAAACAAGTCCCGAAGGAGGCGCGGCAGACGGCCTGCATGTTCCACAACCGCCTGAGTTATAAATGGCAGCAATCTCGGAAGAACTGAGGGCGCGGTTGAAGATTTGCAGCTCGTCAATCAGGCCGCTGAAAATGGTGCCGCCATAATAATAATCGGTGGCGGCATAACCTATCCTTAATGGATTTGTAGTTGCGCTTATGCTGCTTCGGGCAGAATGTCCTTTCAGTACTCCATCAATATAGAGGTTGACGTCCGTGATTGACGATGACAGGGCAATATGATGCCAGCTGTTCGGAGTGACGGACGCATCACTTGTGATATTAAATCCCCACCCATTCACACCAACAACCTGAATGGCTTGATTGTCAAGCCTTATGTCCCAGCCTATGCCCGAATTGGCATTGTTCTTACCAAGGATAAAAGAGTTGTTGCCCTGAATGCTTGTATACATCCAGAAATCGACGGTGAATGGAGAAGAACCAAAATCACCTGCGCCGCCGGAGATCTCAACATAATCATTCACCCCGTCAAAACTAAAGGCCTGGCTAACTTTCCCGGGGGCATAAGCTGCCCCATTCACAAGCGTGCCGTTGTTCGTTCCGACAATATCAAGCGCGTTATTGTCCCCGCCCCACCATGAAATCAGGCCTGAAGGTACCGGGGTGCATGCGCTGCATATACCGGCACTGCCTGCGTTATATATTGCGTCTATTTCAGAAGCGCTGAGGCCGCGCTTGAAAATCTGAATTTCATCTATGAAACCCTGAAAGCTCTTGCCCCCGAGATCATTTCCCGACATAATATCTCTGCCGATCTCAAGTTCGTTGATCTCTGAAAAATCAGCTGAGTTGCTTGCACTACCGGAAAGAATACCGTTGATATATATATTCAACGTACCACTGCTTCTTGTCACAGCGATGTGGTTCCAGCTTGAATTGGTCAACAGATTGGTAGCGGTCAAATAAATAGTCAGCCCGGAATGGAATTCCACTCTATTCGCCACCGGATAAATCTCTACAGCCCACATATTATTGCTAGCCGAAGCACTGCGATTGTTTATGAGCGGCCGATGGTCATCGAAATTTGAGCTATAAGCCCAAAATGAGATCGCAAAATCACCCGTACCGAATGCCCAGTCGCTGCTCGCCGGGACGGAAACCCCGGCGCCACCTCCAGTAAAGCTGAACGCACTTCCAACAATGCCCTGTCCGTAGGTTGCTCCGCTCACAAGGGTGCCATTATGAGTTCCTATCCTGTCCCTGGCGCTGTTTTCGCCCTGCCACCAGGCGACAAGATTTGACGGCTGCGCCGTGCATGGTCTGCACATGCCTGTGCTGCCAGCGTTGTAAATGCTCTGAACATCAGTCCCGGAAAGCGCCTGGTTAAAAATGGCAACCTCGTCTATAAGGCCATCAAGATTGGAGCCGTATGCGCTGAAGCCACCGATTTCGTAAGGCAAAATTATTGAATCGGGCAGGCCGGGAATCGACGAAAATGTATTGCTCAAGGAGCCGTCTATGTAGACTTTTGACACACCTGAGCTGCTGTCAAAAACACCGGCCACATGATGCCAAGAGTTGCCTGTGAGCGGCGAGGAGCTGATTACATGATACGGAGTGCCACCGCTGTAGATAACAAAATGCAGGCTACCACTATCGGTATATATCTGAGTG
>DATJOY010000063.1:0-3976 GCA_035506695.1 Dissulfurispiraceae bacterium
ATATACTCAAAGCTGCTTACCTTTTCCTGTTTTCATTTTTGGGCCTGTGCCGGGGCCGGATCGCCCTTTTTGGGCGCATTGGCATCAGGTGTCTCTTTTATTTGCACCTTCGCGCCGGTTGTTATGCGAAGTTGCCCGTCTGTGACGACCTGCTCTCCGGGGTTGAGGCCTTTTTCGACCACTGAATCATTACCATAAGTCCTTGCGATGACAACAGGACGGATTTCGGTTGTCATGTCATTCTTTATAACATAAACGTACTGTCCCGTCTGACCGGACTGGACAGCCTGCGTTGGTATGGTGACTGCATCCTGCTGAACATAGAGCGAAAGCTGGACATTGACAAACTGTCCAGGCCAGAGACGGTTGTTCTCGTTTTTCATCGTACCTTTAAGTTTGATGGTCCCGGTGGATGGATCAACCGTATTGTCTATAAATGTGAGGACGCCATTTTCGGGATTCGAGTCATCCTTATCAAAGAATACTTTCACCGGCAGTTCTTTGGATGCCATATATTTTTTTATCTCAGCAAGGTTTCTTTCAGGCACAGTGAAACTGACGTAAATGGGCTGGATCTGCCTGATGGTAACGAGATACTTGTTGTCGTCAGCCGCTTTAACAAGATTGCCCTCGTCGATCAGGATATCCCCAAGCCGCCCGCCTATGGGAGAATGGATATAGCAGTAACTAAGCTGGACCCTGGCGTATTCCACGGCTGCCTTGTCGGCTTTGACAACTGCCTCAAGTGCGATTGCAGTGGCCTCCGCCTGTTCATATTGCTGTTTGGATATATATCCCTTTTTTACGAGCTCTGCATAGCGCCGTTCGTCGGACCTGGCATTTGCTAGCTGGGCCTCGTCCTTTGCGAGCGCGCCTTCGGCCTGCATAAGCGACGCCTGGTATGACCTTGGATCAATCGTGAAGAGGATTGCTCCCTTTTTTACGAACTGCCCCTTTGAGAAGTGTATCTTCGACAGATACCCGCCGACCTGCGACCGGACATTGACACTCGAATATTCGACAACGTTGCCGATTGCCCGTATTTCATACGGTACGGCCTTCTGCTCGACTATTGCGGCCGTGACAGGTACTGTGGGTTGCGGTGCAGCTGCCTTTTTCTCTGAGCACGAGATGAGAACAAGAAACAGTATGCAAAAGATTGCGGTCCGGAGCCTGCGGTTCCACAGCAGAAATGTCTTGGTACTGGAGACGGCATCAGTCATGATTTTTGTTTTCCTCCCCCAATGTCCCCCGGACGAAAAAGCCGACATATTCCCTTATCAGGCATTTAGTATCATGCGGGTTGTATTTGTTGAACATAAAGATATGAGCCGAAGCGAAATATGCGTAAAACATACCGAAAAAAGCGCGGGCGGCCAAAAAAGAGTCAAACTTCCTCAGGTAACCTTTCTTCTGCATCTCGTCGAAATATGCGGCGAGCGTTCTGAATATTTCATCTATATAAGTGAAATATATCTTGCGTATCTTTTCAGGATAGATATGCACTTCGGAATGCATGATCTTTATCAGGTTGGCCCTCTTGCAAAGTATATCTAGATGGGCCGATGCAATTTCAGTGAGCGCCTGTTCGTAAGGCTTGTTTCTGACCGAGGGCATGATCTCCCTCAGGGCCGGCAGAAAGGAGTACGTAGAGAGGACCTCTTCAAAGAGGGCCTCCTTGGAAGAAAAATGCCTGAAAAGCGTCACCTCTGCAACGCCCGATTCAGCAGAGATTTCCTTTGTCGTCGCCCCCAGATAGCCCTTCCGGGAAAAGAGCTTCAGCGCAGTTTCAAGTATCTTTTCTTTTGTTGTCTGATGTCCGTCCGGCATAATGACAAGAGCTCCCTTGTTTGTAAGTGCTTACTAACATTAAAGCAGGACAAATGTACTTGTCAAGTCTTTGGTGCGGAATCGGAATTGCCTATGGATATTCTTTGAGAGGGATCAGCTTCCCCGTTGCTTCAGCAATCAATGCTCCCGAGGTCCTGTCAGACAGCCTTGCCCGGGCTTCGATAAGCCTGGGTCCTTTATTAGTGAGTTCGGCTATCACCATGGCAGGTCTGCCGACAGAAAGAGGCTGTTTGAATCTTACTGTAATCTCTGCGGTAACGGGTGAAAGTTTTTCGGAAACGGCTGCATGAATCATTGCCTCATCGAGTATTGCCGATATAATGCCGCCGTGGATAATGTCTTTGTATCCCTGAAAATATTTCTGAAGGGTAAATTCGGAAACTGTCCTGCCGTTTTCGGAAGTAAACGAAAGCCTTAGTCCATGTTCATTTTCATTACCGCAGACAAAACAGCGGCCTTCATCGATAATCTCCATAAAAATTCAAGATCTGAAGCTGGGAAGGCTGGAAGATCGGAAGTCAAGGGGCAAAACGGATGCGCTCAATCCGGTTTATCTTTCCCTTTTGCGGGCTTCCACTCTTCTGAGCTTGATAGCTTGTTTGTTTTCCCTTCCGCGCTTCTGCCCTTCAAGGCTTCCGCGCTATTTATTCATCATTTCGAGAAAGTCCTTGTTGCTCTTTGCTCCCTTCAGCTTGCTGAGCAGGAATTCCATGCTCTCCACGGTGCTCAGAGGATTTAGTACCTTTCTCAATATCCACATCTTGTTTAGCTGATCGGCATCGACGAGCAGTTCTTCCTTGCGCGTGCCGGAGGCGTTGATATCTATGCTCGGGAATATCCTCTTGTCGACGAGCTTGCGGTCTAAATGCAGCTCCATGTTGCCCGTGCCCTTGAACTCTTCAAAGATAACATCGTCCATCCTGCTGCCCGTGTCTACGAGAGATGTCGCCATTATCGTAAGACTACCGCCTTCTTCGATATTCCTTGCCGTGCCGAAAAACCTCTTGGGTCTCTGGAGGGCGTTGGCGTCGAGGCCGCCAGATAGTACCTTACCACTGGCAGGAGTAATTGCGTTATATGCCCTGGCGAGTCGCGTGATACTGTCAAGCAGGATAACGACGTCCCTTTTCTCTTCGACCAGCCTTTTGGCCCTGTCGATGACCATCTCCGACACCTGGCAGTGGCGCTGAGGCGGTTCATCAAAGGTCGAGCTGATGATTTCAGCTGTGCTGACCTGCCTTTTCCAGTCTGTGACCTCTTCAGGTCTTTCGTCTATGAGAAGTATAATCAGGTGAATCTCGGCATGGTTCTTCTTGATCGCCTTCGCAATGGATTGCAGGAGCATGGTTTTGCCTGTCCTTGGCGCGGCAACGACGAGCCCGCGCTGGCCCTTGCCTATCGGGGTTATAAGGTCCATTACCCTCATGGCATAATCGGACGCGCTGTATTCAAGGTTTATCTTTTCTGTCGGATAATAAGGAGTCAGGTTGTCGAAGAGGGGCCTGCTGATATTCTCTTCAGGTGACTCAGTATTTATGGTCTCGACCTTGAGAAGGGCAAAGTATCGCTCGCTTTCTTTGGGCGGTCTTATCTGGCCTGAGACGTAATCCCCGGTCCGCAGGGCGAATCTCCGAATCTGAGACGGTGAAACATATATGTCGTCGGGAGAAGGAAGATAACTGTAGTCCGGGGAGCGCAGAAAGCCGAAGCCGTCCGGCAGAATTTCGAGCACTCCGGAACCATAAACATTGCCGGCCTTCTCCGACTGGGCCTGGAGAATGGCAAAGATCAGTTCTTGCTTCCTCATGCCCCCGGTGCCGTCGACATTGAGTTCCTTCGCGATGCGGGTGAGGTTGTCGACGCTCTTCTGCTTAAGCTCAGAAATCGAAATGTAATTTTCCATTTTTGTTTCCTTCTTGATAGTTTCCTGTTTGTTCATTTTGTATAGTAGTTCCTCTTCGGTGGGATAATAATAAATTCGTCAACTATGATGGTTGCGTTGTGGGTTTTCCTCAATAGTGAAAGTCTGTTGGTAAAAAATGATTTTGATTTTATCCCTGGGTAAGGGGGGAATCAGTGAACTTATGGATAGCATACATGATGTCCAGCCCTTTGTCAACATATC
>DATJOY010000064.1:0-5159 GCA_035506695.1 Dissulfurispiraceae bacterium
TAAAGTTGCAGGAAGGCTGTTCAGCAGGACGGCCAACCAGAGAAAGGCACTTCTGAGGGGACTGGTTGCCTCTCTTTTTGAACACCAGAGAATAGAGACCACGGTGGCTAAAGCCAAGGCCATCAAGGGCATTGCCGAAAAACTTGTTACCTTCGGCAAGAGGGGTGACCTGCATGCAAAAAGGATGGTAATGTCGTATGTCCCTAACCGGGCTGTGATGTCCAAGCTTTTTTCAGACATAGCCCCGCGTTTTGCAGATCGTAACGGCGGCTATTTGAGGATCATTCAGACTCGTCAAAGGGTCAATGACCAGGCCCCGATGGCAATTATAGAATTCGTCGATTATGAAGACGTAAAGGCAAAAACAGCTGCTAAGGGTGATGCCAAGGCAACAGAAAAGAAGGCTGATAAAAAGCCTGTCAAGCCCAAAAAAGAAACAAAGAAAACAGCGGAAGCAAAACCCAAGAAGTCTGCTGCGAAAGCTGAAAAAGAGGGCGAAGAAAAGCCGAAAAAGTCCAGAACGAAGAAGACTGCCGAATAGTTATCGCTTACAAGTTGCAATTATATAGTGTGAAAGGGATCCTTCAAGGTCCCTTTCTTGTCTCCTGATTTTCAAAGCCGGCTGAGTAAATCCTCCTGGAGCATTTCGGAACTTTTTAAACTTTTGATTTGCGCGTGAAGGATATGCCTTGTTTGCAGGTGATTTCGTTGGCCTCAAAAAAACACAGACTGCATAATCTTTCCGGATCAATCTCTTTGCTGAAAACAGTAAAACTTAAATTGACAAAGGCCGGCTTCAACATCTAAACTAAATATTTGAATATACAATGCAAATCTTGCCAATGGGAGGGCACATTGCTTAAATCCTTTGAAGAAATATCATCGACAAAGAAACGTCTTGCCATAGAAATCCCCGCCGACGTGGTGGAAGCCGAGGTCCAGAAAGGACTGACGGAAGCGAGGAAAAAGGCCAACCTTCCCGGATTCAGGGCAGGCAAGGCACCAATGACTATAATCGAAAAAAGATTCGGCAAAAGCGTTGAATCCGAAGTGCTTGAAAAGATCGTTCCGGAATATTATATGCAGGCTGTCAAGGAAGCGGACATTAAGCCTGTATCAAGGCCCGAAATGGAAGAGGCCTTAGATTTCAAGAGGAATTCTCCGTTGTCGATGATTTTTACCGTCGAAGTCAGGCCTAAAATCGACCCCCTTATTTACGAAGGCATAACGGTCAAGGATATTCCTGTTGAAATAACTGAAGCCGAAATCGACGACATCGTCAGGGGTGTAGCAGAGGAAAAAGGAAACTTTGAACCTGTGGAGGAACCGGCTGCTTTGGGAGATCTGGTCACCCTCGACTACACAACCGATGATGGCATAGAGACGAAAGATGCGGTCATCAAGATCGGCAGCGGACCATACCCCCGGGAGTTTTTCGATGCCCTGATCGGAAAGAATAAGGGAGTTGAATTTTCAGCCGAGGTGACATTCCCGGACGACTCGCAGACCCAGTTCGCCGGCAAGACCCAGAAATTCAAGATGCTGCTGAAGGATGTGAAGAGACGCAATATCCCGGCCATTGATGACGAACTTGCCAAAGATATGGGCATGGATAATATTCAGGCCTTGAGAGACAGGGTCAAGGAAGACCTTCTTTCTTCTAAAAATGCCGATGCCGACCGCAAGAAACAGATAGAGATTGTCGAAAAGCTACTTGCAACCTATCCCTTTGAAGCGCCTGAAAGTATGGTAAACGGCGACCTGGACAGGATACTGGGAGAGATAAGGGCACAGGGCAAGGACACAAGATCGGATGAAGAACTTTCTGCAGAATACCGCCCAAAGGCAGAAAAGAGTGCAAGGGTTTCGATACTTCTGGATATAATAGGAGAAAGGGAGGGCATTACGGTTTCAGAGGATGAACTGAAGGAGGAGATCCTTAATTTCTCCAGGCGCTATTATGTGTCTCCCGAAAATGTAATCAAGTATTATGTTGCCAGGGACGGCTCTCTTGAAGGGGTTAAGAACGCCATCTATGAAAAGAAGGCAATGAAGGCCCTTCTCGACAAGGCGAAAATAGAAAAGGAGTGACCATGAGTATTGTTCCAATTGTAATAGAACAGACCGGAAGGACCGAAAGGGTTTACGATATATATTCGCGGTTGCTGAAAGACAGGATCATCTTCCTCGGCACGCCCATCGACGACAATGTGGCTAATGTAGTCATAGCACAGCTTCTGTTTCTGCAGACCGAGGACCCGGAGAAGGACATCCATATCTATGTGAATTCTCCCGGAGGGTCAGTCTCTGCTGGTCTTGCCATCTATGACACCATGCTGTATGTGAAACCGAATATCTGCACTTATTGCATCGGGCAGGCAGCCAGCATGGGGGCTCTTTTGCTGTGTGCAGGCACTAAGGGGAAAAGGTTCGCCCTGCCCCATGCGCGCGTGATGATCCATCAGCCGATGGGAGGTTTTTACGGACAGGCAACAGATGTGGAAATACATGCCAAGGAAATATTGAAGACGAAGGAAATCCTCAATGGTATTCTTGCGAAGCATACCGGTCAGGATATTCAGAAGATACAGGTCGATACCGAAAGAGATTATTTCATGTCAGGAGAAGACGCAAAGGCCTACGGTCTTGTCGACGATGTAATTTATTCGGTAACGGAAGCGCAGAAGAAGTAAGAAGTGGAAAGTAAGAAGTAATAAGTGAGAAGCAGGGTGAAGCCGGACAAGCCTTTTTTTGCATTGCCCTGCTCGGAGGCAAGGAGAGACTTTTATGGCAAAGAAAATAAATGAATCGGTCCTGAGGTGTTCTTTCTGCGGGAAGGGGCAGAATGAGGTCAAAAAGCTCATTGCGGGGCCGATGGTATATATCTGCAACGAATGCGTCAGCCTGTGCGACGAGATAATTGAAGAGGAACTGAGCAGCAGGGAAGAGGGGCCTGCCAAAAAGCTCCCCACTCCCGCGGAGATATATAAATTTCTCAATGATTATGTTATAGGTCAGGAGCGCGCCAAAAAGATACTTTCAGTTGCAGTGCACAACCATTACAAGCGTATATTCAGAGGCGCAAAGTCCGATATAGAACTTCAGAAAAGCAACATCCTCCTGATAGGCCCTACCGGCACCGGCAAGACCCTTTTTGCGCAGACGCTGGCCAGAATGCTCGACGTGCCGTTTACCATAGCTGACGCCACGACCCTTACGGAAGCCGGATATGTGGGCGAGGATGTCGAGAATGTGCTGCTGAAGCTGCTCCAGGCCGCCAATTACGATGTGGGCCGTGCCCAGATCGGAATCGTCTATATCGACGAAATCGACAAGATCAGCAGGAAGAGCGACAGCCCGTCGATTACGAGGGATGTGTCTGGAGAAGGCGTCCAGCAGGCGCTTCTGAAGATCATCGAGGGCACCGTGGCAAATATACCTCCGCAGGGAGGCAGAAAGCACCCGCAGCAGGAATATATCCAGCTGGACACAACCAACATCCTTTTCATATGCGGCGGTGCATTTGTGGGCCTGGACAAGATAATTGAGGAAAGGACCGGGAGCAAGCGCATAGGGTTCGGCTCTGAGCCTTTAGGTGCTGAAGAAAAAAAGGCGGCTGATATCCTTGCAACGGCGGAACCCGAAGACCTGATGAAATACGGGTTGATACCTGAATTCATAGGCAGGCTGCCTGTAATGGCGACCCTGACCGACCTTGATGAAGCAGCCCTGATAAAGATATTGACGGAGCCGAAGAACGCCCTGGTCAAGCAGTATCAGAAACTTTTTTCTCTCGACAGCGTGAAGCTGAGGTTCACGGACGGTGCACTCGCTGCGGTAGCAAAAAAGGCAATTGCGAGGAAAGCGGGTGCGAGGGGCCTGAGGTCGATTCTCGAGGACGTAATGCTCGATATAATGTACGAAATTCCTTCCAGGAAGGAAGTCTCCGAGTGCGTCGTCAATGAAGAGGCCGTTCTAAAGAAAGAAGCACCGCTCGTTGTCTATCATACAAAAGCTGAATCCGCGTAACTGGGAATAAGCACTATTTACGATTGCAATTGTAAGCGGAATTTCAGCCCGTCTCAAAATCCCGATAATGCATAAACCCGGAGTTGTCATCAGAAAAAATAGCCTGTGAAAGCAAACTGACAACGTCATGGGTGACCATTTCTCGCCCGATGCCCCGAAATGGCTGTCCATGACGCCATCTTATCTCCCCGATGACAACTCTCGGTCAAACTATCTTTTCCCCAGCATGTCTTCCAGCCTCGCAAGGCGTTCTTTCAGCATTGCAAGCTCGTCTTTCTGCTCCCTGATCTGCCGCTGCTGTTTCTGGACCTCATTCAATAGCATCGCATTGATGAGGTGATAGTAAACGCTCTGCGGCCGGCCTGCATTGTCATACTGCACGAGGTCATGGTTTATCTCGGCCACTTCTTCAGCAATAAGCCCGTATTGCAGGACCCCTGCGTCATTTGCGTATTCATTCTTGTAATGGAAAGTCACCGGCCTCAGTTTCATGAGCAGGCTGCTGGCCTCTCCCATGTCTTTGATATCTTCTTTGTACCGGCGGGAAGAAGTTACGGTGCCGAGCTGACCATTGCTGTTTACATAAACTGGAATACCGCTGCTTGCGGTATAGCTATAGATGCCGCTGATGTAGGTCGCGGTTATGCTGGAGCCGATCCTGATGGTGTTGGATTCTGACGTCGAAGCCGGGGCTACACTCTGCCCGATATATATATTATTACTTCCAGTGAAGCCGGCAATAGAACCTGCATCTTTGCCGAGGGCAGTATTTCCGTTTCCGGTACTGCTATTCAGCGCATTGACGCCGATGGCGGTATTGTTCGATCCGGTCTGGTTTGAATAAAGAGCGTTGACACCGAGCGCAGAATTGTTCATGCCGGTAGTGTTTTCGTGCATGGAGAGAGAGCCGACCGCCGTATTAATAGTGCCATTGGCGGTACTTGTCGGGTTATTGTTATAAAGGGCCTGATAACCGACAGCTGTGTTATGGGCATCCCAGGGGGCTCCAGGGTCGTATGACTGACTACGCAGAGTGCTTGTCCCTAAGGCCGTATTGAAGTTGCCGGTGGTGTTTGCGGCGAGAGCTCCATACCCGCTGGCGATATTGTCGTTACCGGTGGTGTTTGAGT
>DATJOY010000065.1:0-12386 GCA_035506695.1 Dissulfurispiraceae bacterium
AACCTGCTTTACCCCCGTGGGTCGAACAATTGCTTCTATCCTTTTCATGGCAGTCCCCTTTCAAGACAGATTTACTGATTCGTATATTAATATGCAAAAAACTTGCTAAGTTTGTAAGTAATTGAAGTTCAAATATACCTGCTTTTTATTTTTCTCACATTTGGAACAAAAATGTTCTGGACTACACTTTTGTGAGGCTTAACTGTTTGCGGTTTAGGGTAATCACTATGCACATTTATTGAAGGTTGCAACTGGCGACTGAATACGGTTTCAAAATCGCATCTGTAAGACTTTGGGGCGTTTCTCCTGTCACGTCATTGCAACCGTAAGGTAAAGAGCCGGCTTAGTCATGTTTTATTTGGAGAACATAAATCAGTGTTTGACGCATCTCGGGTCGGGCGCATCAAGACTGCCCCTGACCAGCAGGCTGACTGCAGGGCAGCCTCCATAACATGTTGAATGGAACTCGCAGGAAATATCGGGGCATTTGTTGCCGCTGAATTTTCTGAAATAAGCAAGGACAGGCTTGTTCAATATATTCATGAGACCGTCGTGCAGAATGTTGCCGAGCATGAATTCCGGATGCCGGAACAGCAGATAGCACGGATATACCGAACCGTCCGGCATAACAGACAGCTTAGTTGTTCCCGCAGGGCATCTTACTTCTGGTAGTTGTGGATAATGACCGGTATCGGGCACGAAACCGGAGCAGTATACTCCCTGCAGATTTTCATATCTGCTCCTATGCTCTGTCAGCGACCTGTAAAACCGGGGGAATGAAATGCTCTTTTGAAGATCGCTGACGCTCAGGGTATCCATAAAGATTGCGTAATATTGGATTCCGGGCTTATCGAGGAAATCTGTTGCGCTTGCAGGGATAAACCGGTCGCGCGTACAAACGCTCTTCAGCACAGGATGGTATTCGCTGACAAAGTCGGAGAGCGACCTGCCTACGGTCTCGTTGTTCATGGAAACGCCAACGGACAGCCTGTCCCTGTCAAAATTAGCAAACAGGGATTTCAGTAGTCCGATATTCGATCCGTTGGTGCTCAATGATACGAAAAAACCTTTTGAGCATGCAATATCGACAAGAGCGAGAAGTTCAGTATGCAGGGTCGGTTCGCCACCAAGAAAGTCTATTTCCGTTATGCCTTCAACGGACAGGATATCCGCAAGCTGCCTGAAGACCGCAACGTCTGCATCCGGCCTTGCGGATATCCCCCGGTTAAAGCAAAAGGTGCATGAATCATTGCACCGGAAGGTCGGGAAAAACTGTATAAACAACTATTTCTTGTTGCCCTGGATTATATCGTCAGCCCAGCTAAGCGCTGCGGATACGGTCGGAAACCCGATGGTGCTCGTCAGCAGTATAATCGAGTGATAGATTTCGTCGGGCTTGGCACCAAGATCCAGCGCCCGTCTCGTATGTGAATGGACTGAGCCCTCGGACCGTATCGCCGCAGCTGCTGCAAGTTGTATAAGGTGCGAGGTTTTTTCATCTATCGGGCCGGCTGCCTTGGCCGCCTTGCCGAGGTTTGCCGATGCAGCAAAAAAACCCTTGAAGCGCTTCCTGATGCTGGTGAACTGGTCAGGCAACATAACTTCCTCCCTTGATTAATTGTTATTTAAATTGTATCACACGCGCAGACGAAATAAAGCCGGATCGCGACATGGTCCTTCAGGCATTGACATGAGGAGTATCCCGCGAAGTTAGCTGCGGCCTGATACCGCTGCGTCGGTGGCCCCGCTGTGGCAATCAACGGGTTCAGGGTTGTGATATCATATGAGTGTCTATGAAAATCCCTCTGGACATGACTGCCGCCATTTCTTCTTATTGGGGAATGTATGCTGTCCAGATCGTTATTCACTCCGTTATCGCATCCGTTCTTGCGGAATGCGCGCTCCTCTGCTGGAACATACGCGCGCCGAATGTCAAACAGTGGTTCCGTTTTATGGTGGTCCTGCTGCCTATTGTCTCGTTTCCCGTCTATCAGGACATTGCGCCGGACCGCGGTGATTTGTACTTCAGACTCGAAAGCCTGCTCGACAGCAACAGACTTTTTTTTGTCGGCCAGTGGGGCGGCATCTCTCTGCTTACCCTATTTGCGGTAATCCTGGCAGCGACTTCGGCCATATTCATCTTCCAGGAACTTGTGCCAATAGTTTCCCACATGTTTGAGCAGGCTCATGCGCCTGACGGGACCCCGCCCAGAGAGGCCGAAACGGAACTGGTCCAAAAGATATCGAAGGCACTCAAGGGCCTGCCCATCGACGAAAGCATTGTGAGGATCGTGGACCACGATGACCTTTCACTGTCGTCCTCTACCGGCTTGAGCCCCATGATTTATGTTTCGCGGGGACTGATTGAGTCTTTCAGTCCAGACCACCTGCAGGTTGCACTGGCGCACGAAATAGCCCATATACGCAGGAGTAAAAAACCGGTGCTTGTTCTCGCGTACATACTCAGGGTTATCGTTTTTTTCAACCCGGTAGCTATGATCGAGTTCAGGCGTCTTGCCCATGAGGAGGAGAAGGTCTGCGACGATATTGCTGTCCAGCTTACCGGCAAGCCCGAGACCCTTACCGAAGCAATCGAAATGCTGAGGCCTACAGAGGATGATTACGACATCGGTACAAGCAGAGGCGCCGAACGGCTCGCCCTGTCGATTGAATATTACAGTCATGACCTGCAGCTGAAAAGCCGCGCCCTCAGGATAGGACAGGCCCGTCAGGATACACCGCTTTGGGGGATACCTCTTATTGTGACCGTTATCCTGATCGAGTATATTAATTATTTTGTTGTATGAAAGGGGAACATTGAAAAACGAGATAATGAATAGTTTTCGGGGTCTGCTCTGGATGCTCATTGCGGCTGCCGGCGTGACAATACTTCTGTTTATTATCAACCAGCTGCCCTCTTTGATGCACAAAGACTATGCCCGGCAGTACGTCAGTATAGAAGACGCTCGGAAAGCATGCGGACTGGATTATGTTCTGGTGCCGGCTTATTTTCCGGAAGGCATGTCCTGGCCTGCGTCTTTCATAATTGCCCAGAAAAGGCCGTACAAGGCCCTTGTGACTGAGTTCAGGGACAAGGCATCCGGGCAAACCGCGTTAATAGTGGTCCAGACATCGCTGCACGGAAGTGAACTTCAGTTGCAGCGTATAAAGATGTCGGAGGTAAAGCAGCAGAACGAATACCAGCTTAAAGGAAGGAAGGCCATCCTTCAGGTGGGCACTTGCAACAACGGCGTTTCATGCAGCAGGATGGCATGGCAGGATGAGAGCGGCTCGTATGCCATCCTTCTGATGTCAACCCCGTTTGAACTCATCAGAATAGCCGAAAGCATGGTCCGCTGACAGTCTGAAATTTCGCAGTCCGTCCTTACCCCCCCAAGTTTGTATGAGATATTTTACCCCCGTCAGATAGGAACAATTTCCTACTAAAATCGGCAGCATTGCCGATTCTAATATTTCTTTGCAGCTGATATGCTTGAATCAGAAGGCAGGCATGGGCAGTTTGAATAAATCAATAACCATCAATCACGAGGAGGTGCACGATGTTTCTCTACAAAGGCGGAAATACTGTTAAAAAGGGGACTTACTGGGATTCTGAAAAAAATGAAAAGATCGTTCTCACAGAGGACGGCCTTCTTCCCGGTACCGGCAAAGATCTATATTTTAGACTTCCCGAAAGTTATCTGCTTGTCCCGTTGTTTCTTCTGGGTCTTGGATTGTCGATGGCTTTTCCCTACGGCGTCGGGTTCATACTTTTCATCAGTTTGATTGCGCTGATGGGGGCAATCTATGCGGCAAGTTTCGCGAGCATCAGGATATTCAGGGAGATGCTGGGCAGGAACGCGACTTTCGGCTATGCTCCGACGACTGCATATATGACCGGGAAAAAGACGAAGAAGGCTAAGAAAGCCGCATCATCGGACGAAGAGAACAAGTAATCCGGGTTCTGCGGACTAAACGAGGATGAGCGAAATGTTTATCTACAAAGGTGGACAGACAGTGAAGAAAGGGCTTTATCTGCAAGCCGGTAAATGCCGAAAGATGCTTCTCAGGGAAGGCGGTGTCCTTCCGGGGACCGAAGGGACGGCTTATTTCAGATTTTCGGAGAGCTGTCTCCTGGTTATCTTATTATCACTTGCCGTTGTGATACCGCTGGTCCTGCCGCTCCGTACCGAATTCGTGATGATTATTTTTCTTTTTGCCCTGGTTATAGCCCTTTATGTGGCAGGATTTGCGTGCTCCATGATTATAAAAAAGGTGCTCGGCAGGAGTGCAACATTCGGGTACAGGCCCGCAACGGCATATATGGTCGGCAACAAACCGAAAAAGAAAGAGCAAAAGGGAAGAAGCACTGAGCAATACTGATTTATGCAGGTATGTCCTGCGGCACAAACAGGTTATGCAAGAGGTGGAAAATGATTATGTACAATGGCGGAATGATTGTTGCAAAAGGGTTGTACTGGAGCCCTTTCGACGGCGGGCGAGTCGACATGAGCGAAAGCGGTGTGCTGCCGGGCAGTCAGAGCAGCAGTTACCTGAAGATATCGCCGGTGGTTCTTCTTGCCGTAGCTCCTTTTCTTGGGATGACATTCTTATTCTTCCTGCCGCTCCTCGGAATCGGCGTGTTGTTTGTCTTGTGTCTTTTCCCGGCGTTAGGGCTTTTTTCAGCAGTTACCTCAATAGCACTCCGTGTTTGCTCTGAGAGAACAGAAAAGCAGGTCCATGCCAGCAGGAGGGTCTTCATCGGAAGTTATAAGCCGTCAAGCGCTTCTTTCACCGGGGCCACAAGGAAGAAAAAGGCTGTCACCAAGTCAAAATAGGGAGGTCCGAAATGTATATCTACAGGGGCGGACAATTGGTAGATGAAGGGGTATATCTGGAATCAGCAAGGCGCGGCAAGGTCACGCTGAGGGCCGGCGGCTTTCTTCCAGGGACCGACAACGATGTCTACTTCAAAATCCCGGAGAGCTATCTCCTGGTGCCGGTCCTCCTCCTGGGCCTCGTGCTGTCAATGGCGCTTCCATACGGAATCGGGATAGCCATATTTGCAGCTTCGTTTATTATACACAACCTGGTGTTGTCTTTTATTTCCTTTTGCGGGGAGGTATTCAGGGAATTGACTACATATTTCGTCTCTGCCTATAAACCGAATGCCTGCTTTTTTTCCGGGAATTCAAAAAGGCTCAAGAAACGCGAAAGGACAGACAGAATAAAAAAGGGATAGCCCTTGTGCTGCCCGGGAGGCCGTGAAAATTAACAGGAGGTGCTCAAATGCACACACTATTTGATTTTATCAGCAGCGCAAATGGAATTCAGTATGCGCTTGCGCTTCTTTTCATGATGGGGTTCGTCATATTCTGCGAAATCCTCAAACCCAGACCGTTTGAGGGATTGCTCAGGTCGGCGGCTGAAGACATAGGGTTTATCAGGACGGAAGGAAAGGTCAAGATTTTCGGTGTACTCAAAGCGACGATCCTGGCGCCTTTTTATGTTTTGTTCTATGTGGCGGCCGTGCCGCTCCTTTTTATCCATGGAATCGCCGGACTGTTCGGCAGGATAATCGTTGCTACTACATCGATCGGGTGGAGCCCTGCGCGTGCTTACTTTACAAGCCGCAGGAAGGCAAAGAAGGCCTCTGTGCAGCGAACTTTGGAATAACGGAGAAGACGGATGAAAATCAGAACATACGACAAACGGCTGCTTCAGACGTGCGCAGCTCTGATTGTTTTCGCAATTGTGATAATACTGGCTCCGTTTGTTCTTGCAGGGGGACCCGAAATTCCCGGGACCATAACAATCGATTCCCTGCAAAAGCAGTACGGTCCGGTGACCTTTGATCACACGATGCATGCCGGTCTGGCCGAAAACTGTGGAAAGTGCCACCATCAGCACAATGATAAAATGGTCGCCTCATGCAAGGAGTGTCACACCATCGAACCGTCCGCATTCAAGGCCTCGGCGAAACAGGGGTTCCTGCCCTGCAGCGGATGCCATACCGAGTATTCCCCCGATTCTCCCGATATGCCGGGGCTGAAGGTAGCGTTTCACAAGAAATGCTTTCAATGCCATGTTGGGACAGGTAAGCTGGGGACCTCCCCGGCCGGATGTGCAGAAACCTGCCATTCCAAGAAGTGAGCCCCGTATCTAAATACAGTTATGGTGAGGTCATAGAAATGCATAACAAAGAAGATAAAACAACTGACGACAGCAATAGGCGCAAGCCGGGGCTGTCCCGGAGAGGATTCCTTTCCGCATCCCTGTTGGCGGGATGCACGGCCATGGGAGTTTCTGCCGGGCCTGCGGCTTCGCGCGAGTTCGGGGGGTGGCCAAATAGCTATGGGATGCTGACAGACTTTACGGCCTGTGTGGGTTGCCGCAGCTGCGAAGATGCCTGTAACAAGGCCAACGGCATGCCGGCGCCCGAAAAGCCTTTCACTGACGAATCGGTTTTCAGCGAGTCAAGATGGCCGTCTGCTGAGGCCCTTACTGTCGTCAACCGTTTCGCCAACTCCAAGGACCCCTCAAAACCTTTCTACCGTAAGGTGCAGTGCAACCATTGTCTTGAGCCGGCGTGTGCCAGTGCATGCCCGATTCACGCGTACACAAAGACGCCGCAGGGCGCGGTGATTTATAATGAAAACCTTTGCTTCGGCTGCAGATACTGCGTTGTCGCATGTCCCTTCAATATACCGGGCTACAGTTACGAAAGTGCACTTGAGCCAAAGATAGTGAAATGCACGATGTGCTATGGACGGGTTTCGAAAGGGCTTATACCGGCCTGTGCAGACGCATGTCCCGCAGGCGCTATCACATTCGGAAGGCGTGAAGATCTCCTTAAACTTGCCAGAAAGAGGATCGCGAATGATCCGGAAAAATATATAGACCACATATACGGCGAACGGGAAGTCGGAGGCACGTCCTGGTTGTATATATCCGCCGTGCCCTTTGAACAACTGGGGTTCCCAGTTAACCTGCCTCAAAAACCTCTTCTGGAACTGACGGAAGGTTATCTCTCGGCGGTGCCCGTTATCTTTACTACCTTTCCTGCAATATTCGGGCTGGTTTACGGTGCCATGAAGCAACGAGCAAAAGAGGCCGCAGAAGATGAAGACAATAAGGATGCCGCCGGTCATCACACGGAGGACGACAATGAATAAAAATGTGAATTATGCGGCAAGGGCTGGTAATTCTTCCGGGGGATTCATGGTGTGGTTCATGGATAAACTGTTTATGGGTATGAGCTTGTCGGAATACTCAAGGTCGCTTATCACACCATTCAACCTGCTAGCAGCCTCTATACTGGCGACATCTCTGCCGGTCTTTATTTCCAGGTATGGCAAGGGGCTTGCTTCTGTTCTGGATGCATCGAACGAATACCCCTGGGGCCTGCTACTCAGCTGGGGTATCTTTGCCGGCGAGCCGCTTTTTGCTGCGGGCTTTGTCGTGGCATCCGGCTATTATCTCTTCGGAATAAAAAGCTACCGCCCGCTTGTGCGTCTTGCAGTGCTTGGCGGCATGCTCGGTTATGCCTTTGCAGCTTCGTATCTGCTTATAGACCTCGGCAGGCCATGGCGTATTTATTATCCGATGCTGATCAATTTCGGACCGTCATCGGTGCTTTTCGTCGTGGCCTGGCACGTTGCTTTGTACGTCACGGTACAGCTCATGGAATTTTCACCGGCAATTCTTGAATGGTTAGGGTCCAAACGGCTTCATAAATGGGCGATTTCCATAACGGTGGCCCTTATTATCGGCGGTGTTATCCTGTCGACCGTCCATCAGTCAGCCCTTGGAGCGATGTATCTTATCACGCCGGGGAAGCTGCACCCGCTTTGGTATACATCTCACCTTCCACTCCTTTTCTTCAGCTCGGCTGTTTATGCTGCTATGTCTTTCGCGATTTTGCTGGCCTTTGCCGCTGTCCGCTATTTCAGGGAGAGATGCGACAACAGGTTCGTTTCAAGTATACCGACCGTCACCCTGAGCCTGGGCAAGGCTGCCGCAGTCGCGATGTACATATATTTTGCCTTGAAGGTCATAGCGCTGGCTCAGGACGACCGCTGGGGGCTCCTGCTCACTCCACTCGGGAGCTGGTATCTGGTCGAGCTGCTGGGATTCGTCGCACTCCCGATGGTGCTCTTTTCAGTTGCAGTCAAGAGGGAAAGCATCGGGCTGATACGTTTTTCAGCACTCTGGGCAGTGCTTGGGATAGTGCTGAACAGGGTGAACGTCAACCTGATTGCCTATAACTGGAACCTTCCAAATCACTGGTCGCTCATAATCCCTTCATCGGGCGAGGTCCTTATGATCCTGGCCATGATAACTTTGCACATACTTGTATTCCGATGGATTATGAACAGGTTCCCGGTGACAAGGGAATTATCTGAATATAAGAATACACATTAAGCGGTTGACTGGGTCTCTTATCAAGGAGGACGGAATGAGAACGATGATATGCATGATAAATATCATGATTCTCTTTCTGGTCCTGTCAGTAGCTGTCTTATGCAACCGGGTATATGCGCAGGAACGAGCCGAAGGCCGGGGAAAACAATATTGCCTTGACTGTCATCAGCAAAAGGGAAGTGAAAAGAAATTCGCAGACGGCAGTTGGGTCGCAACTTACGTAAATGCGGATACCTTCAGCAGATCGGTCCATGGGGCAATGGACTGCACAGTGTGCCATCAGGAATTTGTGCAGGGACATCCCCACCGGTCCTTCAGGAGCAGGGTGCAATATCAGATCATGGCCTCTCGCAGATGCAGGGAATGTCATCCTGACGGCACTATCACTTCAAGGGCCATACATGCTGCGCTGTTGAAAAAAGAGGTTTTGGGCGAGGCTGTCGTATGTACGAATTGCCACAGTGCGCATGCCATTACGAGGGTCGTTGCCGGCAACGCAGTGAACGCCGAAGAGAAGCGTTGCATGAGCTGTCATTCTCGTGAAGGCAGGATGGGGTTCGTAAACGGCGAGGCAGTTCCTACTCATGTCGATACAACCGAACTCCGGGGATCTCCGCACAAAGATGTCGGGTGCTCCGACTGCCACTTTGGCTTTTCAGCCACCGAACATCCTGTCAGAAAATTCAGGTCGGAGCGGGAATACCGGCATTCGTCATCGGAAATCTGCCGCCGCTGCCACTATGACAAATATTCGAAAGTGGCCGAGGGCGTGCATTTCGCCCTGCTTAATATTGGAAGACTGGATGCGCCTACCTGTGTCGATTGCCACGGGACCCATGCGATAACATCTCCCGCAAAGAGCAGGCTCGCAATAGTAAGGAAATGCGCGGCATGCCACAGCAAGGTATATGCAGTCTATGCCAAGAGCATCCACGGCAACGCCCTGTTCAATGAAGAAAACAGGGACACGGCAATCTGCACGGATTGTCACTCTTCGCACAGCATAAAGGACACGGCATCGGCAGACTTTCATGATTACATCCCCGACAAGTGCAGCGCCTGTCATTCCAATGCTGCGATTATGGGTAAATACGGCCTGTCCACGGAGGTCGTTAAGACGTACCTGTCCGATTTTCACGGCATGACCCTAAGCCTATACAGGAGCGAGACAGGCAGGCGTTTCGGCCCGCCGCCTGCAATGGCCGTATGTACCGATTGTCATGGAATACATGACATTGCCCGCGTGTCTGGTGCGGATATGAGTGCAATGAAGGGCAAGCTTCTTAAACGGTGCAGTGCCTGCCATCCGGGTGCAACCGAAAACTTCCCCGACGCCTGGCTGTCTCATTATACCCCAGGCCTCAGGGTTGCGCCGATGGTCTATATCACTGAGAAGTTTTACAGGATTATGTTGCCTATAACTGTTGTCGGCATACTTTTCCTGGTGCTTCTGGATATACGGCGATATCTCAAGAACAGATAGAGGGGGCAGTTATGGAGTCCGTTACAATTTCAGGCAATGAAGAGCAAGTCAGACGATTTTGCGCGTACAGGATCATTGAGCACTTTGCGCTTATCCTGCTGTTCGGAATTTTGGCATGTACCGGGCTGCCGCAGAAGTTTTACTATTTGGGAGTATCTCAATCCATCATCGTCTTACTTGGCGGAATCGACAACATGAGATTCATCCACCATATTGCAGGCGGTCTGTTCACAATGCTTGCACTGCAGCACATACCGGTAAATATTGCCGGTGTAATGTTCTTCAAATGGCAGCCTTCAATGCTTATAACATTCAAAGATGCGAGGGACGCCTTTCACAATGTAAGGTATTATCTGGGCCTCAGCGACAACCCGGCACTCGGCACAAGATATTCCTATAAGGAAAAGTGCATTTATTGGCTGGTGCTGATGGGAGGATGCCAGATGATTGTTACCGGTTTTGTCCTTTGGTTTCCGGTGTTTGTGACGAAATTTCTGCCGGGTATATTCATACCCCTGTCTAAAACGGTTCATACCAGCGAAGCTATGCTTATCTTTATTTTGGTGATAACATGGCACATATACGACTCTGTGCTGAGCCCGGATGTATTTCCCTTCAATGGGAGCATATTTACCGGATATGCAAAAAAGAAGCAAATGAAAATGCGAGAGTTGTCTGCAACAGGAGAAGATATCAGGGCCGGCGAACCAGGACTGTTGGTTGACAGAAACCGGCCATTGTAGTAAGCTCTCGATAGATGCAGAGAAAGATTCTAATCGTCCTTATCCTGAACATCATCATAGTGTCGGTCACGCTCAGCGTTGTAAGCTACATAACAATCCATGAAAGCATTGATCGGTCTCTGCAAAACAGGCTTGCCCTTGCAAGAGTCATCTCGAACTATGTCGAAGCCCTGATCAACAGGAGCCTCAACAGACTGCAAGATATTGCGAGATCGGAAAATGTTGACCTCACCGAAAAAGACCCGGCGTCGAAAAAAAGAATGCTTGAAACCGCCTACAGATATTCACTTTTCACCGATGGCGTTTTTCTTCTCGACAAGCATGGGAACAAGCTGATGGCCTATCCGTCAGACATCGAGCAGTTCTTTAATCTCACATACATACCCTCTGTCAATCAGGTACTCCAGAGCGGGAAGTCCGTAGTTTCGGACATATATACAATTGCGCCGATCAATAAGAAGGTGGTATTCATCATGACACCACTCAAAGACCGCAAAGGGCATGTTACCGGAATAGCCGGCGGACTTCTCAGCCCTGCAAGCGATGTCCTGCAAAATCTCCTGAAGACTGCCGTCAGCGAGCCGAACACTTATATCGATATCATCGATTCAAATGAAATGGTTGTTGCTTCCGATAACCCCTCCCATATTTTTCAGCACCATGACCACGGCTCTACCATCGGCAGGATGATTAAAGAAGGACGGTCGGGCATCATAGAGTGCAAGCACGGCTTTTCTCATCCGAACGCAACTGAAAAGCCGACTGATCTTCTTGCAGTCGTTCCGTTCCGCACAGCCACATGGGGAATTGTTTTGGGGCAGGCAGAAAAAGATGTCTTTGCTCCGGCCATGGCGCTTCAATCAGAATTCGTAACGCTTGTGCTGGTTTTTGCAATCGCATCACTGGTTCTTTCCGTTATCATGAGCAAGAAAATCGTGAAACCTCTGACATCTCTCACAAACTCGGCTAACAGGATAGCGTCGGGAGACCTCGATACCCCTGTAGGCAATGTGGGGAGCGACGAAATATTGAAGCTCAGCACCAGTTTTGACGCCATGAGGGGAAGGCTTGCCGATTCACTCGAAAAAATAAAGATACACAATGTGGAACTTGAAACCCGTGTTGCGATCAGAACACAGGAGATTCGTGACAGCAGGAAGAGGGTCCGGCATCTCCTGAAAAAAGCAATTTCGTCCCAGGAGGAGGAGCGCAGGAGGATAGCCCGGGAACTTCATGATACGATTCTGCAGGAGGCATCCGCTTTTCTGATACAATTAGACATCTGCAGGATGCATCCGGAACTGATCTCGGTGAATAAAATAGATGAAATGAAGGCCATAGCTGTAGGTATAATCGACGGCATCCACAGGGTCATCGATGACCTCAGGCCCTCGCTCCTTGACGATCTGGGCATAGACGCTGCCATAATGTGGCTGCTGAAAAAACACCTCTCTGAAAAGGGCATTCATTTTTATCTCGACTTCAAATCCCCTCTCACACGGAAGCTGCCTCAGGAGGTGGAAATTTTGGTGTTCAGGATTCTGCAGGAGGCGCTCGTCAACATTGCCCGCCATGCCAAAGCCGGCAATGTATTCATAAGCGCAGAGGTAAACGAGTCTTCCCTGGTGATTACAGTAGAAGACGACGGTGTTGGATTCGACATTAATGAACTGCTGACAATTCCGATTGAAAGCGGACGGGGACTGGGGCTGATGGGGATGAAAGAAAGGGCTAAA
>DATJOY010000066.1:0-48175 GCA_035506695.1 Dissulfurispiraceae bacterium
TCCGTTTACCCTGAGATTCCCGGCACTGTTTTCAGTTTCAACGTATCCTTTGTAGACAGACACTTCGGTGACCTGGTCCGTAATGTCTATCCTGAAAATTGCCTGACCGAACGCGCGTGTGGATGCGTCACGGGTGTCGACCTGAAGAGCATTGCCGCCGGCCGGATCGTAATATACATAAGCATGTCCCTGTGAGACATAAAATTGGGAGGTCTCATTATTCATAGACAATATCTGGAGTGCCGACCCCTGATCGAGCCTTATATACGTTCCTGAATTCAGCTGCAGTTCAACTTTCCCGCCTTCGGGGACCCATACCTGGTCGCCCTCAGCAAGCGGTCCGTTTATCGAAGCCGGTCCCCAATCTCCGGCATCGGTTGTATACACCTGAACATCTCCCTCCATCAAACTCATTCGCGCATATCCGAGATTATCGGAGAAAGCATAAACCGGCGTCAGCAATAAAACGGCTGCAATCAACATGGCACTAACATGTTTCATATGATCCTCCCTGAAGGACTTATATTGCTTGCATCAATGGGCGGAGGCAACTCTATCTGTCGCCGCACCATGAATTTTCATATTCCAATCATACTAAATAATCATGAAGCAGCAGCGAACGAATAGTAAATAACTATGAATGTAGCACATGAGCAATTTAAATTGGTCCGCTGTCGTGTTTAAGTTTGATCCGCCCTTCCTGGACTTCAGCATCGGCTATTTTGTCTCTGAATTGATCATTTATGTTCAAACGCCCTTATGCACTCAACTGTCTGCTGGGCTATTTCGAGTTCCTCGTTGGTCGGGATAACCAGTACCCTGATTCTGGAGGAAACAGCCGACACCTCCCTTGTGACGCGCGATCCGGATTCATTTTTGTCAGCTTCCAACGTTATTCCAAGGTTTTCCAGCCCGGAGCAGCATTGCCTGCGTATGGACTCTGAGTTTTCACCGATACCCCCTGTAAAGATAATCGCATCGACTTTGCCGAGGGCTGCGAAGTATGAACCGATATATTTTTTTATGCGGTAGCAGAACATATCGATCGCGAGATGGGCGTTGAGGTTTCCGCTTGCAGCAAGGCGCTGGACTTCCCGCATATCGTTGGTGCCGCAGATACCCTTCAGTCCGCTCTGCTTGTTCATCAGGGTGTCGAGCTGATCGTGCGTCATTCGGAGGGTCTTTCCAAGAAACGGAACAATTGCCGGATCTATGTCTCCGCAGCGGGTCCCCATTACGAGTCCTTCAAGTGGAGTCATGCCCATCGAAGTATCTACACATTCGCCGTTTCGGATCGCGGATATGCTTGAGCCATTACCAAGATGGATGGTTATCATACTGGTACTATCGAGCGGTTTGCCGAGGAACTTCGCACCCATCCTCGAAACATACCTGTGAGAAGTCCCGTGGAAACCGTAGCGTCGAATATGGTGTTCTTTATATAAGGCGTACGGAAGCGCATAATGATATGCATACGAGGGCATGGTCATACCGAAGGCGGTATCGAATACGGCAACTTGCGGGATGTCCGGCGTCATTTTGAGCATGAATTCTATGCCCATAAGGTTGGGTGGATTATGAAGAGGCCCCAGTGGAATCATCTCGCGAATGACCTCGACTACCCTGCCGGTGATCAGGGTCGGCTTCCAAAAGGCTTCGCCGCCATGCAGCACACGGTGGCCTATGCCGTAAAGCTCCTTCATATCGCGAATAATGCCGAGCTTTGCCGTAACGTCAAACACTATCTTCAGCCCGTCGCTATGGTCAGCGAAAACGCCTTCCCCGATACCTTCCTGAGTTTCTCCCTGCTCATCCAGCCATTTGTACCTGAGACGTCCTGCCGGCTCGCCAATCTGTTCAACGATGCCGGAAGTGAGAACGGTCTTGTCCTCCATATTAAAAAGCTGATATTTAATAGATGAGCTGCCTGAATTCAGGACCAGAACTTTCATAATCAGTTGCCTTTCCCGCTGTTGTCACCCTGCGCCTGTATTGCCGTGATGGCCACTGTATTAAGGATATCGGCTACTGTGCATCCCCTGCTGAGGTCATTGACCGGTTTGTTCAGACCCTGGAGGATTGGGCCGATCGCAACAGCATTAGCAGATCTTTGGACCGCCTTGTATGTGTTGTTGCCCGTGTTCAGGTCGGGAAATATAAAGACAGTTGCACTGCCGGCAACTTCGCTGTCCGGCAGTTTGATTTTTGCTACTGAAGCGTCTATGGCGGCATCGAATTGCAGCGGGCCTTCGATCTTGAAGTCGGGCCTCTTTTCTCTGGCGAGCCGGGTGGCCTCACGCACCTTGTCCACATCTTTTCCCTTTCCCGACTCGCCGGTGGAATAAGAGAGCATTGCTACTTTTGGCTGTATGCCGAATGAGGCGGCAGTCTCGGCGGAGCTGACGGCTATGTCTGCAAGCTGTCTTTCATCAGGATTAGGATTGACGGCACAGTCGCCGAAAACCAGTACGCGGTCCGAAAGACACATGAGAAAAACGCTTGACACTATCGATGTGCCCGGTTTGGTCTTTATGAACTCGAGAGCGGGACGGATGGTGTGGGCAGTTGTATTTGCCGATCCCGACACCATACCGCCTGCATGGCCTTTATACACCATCATGGTACCGAAATAGCTCGGGTCGGCCATTATATCGAAGGCCATTTCCCTGGTGATTCCCTTGTTCTTTCTGAGTTCGAAATATGTCTCCGCGTAGTCTTTGCGCAAATCAGAGGTTGAGGGATCGATTATATTTGCCTTCTCGAGTTTCAGGCCAAGTTCCGCAATCTTCCGTCTGATTGTTTCCTGGTTTCCTAAAATGGTTATCTCGACAACATCGCGCAGCAAGAGCAATTCACAGGCGTGGAGTATGCGCGGCTCTTCCCCCTCCGGCATTACAATATGTTGCTTGTCGGCCTTTGCCCGGCGGATGAGGTCGTATTCGAACATAAGAGGGGTCACGCGGCTTGAACGGGTGACATTGAGGCTGTCCATGATTTCGACGACGCTTACGCCCGCCTCGAATATGCCCAGGGCGGTTTCTATTTTACGTGTATTCTCTGGGCTGAGTGTACCGGTTACCGTGTTAAGTTTAACCGCAGTATTGAAAGTGTCGGTATCAACCGTAAGTATTGGTACGGCATCGGAAGATGAAAAGCCGTCGATCAGTCTCTTAATCTGGGGAGAAGGCTTAATTCCTCCGGTAAGTATGATCCCGCCTATTCTCGGATAGGTTGTAGAAGCGTCCGCAAGTATGCTGCCGATTGTGATATCGTCACGGTCACCCGGCGTGATGACCATTGTCCCTTCGTTTATATGATCAAGGAAATTGGCAAGCCTCATGGCGGCGACTTTGTAATCGACCACGTCCCGCTTGAGACAATATGCCTGACCGCTGAGAAATCTTGCTTCGAGCGCCTCCGCAATTTCGCATACCGTCGGTTTCCATAAGGCTTCATTGTCGGAGAGGACATAAACCGGTATTCCGGCCGGCACCACATTCCTCAGGCGCACGGGGGCGTCCACTGCGAGTTTGGGAGCGATCCTGTTGACGACGACGGAGAAGATATCGCAGTCCTTTTCATGCAGCGCATCGACCACTCCGGTCACTGCTTCGATGATTTTCAGCATAGACCGTTCGTGCCCTTTTACAACGGGCATCATCAAGCTGCCGAGATTGTTGGCCACGTCCACGTTGAATTCAAACTCAACAGGGGAAACGGCGCTCCTGAAATCCGAACCGGCGCACAGGACGAAGTCGCACTGTGCTTCGAGTGCCTTATATTTTTCGATGATCACTTTCAGCAGTTCGTCTCCGAGGTTTGACGAGATCAGCTCCTTGGCGGCGTCAAGTGTGCTCCCGTACATGGCCTCGTACGGAAAAGTCACGTTGTAACGGCTTTTAATGAGATGTATCATGGGGTCCGGGCCGACTGTCTCCTGGATGATGGGTTTGAAGAAGCCTACGCGATGGGCCTGATTCCAAAGAAGTTCCATCATGCCGAGAATGACGATTATTTTGTCCACCCTTGGTTCAGCACTTGCTATATAGATGCTCTTTGCCATGCCCGAATCCTCCTTCTTTGCCTGGTCCCTGAATGGGCGCAGGCTAAAAACTAACCGGGAGATATAAGATATTAAAATATAATTATAATTCATACGCGGCCAAGATTCCAGCACTTTCGGATGGTGCCTTAAAAAGTAGGAGTCGAGATGTCAGACAATTTCTACGTTACTATCGGTAACTACAGTAACTATTCTTCCCATTACAAAATCTTTATTTAATCTTAGGCGCCTGTCATATCTATTTTGTTTACATTAAATATCAAATGGATAGATAGCTTATCATCCTGCTCTACGGATTGCCGGGCATCGGAATTGCAAACGTTACTCCGCCATGATAATTGAAGACGTGGTTGAATTCCTAAAACGTGTGCCGCCCTTTCAGTTTCTGGATGAACCCGCTTTGACGGAGCTTGCGGTTGGAATGTCTATGGAGTTTTTCCCGAAGGGAACGACAATTTTGCGGCAGGGCGGGCCTCCCAGCAAGTATTTGCATATCATTAAAAAAGGCGGGATAAAAGTTTTCAGGCGTGCAGCCAATGGAGAAGAAACTATTATCGACTTCAGGGGGCAGGGAGATCTCTTCGGGTATCTTTCCCTTGTGGGCGGTGATAAGGCCCGCGCCTATGTCTTGGCCGTGGAAAACACGAGTTGCTATACGATAAAAAGAGACGCGGTCAGGCAGCTCCTTGACAGCAGCGAAACTGTAAGGGAGTATTTTCTAAAGTCTTTTCTCAACATATATATCGACAAGACTTTCAAGGAAATGCACGGCAGGAACCCTTTTCTGTCAGGGGATGGGGACCGGCTTCTTTTTTCAACCTCGGTCGGAGAGGTTGCTGCAAAGAACGTGATGACAGCTCCCCAGGACGCCTCTATCAGAGAGGCCGCCACCGTTATGTGCGAAAACAAGATAAGCTCCCTGGTACTCGTCGACAAGGAACACAGACCTGTCGGAATAGTAACCGACCGGGACATGAGGGGAAAGGTCGTAGCGCGCGGCAGGGACGTTGCCGATCCGGTAAAGACCGTAATGAGTTATCCGCTCCTCAGGATCGACTCGAAAGACTATTGTTTCGAAGCAATTCTGAAGATGATGAAGTATAACGTACATCATCTTATCGTCATCAAAGACGGTATACTCGCAGGAATTGTGTCACATCACGATTTCATGCTGATGCAGGGTACGTCTCCAATGCTGATCGCAAAGGACATCGAGGGTCAGCGGGACATTGAAGGTCTTGCGGATGTCGCCAAGCAGATCAACAATATAATCGACATACTTCTCAAACAGGGTGCCAGGGCGGGCAACATCACAAGTGTCATCACCGAGATCAATGACAGGCTTGTCAGAAAGATTTTGAAAATCGCCACGAGAAAGTTCGGCAGTCCGCCAGTGCAGTACTGCTGGCTGGCCTTCGGCAGTGAAGGCCGCAAGGAGCAGACCTTCAAGACCGATCAGGACAATGCAATCGTCTATGCTGACAGTGCCACGACTTTTGAGGCGGAGGAGGCAAAAAAGTACTTTTCCTCCTTTGCCGTCTTTGTAAGGGACGGTCTCGTCGCATGCGGGTATCCATTCTGTCCCGATGCACATATGGCAAGCAACCCACAGTGGTGTAGGCCAATTTCCTCGTGGAAGAAATTTATCGCCAACTGGGTTGACAATCCCCAATCTGAAATGGGAGAAACCGGGCTGAAACCTGTTACATTTCTCGATTTTCGCGGGGTAGGGGGGGATTTTTCTCTGGCAGACCAACTGAGGGAATCAATATCGGGAATGATCAGGGACCGGGGGACTTTCTTGGGCCATCTTGCCGGTATGGCTGTCAGGAACAGACCGCCGATAGGCTTCCTGAAAACCGTTGTTATAGAAAAAACAGGAGAGCATTGTGACAGGCTTGATCTCAAAGTCAAAGGGCTTGCTCCGATCGTGGCTATCGTGCGGCTTTATGCCCTGGAGGAAGCAGTGCGCGAAACATCCACTCTATCACGGATTGAGGCACTCAAGGAGCGACGGAGCGACATAGCGGAGTTCGGGGAGGAACTTGCCCACGCTTTTGAATTTATCATGCACCTGCGGATCCAGCATCAGTTTGGCCAGACAAGCAGGGGACAGGCCCCGGATAACATCATCAACCCCGACATTCTTACAAACCTTCAGAAGAAAACGATTAAAGAGGCATTCAACCTGGTATCGAAACTTCAGGATGCGATAGCGGAGAGATACAAAACAATGAAATGGCAGCTGGCATGACCGATAAATCCAGGAAGCGGACCAATGATGATGAGATCGAACATGTTCATGTATCGCTTGCAAAGTATGTGGCCGTCGATATCGAACTTACGGGACTGGATGAACAGAGGGACTCCATAACAGCAATCGGTGCAATTAAAATGACCGGGGGGAGAATAGAGTTGGGAGAGACGTTTTACAGGATGATGGACTCAGGGGGGGGCTCGATTCAAGGTGTCGATCTGAAGGGCAGCGTCGAGGCAGGGTGTTTTCTTAAGCCCGAAACATCGACGGCCTTGTCTGAGTTTCTTTCTCTTTGCGGCAACAGTATTATTGTCGGGCATCTTATCTTTACGGACCTTGCAATCCTTAAAAATGAGGTAAATCGGTCTTTGGGAATGGAGGTGAAGAATCACGCGTTAGACACTTACAAGTTGTATCACTGGCTTATGCGGCGCGAATCGTCGGGCTGGACCCATTCGTCCGAAGAGGTCAAGCTATACGAGGTTGCTGCCCATCTCGGTATCGCAGCACCGGGCGACCGCAATGCTGTAAATGATGCATTTGTTACCGCCCAGGTTTTTCAGAGGCTTCTGCCTCTGCTGATCAGCGAGGGAGTAAAAACAGTCGGAGAGTTGCTGCGCATTGGAGATCCCGACAAGGGGTTGAATTAACCGCGTGGATATCACAGGCGTGCATGCTTATTAATTCAAGTCGTAATTTAAGGAAAGGGGGATTGGAATAACAGAGCACTTCATGTGAAAAATGTTTCAGGATATCACGATAGATAGTGCATTGCAGTACAGGCGGCCTGACAGTGGATTCTTGAAGACAGGCTTTGTAAAAAAACGAATGAGAAGGAGGAACAATGGCAGAAGCAATTAATATCGAAAAGGTACCGGGTAAAGCATGGGTTGTTACTTTCGCGGGCATGGCTGTTAATCTCTGCCTGGGTATTTTGTATGCCTGGAGCGTATGGGCGAAGGCTCTTATTAACGTGAAAGATGCGGGCCAGCCGATGACAGGGGTCAACGAGGGCTGGACCTATCTGACTAATGCAGAGGCAGCTACGCCATTTTCGCTCTGCGTTATTATATTCGCCTTATTCATGATTCCCGGCGGCCGCATACAGGACAAATACGGTCCGAAGGTTGGTGCAACACTCGGCGGACTCTGTCTTGCAGCGGGGTGTATTCTTTCCGGATTGATGAAAAGTTATACCGGCCTAATCCTGGGGTTTGGAATCCTGGGCGGTATCGGAATGGGCATCGGCTATGCAGCCCCCACTCCGGCTGCGCTCAAATGGTTCGGACCTCATAAAAGAGGCTTGATTGCAGGCCTGGTTGTAGGTGGATACGGCGGTGCGGCCCTTTATATTTCACCGCTGGCACAAAAGCTGATTGACGGTTATGGCCTGTCCGGCAGTTTTATCGGTTTGGGTGTATTCTTTGCGGTCGTTGTTGTTATAGCAGGTCAGCTTCTTGCCTGGCCGCCTACAGGATATGTGCCTCCTGCTGCTGTACAAACGGCCGAATCCGCTGCTGCTGCTGCCAAGAAGCAGACAGCGCATAGCTGGTCTGCGGGCGAGATGACGAAGACCTGGCAGTTCTACGCACTCGTCATTCTCTTCATCGGCTCGACCCAGTCAGGCCTGATGATCATCGCCAACGCCGCCGGCATATTGGCAAAAGCAGCAAAAGACGTTCCTTATCTTGCAGCAAACGCATGGATACTGGCCTCGTTCGGAGGCGCGGTAAATGCATTGGGCAGGGTAGGCACCGGCATGTACTCCGATAAGATCGGAAGGGCCAATGCCTATACGGTCAACTGTATAATTTCTGCCCTCTGCTTATTTGCCATGCCGTCCATTATCGCATCGCAGAACATCGCGCTGCTGTTCCTGGCAGTCGGCATCGCTTACTGGCAGTACGGCGGCGGACTTGCATTGCTGCCTGCCTTCACAGCAGATTTCTTTGGTGCTAAGAACCTGGGCTTCAATTACGGCCTTGTGTTTCTTGGATGGGGCCTCGGCTTTTTCATGGCTAGACTTGCCGGGACCATTAAAGACGTAACGGGCAGTCTTGATTATGCTTTCTATCTTTCGGCGGCGGTGCTGATCGTTGCAGTTGTTTTGGTCAGGATCACTCAGAGGCCGAAGTGGTCTACTGCTTAGTTAAATAGTGTTGTGGCTGCGACAGCATAATTAAAGAATGTCGGGAATGATTATTGGATAATTCTGAATCCAAAGCGGCATTTTGAATTTCTGGCTATAGCATCAACTAATAATACTAGGAGGAGAAGCTAAATGAGCGAGAAAGTCGAAAAAGGAGTCGAAACATCAGAGGCCGAGATAGCGGTACATTGGGGTGAAGAAGAATTTTACAAGCCGTCGACAAAATTCATTGCCCAGGCAAATATGACCGATGAGACGATCTATGATCGTTTTTCATTGGAAAATTTCCCCAACTGTTTCAAGGAGTATGCTGACCTTTTAACTTGGTATAAGTATTGGGACGTAACCCTCGACACCAGCGATGCCCCTTGCTACAAGTGGTTCAAGGGCGGGTTGATCAATGCAAGTTACAACTGTGTCGATAGACATCTTGCAAAGAACAAGAACAAAACAGCTATCCACTTTGTTCCGGAGCTTGAGACTGACAAGGTCGAGCATGTCACCTATCAGGAGTTGTATGTGAGGGTGAATGAGTTTGCCTCAATTCTCAAGAATGACTTGGGTCTGAAGGCTGGGGACAGGGTAACACTGCACCTGCCGATGGTAGCAGAGCTTCCCGTCACGATGCTTGCTTGTGCAAGACTCGGCGTCATCCACTCCCAGGTTTTCGGCGGATTCAGCGGCAAGGCGTGCGCTGACAGGATCGTCGATTCAGGAAGCGAATACCTGATAACGATGGATGCGTATTTCAGGGCCGGTCAGATCCAGGACCATAAGGAAAAGGCGGATATTGCCGTTGCAGAGGCGGCAAAGGACGGACAGAAGATCAAAAAAGTCCTGGTATGGCAGCGTTATCCCGGCAAATATTCTGCCAAGACACCGATGGTAGAGGGTCGCGATGTCTTTGTCAATGACATGCTGAAAAAGCATTATGGCGCAAGGATCGATCCGGTTCCGATGCCTGCTGAAGCACCGCTCTTCCTGATGTATACAAGCGGCACAACCGGAAAGCCCAAGGGAGCCCAGCACAGCACCGGCGGTTATCTTTCCTATGTAGCCGGGACATCGAAATACATTCAGGACATTCATCCTGAAGACGTATACTGGTGTATGGCCGACATCGGCTGGATCACCGGTCATTCTTATATTGTGTATGGTCCGTTGGCATTATGTGCATCCAGTGTTATTTTCGAAGGCGTTCCTACATATCCGGATGCAGGCAGGGCCTGGAGGATTGCACAGGACCTGGATGTTAACATCTTCCATACCGCACCTACCACCATCAGGGCGCTGAGAAAGGTCGGTCCGGATGAGCCGGCGAAATACAATTATCACTTCAAGCATATGACCACCGTGGGCGAGCCGATAGAGCCCGAAGTCTGGAGGTGGTATTACAACGATGTCGGCAAGAAAGAGGCAGCTATTGTTGATACGTGGTGGCAGACCGAAAACGGCGGATTCCTCTGTAGTACCATCCCCGCATTAAAGCCTATGAAACCGGGCAGTGCAGGCCCCGGCGTTCCCGGTATCCATCCGATTATTTATGATAATGACGGAAATGTAGTCCCGGCAGGGTCAGGCAAAGCGGGAAATATCTGTATACAGAACCCATGGCCAGGCATGTTCCAGACCATTTGGGGAGACCGCGACCGTTTTGTCAAGACCTATTTTGAAAGATACTGCAAAGATCCGAAGAGCAAGAGATGGCAGGATTGGCCCTATCTTACCGGTGATGCAGCGGTTATGGCAGCTGACGGGTATGTCCGCATCCTCGGCCGAATCGACGATGTTATCAACGTTTCCGGTCATAGGCTGGGGACCAAAGAGATTGAGTCAGCTGCGCTTACCCACCCTGATGTGGCAGAAGCAGCAGTTGTCCCTGTCAAGCATGAGGTCAAAGGCAAGGAACCCGATTTGTATGTTTCCCTGAAACCGGGCAGAACGGCGAGCCCGGAAATCGCAAAGGCAGTATCACAGTGCATAGTCAAGGAAATCGGTGCAATCGCGAGACCAAGGAAGGTCTGGATCGTCCCTGACATGCCGAAAACCAGGTCGGGAAAGATCATGCGTCGCGTACTTGGCGCTATTTCCAACGGCACTGATGTAGGCGATGTCATGACACTTGCAAATCCTGAAATCGTCACTCTGATCACCGAGATGGTTCAGGGAGAAAGCAAGTTAGAGTTATAAAATCGTCAGATTGAGAATTAGCTGACCGTTTAAAACAGAGCAAGCGGGAGGGGGGCATGAAAGGCCCCCCTCCTGTTATGTACAATACTGCGAAAAGGGGTAATCCTTGAGGAGGAGAAGATAGATGAGCGAAAAAAACAAAAAAGAAAGCGTTGAAACCAGCGAAGCTGAAATTGCAGTGCATTGGGGTGAAGAACAATATTTCTACCCATCGGTTAAATTCGTCGCCCAGGCCAACATGACCGATGAAAAGATTTATGACAGGATGTCCCTGGACAAATGTCCGGAGTACTGGAAGGAGTATGCCGATCTCCTGACATGGTACAAATACTGGGATACGACACTCGATACCAGCGATGCCCCATGTTACAATTTTTTCAAGGGCGGGCTGATCAACGCCAGTTACAACTGCATAGACAGGCACCTGGCCAAGAGCAAGAACAAAACAGCGATCCATTTTGTACCTGAACTCGAAAATGAAAAGGTAGAGCACGTCACCTATCAGGAGTTGTACGTAAGGGTGAACGAGTTTGCTGCGATACTCAAGAATGAATGCGGCCTCAAGGCCGGAGATAGAGTGACACTCCATATGCCTATGGTTGCAGAGCTCCCCATCACGATGCTCGCATGCGCCAGGCTCGGCATAATCCACTCCCAGGTTTTTGGCGGATTCAGCGGCAAGGCATGCTCGGACAGGATCGTTGACTCAGGAAGCGATTACCTGATAACGATGGATGCATATTACAGGGGTGGTTCCCTAATTGATCACAAAGAAAAGGCTGACACGGCTGTAGCCGAAGCTGCAAAAGAAGGCAGGAAAGTCAAGAAGGTCCTCATCTGGCAGCGTTATCCCGGAAAATATTCAGCGAAGACCCCGATGGTCGAGGGCCGCGATGTTTTCGTAAATGAACTACTGAAAAAATATTACGGAGTCAGGATCGAACCTGTGCCGATGCTTGCCGAAGCACCGCTCTTCCTGATGTACACCAGCGGCACGACCGGAAAGCCGAAGGGCTGCCAGCACAATACCGGCGGCTATCTCGCCTATGTAGCCGGAACCTCCAAGTATGTCCAGGATATCCATCCTGAAGATGTGTACTGGTGTATGGCCGACATCGGATGGATCACCGGCCATTCATACATCGTTTACGGGCCGCTTGCTATATGCGCGTCCTCCGTTATTTACGAAGGCATCCCGACCTATCCTGATGCCGGCAGGTGCTGGAGGATAGCCCAGGACCTCGATGTCAACATTTTCCATACGGCACCTACTGCTATCAGGGCACTTAGAAAGGTCGGGCCGGATGAGCCTAAGAAGTATAACTACCACTTCAAGCATATGACCACCGTCGGAGAGCCGATAGAGCCCGAGGTCTGGAAGTGGTATTATCACGAGGTCGGTAAAAACGAGGCGATCATTGTTGACACGTGGTGGCAGACCGAGACCGGCGGCTTCCTCTGCAGCACGCTTCCTGCTCTGAAACCGATGAAGCCCGGCAGCGCGGGCCCGGGCATGCCCGGCATACACCCGATAGTCTTTGACGAGGATGGAAATACCGTCCCTAACGGCTCCGGCAAGGCCGGCAATATCTGCATACAGAACCCGTGGCCCGGCATGTTCCATACCATCTGGGGAGACCGCGACCGTTTCGTCAGGCAATATTTTGATAAGTACTGCAAAAACCCCAAGAGCAAGGACTGGCGGGATTGGCCTTACCTTACCGGTGATGCCGCGGTTGTTGCAGAGGACGGCTATGTCCGTATCCTGGGCAGGATCGATGATGTCATCAACGTGTCGGGCCACAGGCTTGGGACCAAGGAAATCGAGTCAGCGGCTATGACCGTTTGGGAAGTCGCAGAAGCAGCGGTTGTTCCTGTGAAACATGAGGTGAAAGGCAAAGAGCCCGATCTGTATGTTGCATTGAGGCCGGGCATCCAGCCCAGCGATGAACTTGCCAAAAAAATAATGCAGGCTATTGTCACCGAGATCGGCGCTATTGCCCGGCCGAGAAAGGTCTGGATTGTCCCAGATATGCCGAAAACCCGCTCAGGAAAGATCATGCGCAGGGTCCTGGGTGCCATTTCAAACGGCTCTGATGTCGGAGACGTTATGACACTGGCAAATCCTGAAATCGTAGAAGCTATTACCAAGATGGTGCAGGGAGAAGGCAAGGTTGAATTTTAGTGCCTTGAACTGATTCTTCGCAACTGTAAAAGATGAAGGGACTGGAAAGTTTGCCAGTCCCTTTCTTTTTTTCAAATATGTGTAAAAATATTCAGAAGATTAAGTTATATTACTATAAGGGATGAATTAAATGAGAAGAACCGGGTTTCTTTATGACGAACGTTTTTTGCTCCATCGCACGGGACCCGAGCATCCCGAATCTCCGGAAAGACTCATTGCAATCCACAGTGGGGTTGTTCAGGCAGGGCTGCTGCCGAAGTTAATGACTGTCAACGCTGTCCGGGCAAAGCAGGAATGGATCGAAGCGGTCCATAGCATGAAACTGATCATGCGTTTCGAGGAGGCATGCATGTGGGGAATGGACATGCTTGACCATCCCGATAACCGGATCAGCAGGGAAACGTTTGAAACCGCCATGCTTGCAGCAGGTGGAATACTTGATACCGTTGATCGCGTCATGAGGGGTGAGATAGACAATGCCTTTTGCGCAGTAAGACCACCGGGACATCATGCAGAGGTCAACAGGGTCATGGGTTTCTGTTTCTTCAATAATATCGCCATTACGGCCCGATACCTGCAAGAGAAGTGGGGCATTCAGAGGATAGGCATTGTTGATTTCGACGTTCATCACGGTAACGGCACACAGCTGATTTTTTATGACGATCCTTCTGTCTTTTTCTATTCCATTCATGAGCATCCTTCGTTTGCATATCCCGGCACGGGCAGGGAATTTGAAAAGGGTTCCGGTCGCGGACTCGGGTTCACCCTGAATTCAACGGTGTTGCCGGGGCAGGGAGACAAGGAATATAAGGAGTTGCTTCAACGAGACCTTTTTCCTGCATTTGAAAAGTTCAAGCCTGAAGTAATTCTTGTATCGGCAGGTTTCGATGCGCATATTGATGACGATATGTCCGACATAAATCTTTCAACCGGATGTTTTTCCTGGATAATGGAAAATATTGTTGAAATGGCTGAGAGCTATTCTCAAGGGCGGCTTATATCGATTCTCGAAGGCGGTTACTGCATCAACCGCCTTCCTGAACTGATAAAAAACCATATCGAAATATTGCTCGGCAGCAAGGCCTGAAAGGGGGAAAGATGTTTATCACCAAATCGATGACGAGGGTCGTAATTACTATCGGACCGGAGGCTACTGTTCTTGAGGCCCGGGCCAAGATGGACGAACATCGCGTAAGGCATTTGCCCGTTGTGAAGGAAGACGGTACCCTGACCGGTATCATTACCGACCGCGATATACGGAGCGCCATGCCTTCGGTATTCTCCACGAAGGAAGACCTTAAAGAAAGGGACAAGATATCAGGACTGAAGGTCATCGATGTGATGACAAAGAATCCCATCACCATATCGTGCATGGATACCCTTGAGGATGCGATCCTGCTAATGCACAGGACCCGTAAGGGTGCCTTGCCGGTTGTGGACGAACAGGGAAAGGTCATAGGCATCATCTCGAACCGGGACCTGATGCGGGCTTTCATAAATGTGCTGGGACTTGAGGAGCCCGGGACATTGCTCTGCATTGAGGTGGAGGACAAACTCGGGCAAATGAAAAAGATCGTGGATGCTATCAGCGAGGAGAAAATATCCTTCGGCAGCATCCTCGTGGCCAGACACTGGGAAGAGGGGAAGCGGGCCATTTTCCCATATCTTTTGACGAATAATGTAGTCAAGATAAAAAAGAAATTTGAGACAATGGGATATAAATTGATCAATCCTATGGAGTGGTCCCTGGACCAGATAACAAAGGATTGAGTTGCCACAACTTTACTTGGAATTATAATTATCATTTAACAATAAATATTCCCAGGGAGAAAAGATTATGTCCATCAAGAACCTCGATTTCTTCTTCAATCCCAAAAGGATCGCTGTACTCGGTGCAAGTGAAGACCCGAGGGTCATGGGGTGCTCCATTTTCGGCAACCTTATCGGCAAGGGATATAAGGGGGCTGTTTATCCGGTGAACGGACGCGTGGATTCAGTCCAGGGAGTTGAGGCATATCGCACGATTACTGACATTGAGCGCGACATCGACCTGGCCATCCTCGCCGACGGGCCCGAAGTACTGCTCGATCAGCTCGAACAATGCGGCCAGAAGGGGGTTAAAGGCGTCATAATTTTGTGTCCGGATTTCCATTTCCGGGCAACTGATCCACAGCAAATGGAGGCAAAGATCAGGGGCCTCTCCGGAAAGTACGGCTTCAGAATCCTGGGTCCCAATTCTCTGGGCTTTATCAGGCCGGGCAAGGGGATCAATGCGAGTATCTTCCCGAAGATGCCGCCGAAGGGCAATATCGCCTGCATCGCGCAAGGTTCCACCTTAGGCTTATCCCTTCTGGACCGGGCTGTAAGCAAGAAGGTTGGGTTCAGTTATTTCGTTTCGCTGGGCTCTAAATTCGATATCGACTTTGCTGATATGATCGACTTCCTCGGCGTAGACCCTGAAACCCGCGCAATAATTCTTTATGTGGAATCCCTCTGGAACGGTCGCAAATTTATGACGGCGGTGCGTTCATATTCATATAATAAACCTATAGTAGTATTTAAATCAGGGAAATATGAGGAATCCGCACATGTAGCACTCACACATTCCGGCAGGCTTGCGGGAGAGGACATTGCCTATGAGGCCGCATTCAACAGGGCCGGCGCGGTAAGAGCAGATGACATGCTCGACCTTTTCTATCTGGCTGAAACACTTTCAAAACAGGCAAGGCCCAAAGGAAACCGTCTCGCAATCGTATCAAATGCAGGAGGCCCCGCAGTGATAGCGGTCGATACTCTTTTAAAGCAGGGAGGCGTTCTGGCCCCGCTCGGCCCTGAAACAATAGAGTCGCTTAAGAGTGTTCTGCCCCAGTCGAAAAGGCTTATCCAAAACCCGGTTGACCTGCTTTCAGATGCGTCTCCGCAGCAGTTTGAAACTGCCATTTCGAGTTGCCTGAAGGACAAAGACGTCGACGGAGTTCTTGTTATCCAGACGCCTTCTTTCGGTGCCAAGCCGAACGAAACCGCCGAAATGGTGGCCGCGGCCTCAAAAGCTAATCCTTACAAACCGATATTCACCTCCTGGATGGGTGAGGAGTCTGTCTCTGTAGCACGTGAAATACTCAATGAAAGGAAAATCCCGACATTCGTCACTCCGGAACAGGCGGCAAGAAATTTCATCTATATGTACCGGTACGATGACAATCTCAGATTGCTGCTGGAAACTCCCGAGGATTTTTTGAAGGATTTTTTCCCGGAAAAAGGCAAGGTTGTATCGATAATAAAGGATGCTTCTCAAAGGCGTAAGCTGCTCCTCAGTCTGCATGAAGCAAAAGAGATTCTCTCTGCATACGGCATTCCGGTGATACGTACTGAAAAAGCTTCTGTCGAGTCCGAGGCGCTCAGAATTTCTGATGAGATCGGATACCCGGTAGTGCTTAAAATAGATTCACCCAAGATATTCCACAGACTGAAGGAAGGCGGTGTCATCCTCAACATCAAGGACAGAGACTCCGTTTCCGATGCATTTAAGAGACTGCGACAGGTCGCTGAGGCTGCAGGAGACCCCGATGCCCCGGTCCTTGTGCAGCCCATGATCATCAAACATGGATTCGAGGTTGTGATCGGCGCAAAGAAAGACCCGACCTTCGGCGCTGTGATACTTTTCGGGACAGGCGGGGAACTCCTGAGTGCGCTCGAAGATTATGCTGTTGCCCTGCCGCCGCTTAACCAGGCATTGGCAAGACACATGATGAGGCAGACCAAAATATACAGATACCTTCAGGGGCTCCCAAATTATGCCGATATACTGAAACATCTGGAGGAGATGGTGGTCAGATTTTCGCAGCTGATAGTTGATTTCCATCACATCAAGGAAGTCGATATAAATCCCTTTTTTATCACCGAAAGCGGCAGCTTCGCACTTGACGCGGGTATCCTCCTGGAAGATGAGATTCTTGACGGATTTGTACAACCCGAAGGAGAACTCTGCCCGCCTCACCTGTCAATATGTCCTTATCCGAGAAAGTTCGCTACCGAAATTACCCTGAAGAATGGCGCCCATGCCATCATACGGCCGATACGGCCTGAAGACGAACCCATGATTGCAGAACTCTTCGACAGCTTCTCGGAACAGACTATAGTATTGCGCTTTTTCCAGAGGTTCCCCCATCTCTCACACGAGCAGCTTGTGCGGTATTGCCAGATCGATTACGACCGGGAGCTTGCCCTCGTATGTGTTGTTGAAGATGAAGGGCAGGAAAAAATAATAGGCGACGTTCGAATGATAAAGCAGGCCGATATGGAAATGGCCGATATGGCGATAATGGTATCCGACAAGTGGCAGGGCCTGGGAGTAGGCATTGCTCTGTCAACACACTGCATGAAGGTAGCAAAAGATGCCGGGATAAGGCGGGTATTCATGGACATACTGAAGATAAATACTTATATGCTCAACCTGTCCAAGCGCCTCGGATTCAAGAGGACTGAATCCTACGACGATTATGTCGAGGTCAGATACGAAATGAACGGAGAGAAATCATAGCCTATATTATTCTTAAAATCAGGCATGGCTTCCCTGAAGAGTTCGAATCGAAGCACGCTGTCTGGGTTCTCAGGGCAACCGAGCAGATACAGCATTTTATTAATTAAGCAGACTGTTGATTTCATGATCAAATGCGCTGGAATCACACAAGGACTAATTCAGTACGCGAGAGGCGAATACTTCAGGGAAGCCAGATTGATAGCGACAACGACACCACGACACGATTCGTCCCTCTCTCTGTGATCCGTGAACTCAGCAGTTCTTGTTACCAAAGCTGTTGAGCGCGCTCAGGATGGCCTTGAAGGATGCCCTGTCGATATTGGTGTCTATGCCTGCGCCCCAGCGTTGTATGCCCTCGCGTTCTATCCGGATGTAGGCCGCAGCCCTCGAATCAGAACCTTTTTCGATGGCATGCTCGTAATACGAAAGCAGCGTGAAATCGATTCCCAGGTGCTTGCGTAGTGCGTTACTGAATGCGTCGATAGGGCCGTTTCCCTTTCCTGTGATCGTTGTTACAATGCCGTTTGAGCTGATCTCCGAGCTGATATCGACTTCATCTTCTCCTTTTTGTCTGATCTTGCTTTTGCCGAGCGAATATGGTGAGTCAGACTTCATATACTCGTCCAGGAATGCTTCCCACAGCACCGAAGGCGTCATCTCTTTGCCTGTCCTGTCAGTAATGGTCTGTATGGCGCGGCCGAATTCCGGCTGCATCTCCTTCGGCAGCCTGAGGCCGTACTCCTCTTCCATCACATAAGTGACCCCGCCCTTTCCGGACTGGCTGTTGATGCGTATGATCGATTCGTATGTCCGCCCCACATCAGCCGGATCAATCGGCAGGTAAGGGACCTCCCACAGGCCGGGCCTTTCGCGGAGGGCGTGCATACCCTTGTTGATCGCGTCCTGATGTGACCCGGAAAAGGCAGTGTAGACAAGCTCTCCCGCATACGGGTGGCGCGCATGCACTGGCATCTTCGTGCAGCGCTCACACACACCTGCGATCTTGTTGATATCGCTGAAATCGAGCTGTGGATCAATCCCCCGAGAGAACATGTTCAACGCAACTGTTAGTATGTCAACATTTCCGGTGCGCTCTCCGTTCCCGAAGAGGGTGCCCTCCACGCGGTCCGCTCCAGCCAGCAATGCCAGTTCCGTTGCAGCCACCGCCGTGCCGCGGTCATTGTGTGCATGGACGCTGATAATCACCTTGTCCCGGTCTTTTATGTTGCCGCAGAACCACTCAACGCGATCCGCGTAAACATTGGGCGTAGACATCTCTACAGTGGCAGGAATATTCAGGATTATCTTCTTGTCGACCGAAGGCCGCCATGCATCCATTACCGCCTCGCAAATCTCCAGGGCAAAGTCCTGTTCGGTGCCTGTAAAACTTTCCGGTGAATACTGGAATATTATATCCGTGCCGTCCATTGCTTCAGCCTGCTCCCGTATAATTTCAGCGCCTCTGACGGCCAGATCTGCAACCTCTTTTCTCCCCATCCCAAACACCACTCTTCGTTGCAGCTCGGAAGTGGAATTATAGAGATGCACGATGGCGCGCCTGCAGCCCCGGATCGCCTCGAAGCTCTTATTGATCAGGTGCTCGCGGGCCTGGGTCAAAACCTGTATGGTTACATCTTCAGGGATGAGGTTTTCTTCAATCAGCAGGCGTGTAAAGTCGTATTCTGTCCGGGACGCCGACGGAAACCCAACCTCGATCTCCTTGAACCCCATTTCGACGAGCAGATGGAACAGCTCCTTTTTTTCATCGACGCTCATTGGGACAACGAGCGCCTGGTTGCCGTCGCGGAGGTCCACGCTGCACCAGCGCGGGGCCTCTGAAATCGTCTTTGAAGGCCAGGTCCGGTTCGGCAAATCAACGGCCGGCCAGGGACGATATTTGTGAATCGGCATCTTCTTCATTTCGCACCTCCAAAAAAAAAGACCACGGGTTGAGCCCGTGGCCTTTCATATAATCTGAGTTGTTATTAATTAACTGCTGCTACGCGGTCGCAATCCTCCCGGCCAGGGCCATGATATGGCGCACTGCGCTGCTAAGTCGGTTGGCCGAAACGATTATGAAACTCATATATAACTATAGACGAATGGCCGGCAGGACGTCAAGAGAATTAATAAATGCAGCGCTAAAATGTCGTATAATAAGAATAATATGAAGTGCACACAATACTTCTTATTCATGAGGGACCGCCCTGATAGAGCCGCCATCAAAGAGGAATAGATTTTGAAAACTATAAGTAATCCCCTTAAGCAAGAAGTTCAATCGGATGGAAGAATAAGAAAATGGGGTTTTATTGAAGAGGCGGGTAAATACCTGAGAGTCATTCTTTTAGGGGATGGACAGACTGTTCATAATGCTTTTTTCGACAGAAGTTTTAAGAAGGAGTGATGGATATGAAAATCCGATATTTTGCAGACACTGACACGGCACTGATAGAATTCTCGAACCAGGCAGTAGCAGAGACAAAAGAGATATCGCAAAATCTTTACATCGACCTGGACGACAAAGGAAATCTCGTCAGCATGACCGTTGAGCATGCAAAAGACAAGGCCAACATTTCAGAGGTGTCATATCTTCAAATGGATAAAATAGTTGTCTGAGAATATCGCTCGGCAGGAATATTCTGTAGCAGCTCTTTAATGCTAAAAACAGACCTAAAGGCCCCTTCACAAAAAGGCATTGAGACATTCGTCATGGACGCCGGCCTGCCCGCTTTCAGGGCACGCCAGATCATCCACTGGATATACGAACGATATGCGCAATCAGTCGATGATATAACGGAGCTGTCGAAAAAGCTGCGTCAGGAACTTTCTGAAAGTGCGTATATCAGCAATCTCGAACTCCTCGACAGGCAGACCTCACAGGATGGAACTGAAAAGTTTCTGTTCGAACTCGAAGACGGTGAAACTATCGAGAGTGTCCTCATCCCCGATGAAGAGAGGCTGACACTCTGCATATCTTCGCAGGTGGGCTGCGCCATGGGCTGTGTTTTCTGTCTTACCGGGAAACTGGGGCTTAAGCGCAACCTCGAGCCTCATGAAATTGTCGATCAGGTAATCTCCGCAAACAGGCTTATCAAGCCGGACCGGATTACGAACATCGTGCTGATGGGAATGGGAGAGCCATTGGCCAATTTTGAAAACGTGGTCGAGGCAATCGGCAGGATCACCACTCTTATGAAGATATCGCCGAGAAGGATCACCCTTTCGACATCCGGCATCGTCCCGAAGATTATCGAACTCGGCAACATCGGCCTTAAAATCAACCTTGCCGTATCCCTGAATGCTGCGACTGATACTGTGAGGAGTGCGATCATGCCGGTCAATAAAACGTACCATATCAGGACACTGCTGGATGCATGCCGCAGATTCCCGTTGCCGCCGACGAGAAGGATTACCTTCGAATATGTGATGCTGAAAGATATCAACGACTCGGCATCCGATGCAAAGCGGCTCGTGAAGCTGCTTCGCGGCATCCCGGCAAAGATCAATCTCATCCCTTTCAATCCATACAACGGCTGCGAGTATGACCGGCCCGATGATGCAGCCGTGCTCTCGTTTCAGGAAATACTCGCCCAGGCCAATATGACCGTGATTATCAGGAAGAGCAAGGGACAGGACATATTGGCTGCCTGCGGGCAACTGAAGGCGAGATATCGGGAGTGAAGAAGTCCCCGCAAATCGCAAATTCAACTGCTGGATTCGCGGTTCGTATTACGAACAGCGCACAAATTTAATAAAACCCTTTTTGCTGTGGTAAAATGAACTTTATGATAGCTATCGTAGACTACGGAATGGGCAATATCAGGAGCGTCGAGAAGGCATTTCTAAAGGTCGGCGCTGATGTGACGATTACATCGGATGCCGGGACGATAGCTGATGCCAAAGGCATTGTGCTGCCTGGTGTAGGCGCCTTCAGGGATTGTATGGCGAACCTCGACAAGCTGAACCTCATCGATGTCATCCTTGGAGAGATCAGGAAGGGCAAGCCGTTTCTCGGGATATGTCTCGGACTTCAGCTCCTTTTTACCGAATCCGAAGAGTTCGGCGCCTGCAAGGGGCTCGACCTTTTTCCCGGAAAGGTGACGCGATTCAATTTTGATTCACTTCCAGGGGCAGGCGAGAAACTGAAAATCCCCCACATGGGCTGGAATACGGCCACTATCGACCGGCGTCCTCCAATCTTCGACGGGGTGCCGGACAATTCATATTTCTATTTTGTGCATTCGTTCTATGTAGTCCCGGACGATAAAAGCATCGTTGCAACCAGGACGGAATACGGCGCGGATTTCTGCTCGATGGTCTGGAAGGACAATGTCTTTGCAACCCAGTTCCACCCTGAAAAAAGCCAGGAGACCGGACTGAAGATCCTGAAGGGATTCAATTCCTTTGTAGCGGGAAGCAGATAATGGCCGCAGGCAAGTCCGGGCCTTCGCCTCAGGGTAGTGTTTCCATGAAGAGCGTTATTCTCGGCACCGCGGGCCATATCGACCACGGCAAAAGCTCTCTCGTTAAAGCCCTGACCGGCGTTGATCCCGACCGCCTCAAAGAGGAAAAAGAGCGCGGGATCACCATAGATCTCGGGTTTGCAAATCTCTCATACCCGGAGGACAATCTTACTGTCGGCATCGTCGATGTTCCGGGGCATGAGCGCCTGATCAAGAACATGCTCGCAGGCGCAGGCGGGATCGACATAGTCCTGCTCGTCATAGCTGCAGATGAAGGGGTGATGCCGCAGAGCCGTGAGCACCTTGCCATCTGCGAACTCCTGAAGATCAAGGCGGGAATAGTTATAATAACGAAGGCCGACCTTGTTGACGAAGACTGGCTCCAGCTTGTAACCGATGACGTAAGGAATTTCGTAAAGGAGACTTTCCTCGAAGAGGCGGAGATCATTCCGGTATCATCAAAAAACGGCCTCAACCTGGAACTTCTGAAACAGAAGATCCGAGACCTCGCGGTTTCGGTCAAACCGAAACTGGTTCACGGAATTTTCAGACTTCCCATCGACAGGGTTTTTACGCTCAAGGGTTTCGGCACTGTTGTAACCGGCACGGCACTTTCAGGAACAATAACTCTTGATAGCCCGGTAGAGATACTGCCGTCCGGAATAAAGAGCAAGGTCAGGGGGCTTCAAACCCACGGCAGGGGAGTGGATACTGCGTATGCCGGACAGCGGATCGGGCTCAATCTTCAGGGTGTCGACCGGGAACTTCTCAATAGAGGCGATGTGGTGGTGGTGCCCGACAGGTTTGTGCCGACACAGGCTATAGATGCAAAACTCGAACTGCTCAAAGATGCACCTGCAGTCAAGAGCAGGAGCAGGGTGCATTTCTATGCCGGCACTTCCGAGACGATTGCCCGGGTCATTATTTATGGTGCGGACGAGGTTAAGGCCGGCGAGTCATGCTATTGCCAGTTCAGGCTCGAAGACCCTGTGGTGACACTCTCCGGCGACCGGTATATAATTAGGAGATTTTCTCCGCTCGAAACCATCGGCGGCGGCGAGATACTAGATCCGCATCCGGTCAGGCGGAAAAAGAAGATGGGCACCGAAGACCTTGAGCTCTTTGAAAAGGGCAACCTTTCAGACAGGATCGAGACATTAGTGAAAAGGTCCCGTTTTCATGGCTGCAAGGTCCTGCAGATCGAGGGCTGGTTCCATGTGAATCTTCCTGAGATAGCTTCGACGATTGACAGACTCGCCGGCAAGGGGGTCCTTATCAGGAGCCATGATACGCTTTTTCACAGGGAGGGCTTTGAGGCATTCAGGAATGACCTGAAAACATTGCTGGAGCGCTTCCATTCGGAAAACCCGCTGAAAGCCGGCATGCCCAAGGAAGAGCTTAAGGCGCGCCTGAAGAACGAGGGCAGGGGCGAGGACGGGATATTCGAACTCCTTCCTAAGATCGAAGAAATTGCCCTCGACAAAGACATGGTCAGGCTGAAGAATTTCAGCGTCTCCCTTTCGACGGCAGACAAAGGGGTAAAGGCAAAGATCATATCCCTGCTGGACAAGGAAGGTTTCCAGCCGCCATCTAAAGCGGAGCTGGCGCAGGCCCTGTCGGTCAACGAAAAAGAGGCCGGAGACCTGCTCAAACTTATGGTCCAGGAAGGCCTGCTTGTAAGGATAAATGACGCCACATACATCTCAAAGGTGCAATATGACCGCATGATAAGTCTTCTCAGGGAATTCACCTCAAAAAAACCTGAGATGACGGTGGCTGAATTCAGGGATCTGCTTGGGACCACGCGTAAATATGCCCTGCCGTTGCTGGAATATCTCGATTCCAACAAGATAACCCTCAGGATTGGGGATATCAGAAAGTTCGTGTTAAAATAAGCGATGAAGAAAAAAATATTCTGGGTCCCGGCGCTTCTGCTTGCGGGATTTCTTCTTGGCGGAATAACCTATTATATGATCGGCTCTGCCGGAAGGACCATGTACAGGCCCTTTGCCCCGCGTATACCGGCCCAGATCGAGCAGACGAGCAGGGCTTTTTCTGAAATCGTCAGGGCCGTATCACCCGCAGTAGTGAACATTTCAAGCACCAAGATTGTCAAGCGGCAGCAGGCGCCCTACGACGAATTTTTTGAAAATATTTATCCCTTCCCGGACGGCAAATCCAAGAAGTTCAAGGAGCAGAGCCTCGGCTCAGGTGTTATCGTTTCAAATGACGGATACATAGTCACGAACAACCACGTGGTGGAACAATCCAGTGAGATTAAAGTTACCCTGTATGATAAACGCAGCTTTAAGGCGCGGATAATCGGATCGGACTCCAAAACCGACATCGCAATTATCAGGATAGATGCTGAAGACCTTCCGGTCATCCCCTGGGGTGACGCGGAGAAATTGCAGGTGGGCGAATTTGTTCTGGCCATCGGAAATCCCTTCCTGCTGAACCACACGGTTACTATGGGCATCGTCAGCGCGGTAGGACGGGCGGATGTGGGCATTGCCGATTATGAAGATTTCATACAGACCGATGCGGCCATCAACCCCGGGAATTCGGGTGGACCTCTTGTGAACATCAAAGGTGAGCTGATCGGCATTAATACCGCCATCTTCTCGAAGACCGGCGGATATCAGGGCATCGGCTTTGCGGTGCCGAGCAATATGGTGAAGGCAGTTATGGAGCAGCTCATAAAGACCGGAAAAGTGACGAGGGGCTGGATCGGCGTTACGATACAGGAGCTGACGCCCGAGCTGTCCCAGCAATTCGGCCTGAAATATTCCGACGGCGTGTTGGTCAGCGACGTGGCACGCGGAGGCCCGGCACAAAAGGCAGGCGTTATGAGGGGTGACATTATCACCGAGTACAACGGCAGGAAGGTGCAGGATGTCGGACTGCTGAGGAATGTTGTAGCCCAGAGCAAAGTCGGCGCGCAGGTGCCGGTCAAGATATTGAGGCGGGACAAGGAGATGACAGTCACCGCGACCGTTGTGGAACTTCCTGCCGAGGGTGCAGAGGCGAAAGCAGGCCAGTCGCAGGGTAGGGATTCCTTTGAGAATGCACTTGCGGGCGTGCGGGTTATGGACCTCAATTCCGCTGTAGCAAAGCAACTCGGGGTTGAGAGCGAGGAAAAGGGCGTCGTAGTGGTCAATATTGAATCCGGGGCGCCCGCCGAGGAGGCCGGTCTCAGAAGGGGCGACGTGATAAACGAGATCAACAGGCAGCGCATATCCAACCTGAACGATTTCAACAAGATCGTTGCCAAAATAAAACAGGGCGAAAACGTCCTTCTCTTTGTGAACAGGAGCGGCAGAAAATTCTATACAGCCCTTGAACCTCAATAGACGTCAAAAAAATAAAAAGTTTTCTGCGGTTGCAATCTTGATATAATAGAAATATCCGCATCCGCTGCCGATGTGAGCAACTGCCGCCGCCTCGTACGGATGGAGAAATCAGGACAGAGGAATAAAATATGAATTTGTCGTCCATGGAACTCATACTAATCATTATTCTTACCATCATATTCTCAAGAGGTGAAATCATTGGTATTATTCGTAAGAGCACTATTTATCGTCATCTTTGTACTTGCAGGTTATTTGTACGGGCTGAAGACCGGAGTCCCGGTCCAGGGAGCGGTTTCAGGTCTCGTCCTGGGCGGCATATTCCTCGTCATCGAATCGAGACTTCATAACGTATCTTTCGGTTCGGTGCTCGGAGGAGTAGTAGGCCTCGGGGTCGGCATTCTTACATCACAGCTGCTTCTATTCCCGCTCGAGTATCTGATTACCGATGACAGCAGGGGAATTTCGTCTTTCATCCTGAGCGCTGTATTGGGCTATAGCGGCCTGCTCATCGGTCTCAGCAGGGGCAAGAACATGTCTGTTCCGGCAGTAATGCGTCTTTTTAAGGGACAGGAAGTCGAAGAGGACCTGAAAATCCTCGATACAAGCGTTATTATCGACGGTCGTATTGCCGATGTCATCGAAATCGGTTTCGTAGAAGGCGCCTTTATCATTCCACAATTCATCCTCCAGGAACTCCAGTATATTGCGGATTCCCCGGACCCGATGCGGCGGACAAAAGGCAGGAGGGGGCTTGATATCCTTCACCGTATTCAGAAAATGGCTGATATCGAGGTCAGGATCGTCGAGGAAGATTTCCCGAAGATCAAAGAGGTGGACGCAAAGCTCATAGCCCTTGCGAGGCTTTTCAACGCCAAGGTAGTTACGAATGATTTCAATTTGAGCAAAGTGGCCCAAGTTCAGGGGGTGGCGGTGATGAACATCAATGAACTGGCCAACATCCTCAAGCCGGTTGTATTGCCGGGAGAGCCCCTTAATCTTTTTATTGCCAAGGAAGGCAAGGAACACAACCAGGGGGTGGCATATCTCGACGACGGGACCATGGTGGTGGTCGAAAACGCACGCAAGCTCATCGGGAAGAATGTCGACCTGATCGTGACGAGCGTCCTGCAGACAACGGCCGGCAGGATGATTTTCGCCAGAATAAAGGAAGATGAATAGCCGGAAAGCCAATGTTTTCGCCGTTGTCCCTGCTGCGGGCATCGGCAAGAGGTTTGGTCCAGGCGGGAAAAAACTTTTCAACACCCTCGCGGGCAAACCCGTTATTATCTGGACACTTGAGCTGCTGCAGTCTGCGCCGGAAATCACTGAAATAATCCCTGCAGTGAAGGAAGAGGACCTGATGATTGTTGCGGACCTCATTGAAGAGTACGGGCTGCGCAAGGTAAAGCAGATAGTACCGGGTGGAAAAGAGCGGCAGGATTCGGTTTATAACGGACTTAGGACGATATCCGAGGACAAATCGATTGTTCTGATCCACGACGGCGGGAGGCCGTTTGTTGATGCGGAGATGATATCAAGGGCTTTAAGGGAAGTCGGGGGTTGCGACGGCGCGGTGGTCGCCGTGCCTGTCAAAGACACGATCAAGGAGGCTGATGCCGAAGATAACGAAACGGACTCTCCTTTCGTTCGCTGCACCCTGAACCGCGCCGTTCTGTATGCCGTACAAACGCCGCAGGTGTTTCCCTTCAGAGTGATAATGGAGGCCCATGAAAAGGCGAGAAGCGAGCGATTCATAGGCACCGACGATGCGTCCCTGGTCGAACGTTACGGCGGAAAAGTCAGGCTTGTGCCGGGGTCATACCGCAACATCAAGATAACGACGCCGGAAGACCTCGCGATTGCAGAAGCATTGATGAATTTGAGGCGGGAGACTTAACCCGCATTATCCATAAAACCTGCCATAGCCAAGCATACAACCTTAAGGCGCATTTATTTCCGGAGAGCAAATACTGTATCCTATACCTGGTTATGCGAATCGGGATAGGATATGATTCTCACCGGTTTGCCGAGGGGAGGAAGCTGGTCCTCGGCGGGGTGGAGATACCGTTTGACCGGGGCCTGCTCGGTCATTCAGACGGAGATGCCCTCTGCCATGCCATTACCGATGCGATAATAGGAGCGCTCGGAAAAGGAGATATCGGCAAGCACTTTCCCGATTCCGACAACAAGTGGAAGAACGCATCAAGCGTGCTGATGCTTAAGCAGATCCTCGACCTCTCATCGTCGGAGGGATTCGAGATTGCCTGGATCGATTCGGTGATAATTACAGAAAGGCCCAAACTGGCCGACTATATAGACGGTATGAAGCAGGCCCTTTCGCAGGCGGGAGTACCATCAGGCAGAATCAGCATTAAAGCCAAGACTAATGAAAGGATGGGGTTTGCCGGTCGCGAGGAAGGACTTGCGGCACAGGCGGTATGCCTGCTTGTGCCAAAAGAAAAATAACTGCTTACTCAATTCTCTTCGTTGCGGATTCTATTAATTGAGTCTCTTCAGCTTTTCCAACAAGCATATCCATGTCCAGCAGTATGATAAGCCTGTCTTCGAGCTTCGCAATACCCTTGATGAATTCGGTGCTGATATTGGACGCCATGGGTGGAGTCGGCTCGACGATATCGCCAGGGATCCTGAGTACTTCCGATACCCCATCAACGACAAGGCCCATTGTTATTCCCTGGATGTCCATGATCATTATCCTGGACTGGTTATCGTTGTCCCTTTCATCAAGACTGAATTTGCTCCTGAGATTAATTACAGGAATTACCTTGCCCCTGAGGTTGATGACGCCTTCAACATAGGCAGGCGTATTTGGTACGCGGGTGATCTCCTTCATCCGGTTGATCTCCTGTACCTTGAGAATGTCTACAGCGTATTCCTCATTGCCGAGCCTGAAGGTCACCAGTTGAAGTATTTCAGACATTCCTCCCGATGGGGAACTGTCATCAGCTGATTTCTTTGTAATTAGAGAGTCCATCATACACCTCCATCTCCGGTGAGGCCATTGCTTTACTTAATTCTACGCTTTATGTTTTTTTTTTTCAATCACATCAGGACATTCAGATGCACAAATAAGGTAGTGGGCCGGTGTTTTGGGGTATAATAAACCCACGAATGGAGTGTGAATGATGGATATATTAAAGACGATAGTTGCAAAAAAGACGGAAAGACTTGAAGACGCACAATGCCGGATCACGCTGCATGAACTAAAGGTCCGACTCGCCGGTCTTGACATGCCGCGAGATTTCAGGACAGCACTTCAAAGAGGACAGGGCCCCGTCAAGCTTATAGCAGAGGTCAAGAAGGCTTCACCCTCGAAGGGACTCATTCGCAGTGATTTTGATCCTGTCAGGATCGCTGCCGCATACGAAACAAGTCCTGTCAGCGCAGTGTCCGTCCTTACCGAAGAAGATTTTTTCCAGGGCCATCTTTCCTATATCGGAAGGGTGAAGGGAGTAACGACGAAACCGGTCCTGAGAAAGGATTTCATATTTGATGAATACCAGATTTACGAATCACGGGTCTTCGGTGCAGATGCGATCCTGCTGATCGCCGCAATACTCGAAAAGAGAAGAGCGGAAGAATACATCAAAATGGCTTCGGAAATGGGGCTGGCAGTGCTCTTTGAAGTCCACAACGAGGAAGACCTTGCAAAAGCACTCGCTGTAGATGCAGACATTATCGGAATCAACAACAGGGACCTCAAGACAATGTCGATCGACCTGACGACAACTCTGAAACTTAAAAAGGATATCCCGGCAGGAAAGCTTGTAGTAAGTGAAAGCGGTATAAGGACAAGACGAGATGTCCTGACACTGCAGGATAATGGCATTGATGCTATGCTCATTGGTACCTCTTTTATGGAAGTCCCGGACATTGGGGAAAAAATAAATGAGCTTATGTCGGACCGGGACGCATCTGATGCTTAAGGTAATGTTTCTTTGCACAGCCAATTCCTGCAGGAGCCAGATGGCAGAAGGAATCGCGCGTGAACTCGGCAGGCAGATCATTGAACCTTATAGCGCAGGACTTATGGCTGCTGGCGTTCATCCCAGGGCGGCAGCCGTAATGAGAGAGATAGGTATAGATATATCGCATCAACAATCAAAGGAGATCGACGCTGAACTTGTCCGCAAAATGGATGTGGTCATAACCCTATGCGGACATGCTGAGGCGACCTGTCCGACCACTCCGCCTCATGTGAAACGCCTTCACTGGCCTATTGAAGATCCGGTGGGAACGCGAGGCACAGAGGAAGTGATTATGAACGATTTCAGACGGGCACGGGACGAAATCAGATCTCTTATTGTTGATTTCATAAGAAAGACTGCAAAATCAGAAATCATCTGACTGCACAGACTGGGGGCAGATTATGCGCAGAGTTATGTTTCTTTGTACCGGCAATGCATGCAGGAGCCAGATGGCCGAGGCATTCGCCCGCGAACTCGGCAAAGGTGTCGTAGACCCATACAGTTCCGGGCTCATCGCAGTGGATCTGCATCCGTATGCGGTAGAAGCCATGATGGAAGTGGGTATAGACATCTCCGGCCAGAAGTCCAAGGAGATCGACCCGGAGCTTTTTGACGAAATGGATGTTGTAGTTACCCTGTGCAAGCCGGCCGAATTTTTCAGTCCCAGGTCTTCTCTTAATACAACCCGTATTTATCGGCCTATTACTGCGCCGGTGAGTACAGGCAAACCGAAAGAGGATATAATGAAAGATTTCAGAAGGACCCGGGACGAGATCCGGGTCCTTATTGAAGAGTTGTTGAGAGAAATCTCCTCATACTGACAAAATATATTTTACCGCACAATTTCACCGACAGCCGACCAATCCATGTCGCCGAGGCCTCGCTGTACCGCCATGCGGAATATCTCTCGCACCTCGGCGGACACCGGCAACGGCACGCCGAGTTCATCACCTATTCGCAGCGCATATGTCATGTCCTTATGCATCCAGCGCAAGGCGAATAATGCGTCGTCATGTTGTCTGGAAATGATATTCGGGGCCTTCATCGTGACAACTTTGCTGGCTAAAACACCGTCGTTAAGCGCCTGCAGCACCGTATCCATGTTCAGGCCCGCTTTTTCGGCCAGTGCCATACCCTCGCCGAGGGCCGCTACTTGTACAGCGGCCATCATGTTGTTTATGAGTTTGTAAGCTGCACCTGAAGCAGGCGGACCGAAGTGAATCTGGCTCCTGCTGAAGCTGCGAAGAAGCGGTTGTATGGAATCAAAGACTTCAAGATCAGCACCTACGTAAAGGATGAGTGTGCCGTTTTGGGCCGCAGGCTTACTGCCCGCCATAGGCGTGTCGGCAAATTTCAGCCCTCTTGCCAGCGCTTCTGCGTGCAGCTGCCGCACCCATGTTAATGACAGGGTGCTGCATTCCATTACAAATGTTCCGGGACGGGCGCCTGACAAGGCACCTTCAGGCCCCAGCCACACTGCCCTTGAAGCCTTGTCGTCGCCTACTACAGCGATCACAGCCTCTGAGCGGGATGCCGCAACTGCCGGAGATTCGGCCCAATGAGCCCCTTTCCCCAGTAACGGGGCGGCTTTATCAGCTGTCCGGTTATAGATATGCAGGTTGTATCCCTCCTTGAGCATATTGGCTGCGATGCCGCTTCCCATGGTCCCAAGGCCGATCAGTGCGATATTCTTCATTATATGTTCTCCCCTGTTCCTTTTGTTTCCTGACTGATTTTGACGTGCGGTACGATAAAGATGAATTTGCTGCCTTTGCCGGGTTCGCTTTCAACCCAGATTTTACCTCCGTGAAGTTCCACAATTCTTTTGCAGATGCTTAAACCGAGTCCGGTCCCCGGATATTTCCTGTTATACGAATTGTCGAGCTGCTGGAACGGTTGAAACAGTTTACCTTTGTCCTCCGTTGATATGCCTATTCCTGTGTCGGCAACGCTGAATTCAAGGAAACCAGAATTGAACCTTCGTACCTTCAAACGTATTGAGCCGCCATCAGGGGTAAATTTGACTGCATTGCCTGCCAGATTGAACAATACCTGCTTAAGAAGCCGGAGGTCTGCGACAATAGTGCCAAAGTCTTCTTCTGTTTCTGCGGTAATCTTTATGTTCCGTTTCAGCGCTTTTTCCTTAAAGAGGCTGAGGCCGCTGTCCATAAGATCTTTAACAAGGAACCGGTTAAAATTAAGTTCCATCCTGCCGGCCTCGATTTTCGAGAGGTCAAGCACATCATTTATGAGGCTCAGAAGATGGGAACCGCTCTCATAGATATGGTCTACAAATTCCTTCTGACGTTCACTGATTTTCCCTGCCGATCCATCACGCATAATCTCGGAAAAGCCGATGATGGAATTCAGCGGGGTCCTTAATTCGTGGCTCATGTTAGCCAGAAAGTCCGATTTTGCCTTATTGGCGGCTTCAGCGGCTTCCTTGGCGATTTCGGCCTCCATCGCCTTCTTCCGGCTTATCGAAAAATGCCTGATCATCCAGTATAAAAGCAGTGACGTAACAAAAACGTACAACCACCCTTTTGCGATGCTTATAAGAGTGATTTCCAGGGCGTTTGACGTTATTTCAGCAACCAACGTATCTGAAAGCACAATCCAGATGCTGCCAAATATTGCATAAATCAGGGTTATTCTGAAAGGGGTAAGTACACCTCTGTGTTGTCGTTTGTTCATGGATATATATTATTCTATACTATGTAATTTATCGCTACGCAAATTATATCAGATTTCAGATATGGTTTGGCTAAAAACAGGAGCTTAAAGGCGGGTCAGATATTCTTCCCATTCAAGGGGCAGGAGATATTTCTTTTTGTTGTTGCATTCCTTGCAGGCCGCAACAATGTTGCTTTTGACGGACTTGCCTCCCCTTATAATCGGCACGAGATGGTCCATGGTCAGTTCCTTGGGATGGACCTGGGCGTTGCAGTAGTAACATCTGCCTCGCGCGCATTTTCTTTTCCACCACGTGCTTGCTCGCAAAAGTTGTGCTGCATTGCGCTGTCGCTTTGCTTCTTCGTCGGACACTTCAGGCACAAAAGACATTATCTGCTTCCTCTTTTGGCCTCCTCTTCTTCATAGAATTTCTTGTAGAGGACCTCCCACTCGGGACTGCCCTCCGCAAGTTTCCTGGAAAAGGAAAGGAGCTTCTTCGTCACTGCAGCATCGATCTCTTCACCGATCTTGAGCTGGGCCCCAATGGTCTTCTTTATCTCGCGGCGCACCTCGCTGTCATCCACTTTCAGGACTACCAGCTTATTATCGAGCAATCCCTTGAGCAGCATGTGCGAGGTGTGGCTGACCTTGTCGTCGGAGAGCATCATATGATTATGTTTCTCTCTTTCACGAGTTTCTGCTTGGTCATATCGAAAAGCCTGCGGTAATCGAGCCTGCCTTTTTCGATTTCAGGCTCGAATTTTTTCAGTATCTGCCGGACCTCATCGTTGAGCCTGTCCTCGACGGTAAGCTCTTCCAGGAGCAGTCTCTCGGTCTCGGCGATAAGGGTCTCGACCGGGACCTGGGATTCGACAAGTTCTTTTTTGACAAGATTGTCGACGATTCTCCTTGCCAGTAGAGGGACCCAGCTTTTGGGGATCCGCATTTTACCTTTCCATGAACGGGATCAGGGCGATATTCCTTGCCCTTTTCATGGCAGTAGTAAGCTCCCTCTGGTGGACGGAACAGTTACCGGTCACCTTTCTGGAAAGTATTTTGCCGCGCTCGGTCATATAGCCGCGCAGCACCTTGATGTCCTTGTAATCTATGAATGAGACCTTGTCGGCACAGAACCTGCAGAACTTCCTTCTCTGAAATCTCTTGGGCTGCATTATATTATTTCCTCCGTATATTTTTGATTAAAAGGGTTCGACGTCCGAAATTTCATCCGGCATACCGGCTTCTCCCGAGGTGGAAGCGCCCGTCTGCTCTTTTTTGGAAAGGAACCTGACCGTGTTTGCAACCACTTCCATCTTGCTCTTCTTCTGGCCCTCATACTCCCATCTTCTTTCCCGAAGCCTGCCTTCGACAAGACAGCTCCTGCCCTTGCTGAGGTATTGGCCGCAGGCCTCGGCCTGTTTGCCGAATACGACCGCATCAATAAAGAGGGTCTCTTCTTTCCATTCATCACCGGATTTAAATTTCGAATTGACGGCAATGGGGACTGTTGCGACCGGCGTCCCTCCGGGAGTATATCTGACCTCAGGGTCCTTGGTAAGATTGCCTATAAAGATGACGCGGTTGAACATTTAGACACCTTCTTTTGTCTCGGCAGAAACGGCTGCTTCTTCGGGCGCAGGGGCCATCCCGCTAATCTCTTTGGGGAGAGCTGCAATCTGCTTTTTGCCGAGCTTTACGACCATGAATTTAAGTACGATGTCGAGGACCTTGAAATACTCTTCGAGTTTTTTGATGGCTGCCGACGGGGCCTTGAAAAGAAAGAATACGTAGTTACCCATCTTTTGCTTGCTCATTTCATAGGCGAGTCTTCTTTTGCCCCAGACTTCGACCTTGAATACTTCTGCTTCGGCATTATTGAGGAGGTCGGTTATCTTTTCAATAATCGCCTTGGCCTCTTCCTCACCGAGAGACGGGTTTAGGATTACAACTGTTTCATAGAAATTCATCTAAAACCTCCACCTGGATATCAAGCCCATCCACAAAGGGAAGAGCATGGAGAGGGACACTAATTGCGGTCTAACCCGTGTCCGTCAGACTAGTTTTATAACATATATTTTGCTTTGAAATCAAATTATCTTATAGTCTTTTATCTTTTTGTTCAGGGTGTTTCTGTTTATTCCCAAAATCTTTGCCGCCGCAACCTGGTTGCCCCCGGTCTCGTTAAGTACAATGCTGAAGAGTGCTTTCTCCACTTCGGACACTACAGTATCATAAAGGTTCGATTTTTCGAGCTTCTTCATCTCGGTGAGAAATCCGTTTAATTTTTCTTCAAGAAACTCCTTGACAGAGAAAGAATTATAATCGCCGTTGAACAGGTCTCTTCTTTCGATGACACTGTCCCTCGATAGTATGGATGCCCTCTTTATTGTATTTTCGAGTTCCCGCACATTCCCCGGCCAGCCGTATTCGGACATGGATTTTTCCGCATCTTTGGAGAAATCCTTGGGTGGTAGTTCGAATGCCTTAACCGACTCTTTAAGAAAATGGCGGGCAAGGGGGATAATATCATCTCTGCGGTCCCGCAGCGGCGGGATTCTAATTTCGATGACGTTGAACCGGTAATACAGATCATCCCTGAACAGACCGTTTCTTACGCAGGTCTTAAGGTCCTGGTTTGTGGCACCGATGATCCTTACGTCTGCCTTGACTATCTTTCCACTGCCCAGGGGACTGTATTCCTTTTCCTGCAAAAACCGCAGAAGCTTGGCCTGAAGGTCTATGTCCAGCTCCGATATCTCATCAAGAAAGAGTGTTCCTCCATCTGCGGCCTGTATTCTGCCGCCTCTTTTTTCAGAAGCACCTGTGAAGGCCCCCTTTTCAAACCCGAAGAGCTCAGCTTCGAGGAGCTCTCCCGGAATCGAGGCGGAATTGAATGCTATGAACGGACTGAACTTGCGTCTGCCGTTATTATGGATTGCGTGCGCAACAAGCTCTTTGCCGGTGCCGCTTTCTCCTGATATCAGCACTGTTACGTCTTTTGCTGCGACCCTGCCCATCTCTTTAAATATCTTGAGCATGCCCTTGCTTTTTCCAATGATCTCGGAGCCTCTTAACTCTTCCTTGGTCTGCCTCAACTTAAGCAGTTCTTCTCTCATCAAAATGTCTCTGAAGGCCTTTTCAACAACTATCCTGAGTTCATCGATATCGAAAGGTTTTTCGAGGTAATCGTACGCGCCTTCTTTCATTGCCTCTACGGCGCTTTCCATTCTTCCATGCGCCGTGACGATTATAACAAGTGCATTGGAGTTAAAAACCCGGATCTCCTGCAATGCCTGGATCCCATTGCCGTCGGGAAGCATTAAATCCAGCAGGATAATATTGAATTTATCGAGGACCTTCAGCCCGGCCTTTATCGTGGTCTTTACTATTACATCGTAGCCGAGCGGTTCAAGGGTCTTGCGAATGACCCAGGCTACGCCTTCATCATCGTCTATGACAAGGATTCGTTTGTCCATATTAAATACCGATCATATTTTTTAATCTCAGTTTTCAGTAACCGGGAGAGGCAAATAAATACTGAAGGTTGATCCGTTCTGCAGCGCACTCTTCACCTTGATAATACCACCGTGGTCCTTGATGATCTTTTTGGAAAGTGCGAGGCCGAGGCCGCTTCCTTTCTCTTTATTAGTATAGAGTGGAAGGAATATCCTTGCAATTTCGTCTCTGCCGAGCCCTATGCCTGTGTCATGAAAATTCACGACCACCCACCGCCGTTTCTTAGTCCTTTTGCCTCGTTTGGCAGGCCCGGCGCTGTCGTATATTAACACATATTCATTGGAAGGTCTCGTTGAAATTGCAAGCACCCTGTCAGGTGTCCGTTCCATGGCCTCGACGGCGTTCTTGATAACGTTTATGAAGACCTGCAGAAGCTTGCCTTCATCGCCGGATATATAGGGGAGACTGGGATCATAGGATTTTTCAATCAAAACTCCGGCCTCAATCATCTCTGATCCCATTACCCTGAGGGCATGTTCAATGACTTCGTGAACATTGAGTTGATGGAATCTCGGAAGCCTTGTCATGGTGAGATAACCCTGAAGAACGGAATTCAACCGGTCAGCTTCCTTAAGTATCAGGGTTACGCACTCGGCAGACCCTGAATCAGGGGCCATCTTCAAAAGCTGGGCCGCGCCCTTGATTCCGCTCAGCGGATTTTTTATTTCGTGCGCCAGCGAACCCAGAAGGTACAACAGGTGATCAAATTGGTAGTCTTCACGCTCGGTGATGGACACATTCTCGCGAAGGCACAGGATCGCCCCTTCGATACTGTCTTCCGAGTAGAAGGGTGATAAGTGCACATCCGCATTTACTATCCTGCCTACGTCGATCTCCATCTCCTTGCAGTTGTGAAGCCTGCCCTCGCTGAGGGTTTTTTGAAAGAGCATCTCGACATCATCGTTTTCAGGGAAAAAGTAGGAGATGGGTTTGTTCCGCATTTCCTTCAGGTTTCTGCCGAAAAACTCTTCGCCCTCTTTGTTTATAAAGACAAGCCGGCCCGTGCAGTCAAACAGGCAAATGACTTCGTCGAGGTTGTTTATCACGGATTCCAGGGATATCATATTTTTATTCGGAATATAAGTTGTGCGAAAGAAGGTATTGCTCCACGGATTCGGGAACAAGGTATTTGATGCTCCTGCCCTCCCTCACGAGCTGTCTTATAGTTGTCGAAGAAATATCAAAGGCGCTCACGGCTGCTATAAAGGCCGTTCGCCCTCCCCTGAGGCGGCGGGATATGACACCATCCCGAAATTCCGAGACAGCGCTTTCAATGAAAGGGGAGGCATTAAGCTCCTTCACCTCAAATCCCGGCCTTGCAACTATGATGAAGTCGATAGAACCGATCACTCTTTCCGGTTCCCGCCAGTTGGGCAAATCCAAAAAGGCATCAAGCCCGAGAATGAAAAAGAGTCGGTCGTCCGGATATGTGACGCTGAGCCTGTCGATTGTGTCGACTGTATAAGATTTTTCATTTTCCCTCATCTCGATGTCGGATACAAGGAAGTTGACGTTCGTCTGAGTTGCAAGGCGGGTCATTGCATATCGGCGAGATGCGTCTGCCAGTCCGGAAGCTTTCAGCGGCGGATTGCCGGAGGGCATAAAAATAACCTTGTCGAGGTCAATCAGATCCCGCACTGCTTCGGCAGCCCGCAAATGGCCAAAGTGGATGGGATTGAAAGTCCCCCCGAAGATTCCGAGCCTCATCAGCGATTCAGGATGTCGATCTCCGCAATAAAAACGTAATAAGGGCGGCCATCACTTTCAGCACTCATGTATAGGCGATGCCCGCTCTTTTCCGTTCAAACAGCGTACTGCTAAAGCCCCATTTTCCCGAGGGCATCCTCGCCGCGGGTCTTGGCAGCCGGGGCATCTTCCGGCAGATAAAGCATTACGCCGCCCTTTACCGGCCTGATAACTATCTTGCTTTCCGAAGCAAGCTGATTGGTTACCTTTATTGGGTCTTCGTTTTCATAATATTTTTTGAAGGCCTCGTTAAATCCGGAATATACCGTATGAATCCCCTTGTAGCCTTCCTTTCTTAGACTCACGATTGCCTTTTTGATAAAATCCTCATAACTGAGCTTTTCCGGCATTGCATTGATCCTCCTTTTTTTTATTCCCTGAGTTGCCCGTGCCCAAGGACTACAAACTTGGTACAGGTAAGTTCTTCGAGTCCCATGGGACCGCGAGCATGTATCTTGTCGGTTGAAATGCCGATCTCGGCACCGAGACCGAACTGATAGCCGTCATTGAGTCGTGTCGAGGCATTCACCAGGACTGCAGCGGAATCGACTTCGCGCAGGAACCTCATAGCCTTGTCGTAGTCCCTTGTAACAATGGCATCGGAATGGGCCGATCCGTATTTCGCTATATGGGCCATCGCCTCGTCCATGTCCCTAACAATCCGGATATTCAGAATGAGATCGAGATACTCTTTATAGAAATCTTCTTGGCTGACTTCTTTCATGGAGGGGAAAAGTTCACGTGTTTTCGGGCAGCCGCGCAGTTCGACCTTCGCATTTTCAAATCTGTTCACCATTGCAGGAAGAAATCCCCTGGCCGCTGCTTCGTCGACAAGCATGGTTTCCATCGCATTACAGGTGCCGGGCCTCTGGACCTTGGCATTGAAGCAGATGTCTTCGGCCATCCCGAGGTCGGCGTCGCGGTCAACGAAGATATGGCAAACACCCTTGTAATGTTTGAGCACAGGTATCCTCGAATTCTCGGTAACGGTCCGTATAAGACCTTCACCACCGCGCGGTATGATCAGGTCAACCACCCCTTCGAGCTTGAGCAGTTCCATAATCGCTTCCCGATCGGGCACATCGATGAAAGAGATAATCCCTTGGTGAAGGTCATCTTTAATTGCAGCATCCCGCATCACACTGACTATCATCCTGTTCGAGTTGATCGCCTCGGAACCGCCCCTGAGTACCACTGAATTGCCTGCTTTCAGGCATAGACTTGTGGCGTCGGCAGTTACGTTGGGACGTGACTCGTAGATAATCCCGATCACGCCGATAGGGACTTTCATTCTTCCCACGTCCATGCCGTTAGGCCTCCTGACCATCCTGACGATCTCTCCCACAGGATCGGGCAGTTGAGCAACCTCCAGCAGACCTTGCGCCATTTCGGCGACCCTTTTTTCCGTGATGGTCAGCCGGTCTATGAGTGCCTTCGAGAGTCCTTTCTTTTCAGCGAATTCAACATCCTTGCGATTTTCCCGGATGAGCTCTGCTGTCCTTTCCTTCAGCGCCGAGGCCATTCTTATCAATGCTCTGTTCTTATGAGCGGAGGATGCCTTTGAGAGACTGCGCGCCCCCTCTTTCGCTTCGAGCGCCTTTTGCATGACATATTCTTTTATATCCACAATCAAAAGCCTCCGGATAGGATCAAAACAATCAGTTATAACTTATCCTAATTTGTACGTAAAATCAACATGTATATTTACGCAGGGTACATTTGGCTGTGTTAAAACTTACGTAATCAATATGAAGCGGTTGAACTGAAGCCGTAGTATCTAATATCAAATACCGGTTATTTGGGACCGAATTGTACATTTGATCAACCAGACGTTATTTGTTATAGTGTAAATATTGAGACGATTTTTATCCTAAATCCTGGAGGGTTTTATGTCTACACCTGTAGTTGATTTTGATCTTTGCATCGGATGCGGTTCGTGCGTTGAGACCTGTCCGGAGGTGTTCGAACTGAGGGACGATAAGGCATGGGTGATCGGCCCCGACAAATGTGACACATGCGATTGCGAAGAGGCCATGAATGTCTGCCCGGTAGAAGCGATCAAGCTTGAATAAGCAATAGAGGGCGGCCTTGCGGCCGCCCGATAAATTTAAATCCCAATCCGCTGACGCGCAAGCTCTATAAAGCCGTAAATCTTCAGGTCCGCAATGTCCCCTTTTTTTCGGAACTTTTCAATCGTATCATAAGCCGACGCCAAAGGGGTCTTCACAACTTCGATTTCTTCGGTTTCATCAACAGGGTATTTTTTTATCAGGTCCGGTGGTGCAGGAAAGGCATCCCTGGCGAGAAAAACGGTGAGTACCTCAGTAGAGAGGCCGGACGATACCGGACCTTCAGCCATGAACTCAAGTCCTTCACTGGTATAGCCTGTCTCCTCGATCAATTCACGCCGAGCGGCGTCAACAAGAGTTTCTCCCCTGTCGTTCAGGCCTGCAGGGAATTCGAGTACATAATTATTCAGCACCGGCCGGAATTGACGGATCAGCAGCAGGTCACCCTGTCGGGTCACGGGGATGATCACCACAATGCCGCTGCAGTTGACCCTTTCGACAGCTTCCCATCCTCTGATATCGCCCCTGCTATTTTTATATTCAAGCAGGAGCGCCCTTATGAAGTTTCCTTCCCAGACTGTTTTCCTGTTCAATATCTCAAGCGGTTTTTTCAAAGAGTGCAATCCTCTAATCCCAATGAATTAAGCAGTGATTTTTATTAATACAGCAGAAATGCAGATTTCGTGCCTCCGCATTATAAGCCAATGTTAATTATCCAAAAGGTGATCTGAGCTGCCTGCCGCCCAGAAGATGAAAATGGACATGAAATACTGCTTGACCACCCTCGGGATTGCAATTCGTGACCAGCCTGAACCCTCTTTCAGCTATACCCTTGTCACGAGCAATTCCATTTGCCACCTTGACCATATGCCCGAAAAGATGTAAATCCGGGTCTGTAATATCTAGAAGTGTCGGGATATGCCGCTTCGGGATAATCAGGGTGTGGACAGGCGCATGGGGATTGACATCCTCAAAGGCGAGAACTAAATCGTCTTCATATACAATTTTCGAGGGAATTTTATTCTCGATTATCTTACAGAAGATACAATCGTTCATAGGCCTCATTTACTTTTCTATCGTGCGATAAAAACAGGTCCGGTTTCCTGTGTGACAAGCGCCGACGCCGTGCTGCTTCACTTTGACCAGAAGGGTGTCGGAGTCACAGTCGTACATCACTTCCATCACTTCCTGTACAGCCCCCGATGTTTCTCCTTTTTTCCAGTACTTCTGTCTGGACCTCGACCAGAAGTGCGTAAACCCTGTTTCTATCGTCTGTTTCAGGGATGTTTCATTCATGTAGGCCATCATAAGAACGTCGTTGTTTTCGACATCCTGTATAATGGCCGGGATCAGGCCTTTGTCATCATATTTAAGTTCAGGCAGCATCTAACCTCCAGGATTTAAAAAAAGTCTACAACTTATATCCGATTTTTCTGAGAAATTCCTTCCGGTTTTTTCTATCATCATCGCTCTCGACACCTTTGGGTGGAAACCCATCGATAACACCTATAATACCATTTCCCTGTTCAGTGCTGGCAACGATGACCTCTACCGGATTGGCGGTGGCGCAATAGATTGAGCACACCTCCTGGCAGTTCTTTATCTGGTTCAGAATATTTATAGGGAATGCGTTCCTGATGAGGACGCAGAATACATGACCGGCACCTACTGCCTGAAGGTTCTTGATGCAGGCATCGACAAGTCCGCTGTCGTTACCCTCGCTTCTTATCAGGCACGGTCCGGACGCCTCCGTAAAAGCCACTCCGAATTTAGCCTGTGGCACGGCTGCGACAATTATCTCGTAAAGGTCTTCTGCCGTCTTGATGAAATGGGTCTGTCCAATGATGATATTGCAGTCTTCGGGTGTATCGATTTTTATTGCCCTGATTTCCATAAATCCTCCTTTGTTTCGAGTAGCAGCGATATTAAGCGCATTTGTCCTTGCAATTCTAATTGACTGCCCATGCGGCATGCGACCCGAATCCCTCTATTTTGCACTATGCTATAATAAAATTTAATTTATTCTTTAATGTCAAGGGGTAAGGCACAAAACTGTGATGACGGAACCGGGAAGGATCGCGCATGTCCCAAGGCGCGCACATGCAGTACCGCATCGATTCCTGTCCGTTATTATCCTTGTTACTTCATGGGCATTGCTTGTCATCACTGCATGTTTCGCCGCCGAAATATCCGGCGTAGATGTAAGGCAGGCCAATAACGAACTCATTGTATCCACAACTCTTCAGCCGGACGAAAAACTCATCGAGGACCTGAACAACGGGCTCTCAAAGGAGATCGTATTTTACATCGACCTTTTCAGACACTGGAAGTTGTGGCCGGACGAATTTGTGATCGGGCAGAAGATTGTGCGCACTTTGCAGATCGATCCTATCAAGCGTGAGTTTGTTGGTACGAGCGTAGAGGGGAATGTAAAGATTATTAAAAGGTTTAAAGACCTGAATTCGATGATCGCATGGGCAATAAACATAAGCAATATTAAACTGACTAATGTCAAGGTGTTGGAGTCTGACGATTATTATGTAAAGGTGACGGCTGAATCAAGACTGAAGCCTTCGGTAATAGGGTATATCATTTTCTTTTTGCCGAGTAAGGAATTCAGCGTTGTCAGGGATTCTCAGATATTCAGAATACACCCTCCGGAGACGGTTCGATGAACATACTCAGACCGCTTGCAATAACCCTGGCACTGGTACTCTGCATAGTTGTAATTACGGCGATCCAGATACATTTCATCAAACTTCCAAGCCTGGATATTACTACTCGCATTATACTTACCTGCCTGTTGACCTTTAATATCGCAGCGCTTCTTACGCTCATTTTTTTTGTAGGGAAAAATCTTTACCGGCTTTTTATGGACATGCGGTTCAAGGTCCCCGGATACAAATTCAGGACAAAGCTGGCCGCAATCTTCGTGACCCTTATTATGATCCCCTCACTGTTTCTCTTCGCCGCTGCAAGCGGCCTTGCGACCGATTATTTCAACCGTATCTTTTCCCCGCAGATTGGGGAGCCCATCAGCAGATCCATAGAACTGGCACGTGCCTTTTATGATTATGAAAGGGAGCGGATGCTGGGCGCAGCCAGGAAGGCCGCAAAAGAAGACCCTGTTTCTGAGCCCGGCATGTTCATCAGGAGGCTGCATGCACTACCCCCAGATGCAGATGATGTCCTGAAAGAGGCTTTTGCCGGCAGGGAAGGGACCGAGATCATTTCCATGCAGGATGGAGACACTGTCAGGGCTGCCGTGCCTGCTGCAAGGGGCGGAGGGGCGGTCGTTGCGGAGACGGTCATCCCGGCTGCAATAGCAGCGAAGTCCGAAAAACTGCGGGCATTATATGAAGATTATCTCAAACGGGGTCAGCTGAAAAAGCCCCTGAGTCTTACATATATGTTGACCTTGGGTTTTCTGACACTTATCATGGTCTTCAGCGGTTTATGGTTTTCCCTTAAGATATCGAGAGACATAACTATACCTATTCAGGGTCTCGCCATGGCAACTGAGAAGGTGGCCTCGGGAGACCTTAACGTATCGGTGAAGGTGACGAGCAAAGACGAGATCGGGCTTCTTATCGATTCGTTCAACCAGATGGTCGCACAACTCAGAGACAATAAAATATCTCTGGAACATGCGTATCTTGAATCCGACAGGAGAAGGCTCTACCTCGAAAACATCCTCCAAAATATCACATCAGGGGTTATATTCCTCGACAAAAGCGGCACAATACTCATGATAAACAAATCAGCATGCAGGATACTTGTTCTGGATGAATCAGCGCTTATCGGCACCGATTATCGCAAGCTTATCGATGCGCTCAATTCTGATGACCTTGCCAGGATGATCAGGGACTTGGAAGGGAAAGAGGTAAGGGAACTCAGCCGTGAGGTTAAAGTAAGCCCCGAGGGCAGGCCCATGATTCTCAGGGTGACCATATCCGGAATCCGCGAATCATACTCGTCATCAGCTGTCGGAATGCTCGTCGTATTCGATGATCTCACCGACGTTATCAAAGCGCAGAAGGCCGAGGCATGGCAGGAGGTTGCGCGCCGCATTGCCCATGAGATAAAGAACCCTCTTACGCCGATTAAACTGTCGACCGAGAGACTCATAAAGAAATGGGCGAACAAGGACGAGGATTTCGGCACTGTGTTTGAAAAGTCTACCGAGACGATCATAAGCGAGGTCGAAGGACTCAAGAGGCTGGTGGATATTTTTTCGAAATACGGCAAGATGCCTGAAATAACCAAGGCCCAGGCTGATCCGGTTGACCTGGTAGATTCAGTCATAGCGCTTTACAAAGGCTACAAGGACATCAAGATCCATGTTGATTTACAGGCCGGGATTCCGAAAATTAATATTGACAGGGAGCAGATAAAAAGGGCACTTGTGAATATCATCGATAATGCAATCGAGGCAATGAAACACTCAGGCGAACTGAATGTCTCGCTTCGTTCAACCGATCACCATGTTTCTATCGATATCGCAGATACCGGACCGGGCATACCGGATGACGAAAAAGAAAAACTTTTTCTGCCCTATTTCTCGAAGAGAAAGGGTGGGACAGGACTCGGCCTGGCGATTGCCGGCAAAATTGCGATAGACCATGGAGGGCGTATTACTGTCAGGGACAACCATCCGAAAGGCAGCGTGTTTACTATAGAAATCCCTGCAGGCGAGCAGAGTTAAGGAGAAGAATTGATGCCAAGGAAGACAATTTTAATCGTAGATGACGAGCAGGGAATCAGGGAGAGCCTGACGGGGATATTCGAGGACGAAGGGTATGAAGTCCTTGCGGCGCCTTCTGCGGAGGATGGCCTTGCAACTATAAGAGAGAAGACCCCGGACATAATATTTCTTGATGTATGGCTTCCGGAGATGGACGGACTTGAGGCGTTGTCGAAAATCAACGAGATGGAAAAGGGCATCCCGATAATTATCATATCCGGGCACGCCAATATAGAGATTGCTGTCAAAGCGACCCGCCTCGGCGCCTACGACTTTCTTGAAAAGCCGCTCTCTCTCGACAAGGTCCTCCTTGTCGCACAAAGGGCGCTGGAGCGCAAGAAGCTGGAAATCGAAAATATGGTCCTCAGGGCAGGCCTCGAAAAGAAGTGGCGACTTGTGGGGGATTCCGAGAGAGTAAGTTCACTTAAACAACAGATAGAGCTGGCTGCACAGAGCAACTCACGGGTGCTTATCCTTGGAGAGAGCGGCACCGGCAAGGAGTTGGTCGCGCGCTTGCTGCATGAACAGGGTCCTCGTTCGTACGGGCCGTTTATTGAGGTCAATTGCGCCGCCATTCCGCAGGAACTTATAGAAAGCGAACTCTTCGGCCATGAAAAGGGTTCTTTTACCGGGGCTTCCGAAAGGAAAATCGGAAAATTCGAACTCGCCAATGAAGGTTCGCTGTTTCTTGACGAGATCGGAGACATGACTTTGCAGACACAGGCAAAGGTCCTGCGGGTCCTTGAAACGCAGGTCTTCCAGAGAGTCGGCGGAGCGAAAAGCATCAAGGTCGATGTCAGGATTATCGCTGCTACCAATAAAGACATAGCCGAAGAAGTAAGGAAAGGCGGCTTTAGGGAGGACCTTTACTTCCGGCTCAACGTAATACCGATAATAGTGCCACCGCTGCGAGAGAGAAAGGATGATATTGCTCAACTGGCGAGGTTTTTTATCGAGCTCTTCGCATCTGAAAGCGGGATCAGGCAAAAGGAACTCGACCCGGAGGTAGTCCGCCTGTTTCAGGCTTATAGCTGGCCCGGCAACATCAGGGAGTTGAGGAATGCTGTTGAGAGGCTCATGATAATGGTGCCCTCAAGCGTGATTACTGCAGCCGACATCGCAGCTCTTGGAATGCTTGATCCTTCCCGCGCAGTGAGGGAGAACGATTTCTTTTCTTACGCGACGTTAAAAGAGGCGCGCGACGCCTTTGAAAAGGATTACATATGCCGAAAGTTGCAGGAAAACGACTGGAACATCACCCGGACTGCCGATGCAATAGCGGTCGAGAGGAGTAATCTTCACAAGAAGATCAAATCATACGGGATATCGGAAAGCAGGATCAAGGGATGAGTGCGATTGTTGCGATTATAGGACGGCCCAATGTCGGCAAATCATCCCTTTTCAACCGGATGATCAGGAAGCCCAAAGGGCGCAGACCTGCCGCAATTACCGAAGAAACACCCGGCGTAACGCGGGACCGCAATTACGGTTCTGTCGAATGGGAAGGACGCCATTTTACCGCTATAGATACCGGTGGGTTCTATCCCGAAGGCCTTCCCCATGAAGCCAAAGAGATTGCCGGACAGGTGCGGGAACAGGCGCTGTTTGCCATCGAGGAGTCTGATCTGATCATTCATCTCCTTGATGGAAAGGAAGGTCTCATCCCGTCGGACCGGGAAATGGCTGACTTCCTTAGGGCTTCCGGTAAAAAGGTCATATGGGCGGTTAATAAGATCGATGTCCCATCGAGGGAAGGCAATATAATTGATTTCTACGGCATCGGGGCAGATGATATATATCCTGTCTCAGCCTCCAGCGGCCTCGGTTTTGAGGAGCTGATGGACAGGATTGTCTCTGAGCTGCCGCCTTCCGATGAGATCCTTGACACCGAGCTTCAAATGCTACCTAAAGTGGCAGTCATCGGCAAGCCCAATGTAGGAAAATCGACACTTGTTAATGCGCTTCTCGGCAAGAAAAGGCTCATTGTCAGCCCTGTGCCGGGGACTACTCGCGATTCGATTGATTCGATCTGTACATATTACGGAGAAAACTTTCTCTTCATAGATACTGCGGGCATCAGGAAAAAACCACGTCAATACTCGGTCGAGGGACTTTCGGTAATGAGAACTATTAGGAGCATCGAACGTGCCGATGTGGTCGTAATTCTGATCGATGCGTCCCAGGGAATCGGTGATCAGGAGCAGAAAATTGCGGGAATGGCGGAAGAGCTGGGCAAGGGGGTAATACTTTTTTTCAACAAGTGGGATCTTGTTGAAAACTCCGAAATAGTTTACAAAGGGCTTTCAGATGAGATAAGACGTAAGCTCTGGTTCATGGAATATGTGCCATGGCTGACAGCCTCCGGCCTCAGGAAAACCAGGATTACCAACATATTCCCGCTGATCAAAGAGATCATATCTGAAAGACGGAAGAAGATCAAAACTCATGAACTGAATGAACTCCTGATCAAGACCTTGCAGAGAAAACCCTTCCCTCTGTACAAGGGCAAGGAGCTTAAATTCTATTACATTACGCAAACCGGAATTGACCCCCCCACTTTCAGGATATTTGTCAATTTTCCTGCCGGTGTCAAGGCGCAGCAGATTGGGTATATTGAAAAGGCTTTGAGAGTTCGCTATTCTTTTAAGGGGACCCCGATACGCCTTTTTGTCAAGGCACGTCGGATTATGGTAAAATAACTTGCCGGAGCGCCTGTGTCCAGGCAAATGTGCTTTGCATGGTGCGCGACAGTGACTTTCAAATCTAATACTTGGTATTGCGGTCTCCAAGGAGGAAAACAAATGCAAAAAATTCTGGTCGCCCATGACGGCTCCAAATCATCCGATAAGGCTTTGAAGAAGGCGATTGAGCTGACCACAAATTTCAACTCCTCGCTCACCATACTCGCCGTTGTGCCGGAGCTGTACCTGACTGAACTTGGTGACGCAGACCGAAACCGCATCACCGATTCACTGACCCGCGAGACCACAGATTCGATGGAAAAGATCAGAAAGGCGCTTTCAGGGAAATCGATCGACGTTAAAACAGTTGTGAGGCAAGGTGATCCAGCAGAAAAAATCCTTGAGACCGCGCAGAAGATGAAAGTCGACCTTATTGTGACCGGCTCTCATGGAAGGCACGGAACAAAGAAGTTTCTTCTCGGCAGCGTCTCGGGTAAAATTGTTGATTATTCGAAGTGCCCGGTGCTGGTAGTCAAATAACCTACCAAATTAACCGCGCCTTTCTGTTTGCCCAGCACGAAAAGGAGATATCGACAAAATAAGATTGGGGATGGCGGTGGGCTACCGCAACCTTCACCCCAAGGGCTGTAACATTTCTTGCCAGCCCCTCAACCTTCTTGCCTGCTTCATTTACTTCTCTCAATATATCAGCCTCAAGGGTTGCAAGGCGCTCATCCGGGTGCTTTACGTCGATTCTGCCTGCAAGCTGCCGGCGGGAGAGAAATGCTGCCTGGTCCCTGGCTCCACCGATGGCAATCCCAATTGTATAAGGAGGGCAGCCCCTTCCCTCCGTTTTGGCTACGGCATCAAGAACACATTTTTTTACTCCTTCGAAATCGCGCCCGGCTACAAATTCCCCGGACTCCCCGCTGCCTGAAATCAATCGAACCGGGAGTTTATATGTGCATCCGAGGTTCTCGCATTCCGAACCCTGAAGCAGGAGGTCAACAGTAAGAGAACTTTTTTCGGTTTCTTCCATGTGAATGAGCGGGAAGTAGAGCCCGGTGTTGTCGCCGCTGTTTACACCTGTAAGTATGTCCACGGCATTCGGGCTCAGAGGCACCTTTTTGGTTGCAATACGGGTGGCATCGATGATTGTCTCGCGAACAAGCAGTTGGTTGAGACCCCTTGGGACCCAAACGAAAAAGAATGGTATGCCTGTATCAAGACAGAGAGGCCGCACCATCTTCCGGGCAGTTGTAATCTCTTTCAGAATTGTCCCGACCGACTCTTTTACATTGGGTGCGGTTTCAGCCTCGTAAGCCTTTTTGAGAGCGTCTTCTACATCGGTTGGGATGGCCGAAGCCACCTTTTTATAAAGCTCAACAATGCCGGCCCGAAGTTTCAGCACGTAAAACTCGTGAGGTAAATAGTGTGTAGGGGAGAATGCGGTCTCATAAAAAGGCCTCCCGGCGACGTTATTTTATAAAAAGAATATCAGAATTACGACGCTTTGGCAAATCAGGGCATTTGAACGCCTTGACTCATGCCCCTTCT